>JAHZIT010000045.1 GCA_022601275.1 Actinomycetes bacterium
GCCAGCTCAGGGCAGCGCGCTCGGGCTGATCTCCTCAAGCATCTCAGTGACCAGCGCCGCGATCGGCGAGCGCTCGCTGCGCAGTAGCGTGATGTGCGCGAACAGCGGGTGACCCTTCAGCTTCTCGATCACCGCCGCGACGCCGTCGTGACGGCCGACACGCAGGTTGTCGCGCTGCGCCACGTCGTGGGTCAGCACGACCCTGGAGCCCGTACCCAGCCGCGACAGCACGGTGAGTAGCACGTTGCGCTCCAACGACTGCGCCTCGTCGACGATCACGAACGAGTCGTGCAGTGAACGTCCGCGGATGTGGGTCAGCGGAAGGACCTCGAGCATGCCGCGCGCCAGGACCTCCTCGAGCACTGCGGGGCTGGCGAGGCCCTCAAGCGTGTCGAAGACGGCTTGGGCCCATGGCCCCATCTTCTCGTTCTCGCTGCCCGGAAGGTAGCCCAGTTCCTGGCCGCCGACCGCATACAGGGGACGGAACACGACCACCTTGCGCTGGGTCCGCCGCTCCA
This sequence comes from Actinomycetes bacterium, assembly GCA_022601275.1. GTDB lineage: Bacteria > Actinomycetota > Actinomycetes > Mycobacteriales > Mycobacteriaceae > Mycobacterium. The sequence goes on from JAHZIT010000045.1 coordinate 519, forward strand.
GCACGGCTTCCAGCCCCGTACACAGGGCAAGCGCCGACTTCCCGGTGCCTGCCTTACCACCGAGTGACACGATGCCGACGGATTCGTCGAGCAGTAGATCCAGCGCCACCCGCTGCTCGGCGGAACGGCCGCGCAGACCGAACACCTCGCGGTCGCCGCGCACGAGTTGCACGCGCTTGTCGGCGTTCACCCGGCCCAGCGCGTGAGAGTTGCTTCCCAGCAATCGGATTCCGGTATGGCACGGCAGGTCGCGGGAAGCTTCAAGGTCGATTTGCCCCTCGGCGAACAGGCCGTCGACGTCCTCGCTGGACACCTCGAGTTCGGCCATTCCGGTCCAACCGGAGGTGATGACGTCCTGCGCGTGGTACTCGTCAGCACCCAAACCGACCGCGCCGGCCTTGACCCGCAGCGGAATGTCCTTGCTCACCAGCGTGACTCGCTTGCCCTCGGCGGCGAGATTGGCCGCACAGGTCAGAATTCGCGAATCATTGCTGTCGGTCCGGAAGCCGGCGGGCAGCACCGAGGGATCGCTGTGATTAAGCTCGACTTGCAGGGTGCCGCCATGATCCCCGACGGGAATCGGCTGGTCCAGACGATGGTGTTCGAGCCGGAGATCGTCGAACATCCGTAGTGCCTGCCGAGCGAACCACCCGAGCTCATGGTGGTGCCGCTTGGCTTCCAATTCACTGATGACGACCAACGGAACCACAACTTCGTGTTCGGCGAACCTTGTGCATGCCCAGGGATCTGACAGCAGCACGGAGGTGTCGAGCACGTAGGTCCGAATCGGGCCCGATGTCTGGCTCTGCCAGCCCTGCGATTCATTCACGGTGCGCTCCTCGAAGCGAGGCGAAGTTCATGCGGCCCCACAAGAACGTCTCGGTGGACGCGCAGCGGCCTCTAGGACCGGGGCCGGTCCTTCGTGATCGACGAGATCGGGACCGCCCGGATAGCAGAGCATGTCGCTAGCCATCGAAATCGACGCTACCCCGGTTGCGGTCGTCGCGCCCGACAGGCGCGCCGTACTAGGGAGGCGTGCGGGTTACGAGGTGATGAATTGCTGCAGCCGGGGCTCGTCGGCCAACCCCCACGCCGTGATGCGGTCGGAGATGACGCGGCGCAGCTGCTCCTGATCGAATATGCCCGCCTCGGCCACCTCGGCCACCTTGTCGCGGTAGGCGACGATATCGGCTCCCACCACGTCGAGCTCACCTGCGCGGCGCGCGATCGCCTCGATCGTCTCGTCCCGTGAGCGGGTGAGGCAGTAACCGATGAGGTTGGCGAAGAACTCCTCGTGACGTTCCTCGTCCTTGGCGATCCGGCCGATCAGCCCCTTGAGGGCCGGTTCTTCGGTCTGCGCCTGCAGATTGCTGCAGAACACGGCGTGGGCGCGCTCGAAGAACGCCATGAACGCCAGGGTTTCCAACTGGCTGTAGGTGTTGGCGCGGTAGCCCTGCACCACATGCTCGACGCGGACGTCCTCGTTGGCGGTGGGATCCACTTCACGGGTGACAACCAAATAGTTGCGCAGGGCAATGGCATGGAGATGCTCCTCGGCTGTCCAGCGGCCCAGCCAGCGGCCCCACTTGCCATCGAGGATGAAATGCTCAACGAGCTCGCGATGGTAGCCGGCGAGGTTGTCTTTGGTGATCAGCAGAATCTCTACCGCGTCGGTGACGTGCTTGGGCAGCGTCGCCTCCGACGAATCCCAATCGCGCCCACCGAGGAACGCGAAGTTCTCACCCTGCTCGAAGGGAACGTAGTCGTGGGCGTACCACAGTTCCTCGGAGTCGAGATGCCGCCGCAGCTCCTGCAGGACGACCGGCTCGAGTTCGACAGTCAGCGCATTAGCGACAGGTTTCTGTGCCATAAAGTAACTGTAACCCGCATACACATGTTCTTGGAAATCAGGGACGGAGTGTCGTGGCCACGCTTAAAGGGTCAGGCCGGGATACAGCGGATTAGCGGCCAGGAGCTCAGCCGAGGCGGCACGTACCCGCTCTGCCGTGCCGTCGGCCACGGTGTACTTGGCCTTCGAAACCCCGGAAACCCGAGCACCCCCGGACGGCCCACCGGCGGCGGCTGCCTCGGTGTTGGTAAGCACCTCGACCACGAGTTTGGCGACGCGGTCGAAGTCGTCGCCGCCGAAGCCGCGGGTCGTCAGCGCCGGGGTGCCGAAGCGGATGCCGCTGGTGTACCAAGCGCCGTTGGGGTCGGAGGGGATCGAGTTGCGATTGGTGACGATCCCGGCGTCCAGCAGCGCCGACTCGGCCTGACGTCCGGTAAGCCCGAAGGATGTCACGTCCAACAGCACGACGTGGTTGTCCGTGCCGCCGGTGACCAGGTGGGCTCCTCGCTTGAGGAAGCCCTCGGCGAGCGACTTGGCATTGTCGGCGATGCGTTGGGCATATTCGCGGAAAGCCGGTTGCCGGGACTCCGCCAGTGCGACCGCCTTGGCGGCCATCACATGCGAAAGCGGGCCACCGAGCACCATCGGGCAACCCTTGTCGACGGCGGGGGCGAACTCCTCGGCAGCCAGGATCAACCCACCGCGCGGACCTCGCAGCGACTTGTGGGTAGTGGTGGTCGTGACGTGCGCGTGCGGCACCGGATCCTCGTCACCGACGAACACCTTGCCCGCGACGAGCCCGGCGAAGTGCGCCATGTCGACCATCAGGGTGGCCCCCACCTCGTCGGCGATCTCCCGCATCTTCGCGAAGTTCACCCGACGGGGATAAGCCGAGTAGCCCGCGACCAGCACCAACGGCTTGAACTCGCGTGCGGCGGCGGCGACGGCATCGTAATCCAACAGCCCGGTTTCGGGATCGGTGCCGTACTGGCGCTGGTGGAACATCTTGCCGGAGATGTTGGGCCGGAAACCGTGGGTGAGGTGGCCGCCGCTGTCCAGTGACATGCCCAGCAACCGCTGGTTGCCGAGCTTGGAGCGCAGCGTTTCCCAGTCGGTCTCGGACAGATCGTTGACATGTTTGGCATTCAGGGCCGCTAGTCCCGGGCCTTCAATGCGAGTTGCCAGGATCGCCCAGTAAGCGACCAGGTTTGCATCGATTCCAGAATGCGGCTGCACATACGCGTACGGGGCGCCGAAGAGTTCGCGAGCATGCTCGGCGGCCAATGCCTCCACAGTGTCGACGTTCTGGCAGGCCGCATAGAACCGGTGCCCGATGGTGCCCTCGGCATATTTGTCGGAGAACCAGGTTCCCATGGTGAGCAGCACCGCGGGGGACGCGTAGTTCTCGCTGGCGATCAACTTGAGCGAATCCCGTTGATCAGCAAGCTCTTTGCGGGTGGCGGCGGCAATCCGAGGCTCGACGCTCTCGATCACCTGCAGCGCGGCGCGGTAGGCCTCCCCGGCGGTCTCGGCATACTCGGCACCCGGCGACGATAGGGTCACGGACTCTGCAGTCATAGGATCGAGAGTAGTCGGGCCACGCGGGCGGGCAGAAGCCACATCGACTGCGCGGTCTCATCCGCAAGCTGCGGGGCGTTGCGAATGAAACCGCACGCTCCCCGCCGGCGCGCGAGCGCACGTCAATCGGCCCGCAAGGACGACGGGATCAGCGGTTCGTCGAGCAAGGTGCCGAAGCGCTCGGTCAGGGTCACCCCCGCCGGTCGCGCGTCCAGCCACCCGCGCAGCAGCCGGTAGCCCTCGACATATGTGCTGGTGTAGGCGCGCCACAGCGGCGAGGACAGAAAGCGCAGCGTCTGACGGCCCCGGTCGTCGTTGATCAGCAGCCATCGCTTGAGGAACTCGACGACGTCCCCGACGTCGCGGTGCTCGTCATGCAGCATCAGCGCGGCATCCTGGCGGACGTCGGCGAGAGCGGCCGTCGCCTCCGAGACCATCTGGGCACGCTCGCCGTCGAAACGCAGGCCGAGGTCGGCGTAGATCTCGGCCGCCCAGCTACCCCAGTCCGGTCCTACGGCAGCATAAAGCGCCAGATCAGCCAACCCTTCGGCCATGAGACATTGCGGCGTGTTGACCAGGAAGATCGTTTGCTCGGCCTGCCCTCTGCCCTCCACGAGGCCGGCCTCCTTGCGGCAGTGTTCAGTGTGGTGGCCCGGATAGGACTCGTGGGCCACCAACCGCGGCAAATGCGACATCTGCTGTTTGAGGTCCGCGTTAACGGCGACTGTGGACCGGTAGTCACCCAGGTAGTAGTTGAAACCCGACCATGGCTTGTCGGTGACGACCTCGTAGTCGATGGTCTCGCTGGCCGGTAACGGGAAAGTCGTGCGGACGCGGTCCCGCAGCGCGCTGGAGAAGGCGTGGATACATTCCTCAAGGCGGGCGGGCGGAATCTCCTCCGAGGCACGATAGGCCTGCATCCGTTCGCGGAGCGACCCAGAACCCCCGAGTGCGGCGTCCAGCCTGGTGTGGGCTTCCCGATAGCGATCACAGTCCCCTTTGGCGATCCGCACGTCGAAGTAGGAATGCACCTCGTCGATGAACCCGACTCGCTCGCCGGCGAACTTGCGGCCGGCGCAGGCCAACGCGCGTAAATGCGCCCCGATGAAGTCCGCACGCGCCTGGTCCAGTCCGGCCGGCAATTCGCCCAAGAGCCGCTCGGCCTGGCGGGCCAGATCGGCGGGTTCGGGTTGCGGCTCCGACTGGACAACTCGCTTCAAGGCGGGGTCACCGGTGAACGAGTCGACGTAACCCTGCTCAACTCGGTCGAAGCGCAGTCCGAGCAACAGGTACTCCCGGACGAAGGTGGCCGAGGCCGCAGAAGCTGCCGTTTCCATACCGGGGTCCATGCGTTCCTACGCTAACTGCAAGACTGGGCCCATGGCGCGGCTGAGCGAACCCAGCCCCTACGTGGAGTTCGACCGAAGTCAATGGCGCGCACTTCGAATGTCGACGCCGCTGAAACTGACCGAGGACGAGCTGGTCAGGCTGCGCGGTATCGGCGAGAAGGTCGACCTGCTGGAGGTCGAGGAGGTATACCTCCCGCTGGCCCGATTGCTCCATCTGCAGGTGGCCGCCCGCCAACGCTTGTTCGCGACGACCGCGGAATTCCTCGGCGAGCCTCAGCAGAACCCCGACCGGCCGGTGCCTTTCGTCATCGGCGTCGCGGGCAGCGTGGCGGTCGGTAAGTCGACCACCGCCCGCGTGCTTCAGGCGCTGCTGGCGCGCTGGGAGCACCACCCTCGCGTCGACCTCGTCACCACCGATGGCTTCCTTTATCCCAACGCCGAGTTGGATCGGCGAAACCTGATGCACCGTAAGGGCTTTCCTGAGAGCTACGACCGCAGGGGGTTGATGCGCTTCGTCACCGCGGTCAAATCGGGCGCTGACGCAGCATGCGCGCCGGTGTATTCACACTTGATCTACGACATCGTGCGCGGCGAAAAGCAGATCATCGAACACCCCGACATTCTCATTCTCGAAGGCCTCAACGTGTTGCAGACCGGCCCCGCGCTGATGGTGTCCGACCTGTTCGATTTCTCGGTGTATGTGGACGCGCGCATCGAGGACATCGAGCAGTGGTACGTCTCGCGGTTCCTGTCAATGCGGGCCGGCGCCTTCGCAGATCCGGCCTCGCACTTCCATCACTACTCCACGCTGCCCGACGAGCAGGCCATGTTCGCTGCCCGTGACATCTGGCATTCGATCAACCTGCCGAACCTGATCAACAACATCCTGCCGACCAGGCCGCGGGCCACCCTGGTGTTGCGTAAGGACGCCGACCACTCCATCAACCGGCTTCGCCTGCGCAAGCTCTAGACCGCAGGCTCCAGAAACTGCCTAGGCCTTCGTGATGCGGCGAACGCCCTGGTACTGCAGCTCCGCCATCACCAGCGTGTATGCGCCGGTGCCCAGCACCAGAACAACTCCGGCTGTGGTCAGCGGCCACACGCCGGCGAGCACCACGACAACGGTGGCGGCACTGAAGAGCAGGTTGCCGATGGCAAGTACCAGGCCCGACATCCGGATCGAGGGTCGTGCCGCAAGGACCAGAACAACGACGCCGAAGGCGACGAATGACGCGCCAATCGTGTACTCCACGCCAGGGCTGGTGCCGGCGAGTTCGGCCAATCGATGGGCGAAGATCAGCGAGGCGATCCCGGCCAACCCGCTGAGGACGGCGTCGGCACGCATGGCGAATCGCAACAGCGAGTCCGTCGATTCGCTCAGTCGTGAGGAGATGGTGGCGGTCATGGTGATTCCCTTCCCGGTCATGGAACTTCATTGATGGAGCTTCTGCAGTGACCGGTGCCGGAGTCGACGCCGCAACCTCTTACGACGGCGACTCCGGACCAGTCATGCGGGAGTGATGACGCCGACTGGCGGTCGACGACCATCCCGACAGCCGCGCGAAGCGATCGGGCGGCCATGTCCACAATGTTCGGCAGAACCCACTGCCAGATCGACACCTGACGCTGCCAAGCACTGCCATCGGCAGGTCAGAGCGTTTTCGGCGAAATCGCATTCCAGCGCCAAGGTGCCGACTGCGGACCTGCCGAAACGAAATTTCGGCGTTATCGGACCTGGACGAGGCTGCTGCGAAGGTCTGTGGCGATGACGCCTGCTGCCACGTTCTGCCAGTTGTGCAGCGAGCGCTGTGGCACCTCGGTGACAAACCACTGCCAGGCTTGACGGGCGACGGGATCCAGTCCCGCGGCCGTGGCGTTCTGCGCGTAGGCGCGCACACCGACGACGTACGGGAAGTACAGCGAGTTGTAGTGGCGCCACTGCTCGGTGGTACCGAAGTGACCGCCGTCGCGAGGCTTGAGGCCGTCGATCCTCTCCGCCAGCAGCGCCCGCAGCTCATTGGCCCGTTCCAGCGGCTGGTCGGGCGCGCCACGGCGGCTCAGCCGCTCGTCGATGTCCGGCAATGCTGTCAGCGGGCTGGCGACGAGCTTGGACAGATCGCCGTAGTGCCTGAGCGCGCGGCGGGTGACCCTCGCGAAAGCCTCTTCGTCCATGGCGGCCAACGGGTGGCCGGACCGCAGCGGCAACGCCGCCTCGGTGCTGCGCAGCACGGCGCGGTCGGCACGCAAGTCCGGCGAACGAGAGAAGGCCAGCCGGTCGAGCAAGCCGGCCAACGGGTCGGCCAGCACATTGACAGCGATGGCAATCGCGAGGCTGGTGAACAGCAGGACGGTCATCGTGGGATTCTGGCCCGCGACTGCCAGACCGATCAGCAGCTGGCCGCCGAACAGGGCGGCTACGACCATCGTCCCGGCGAACGAGCGCAACATGTCCTTACGCAGCGCATGACCTTCGTCGAACGCATCCACGATGGCGACGGCGACACCGAGCAGCGCGACGTCGAACCCGGTGGACGCCAACACCAGCACGCTGGGAATCAGCCCCAGTGGAATGATCAAGATGGCGTTGCCGAGCGCGAAGAACAATGTCGCGACGACGATGAAACCGACCACCGGCCCCGGCTGGGCGCGCCGGATCACCGCGTAGATCATCGCGCCCAGCGACGAGACCGATACTGCGGCGAACATCACCACGTGGCCCAGCCGCAGTGGACCTTCCACGTCGCCGGCCATCGCGGCACCGGCGATCGCAACCATCGCCACGCCGGCCACCAACGCGACCTCGCCGGCACGGCTGCGCCGGGTATCGCGGGGTGCCGACAATTCCAGCAGGACCGCGAACCAGGCAATGCCGGGCACCGCGACGAGGTAGATCTCGATTTCGCTCAGCAGCTCGGATGCGCTGACCAGACGAACGGCGTCCAAGGCCACCACGACGGCGAAGCTGGTCAGCCCGATCGACGCCAGCACCAGCACCGGCTTGCGCGGGTCGCGGGCCAACAGGTACAGCCCCAGCCACCAGCTCAGCGCGAAGACCAGGGCTGATAGGGCAACCACGACCTGAAGTCCCTACATTCCGTAGCGTCGGTGCCTGGCGCTGAAGTCGCGCAGGGCCCGCAAGAAGTCGACACGGCGGAACTCGGGCCAGTACGCCTCGGTGAACCACATCTCCGAGTACGCGGACTGCCACAGCAGGAAACCCGACAGTCTTTGCTCGCCCGACGTTCGAATCACCAGATCGGGGTCGGGCTGCCCGGAAGTGTAGAGATTCTCCGAGATCGCCTCGGCGGTGACCGCCTCGATCAATTTGTCGCCGGTGACGCCGTTAGCCAGTTCCTTGCTGAGCAGCCCACGGACCGCGTCCACGATCTCCTGACGGCCCCCGTAGCCGACCGCGACGTTGACATGAAAGGACGCCGCCCGCGCCGCGGCCCCGGTCGACCGAACGGCGTCGCGAAGCCGGCGCGCCGGCTCCTCGCCGAGGAGCTCCAAGTCTCCGACGGTACGCACGCTCCACTGGTTGGCCGGCGCGCATATCTCCTCGACGACCTCGGTGATGATCTCGATGAGCGCAGCCACTTCTTCGGAATCGCGCTGCAGGTTCTCGGTGGACAGCAAGTACACCGTGGCCATCTCAATGCCGACTTCCTGGCACCAGCGCAGCATCTCGGCGATCTTGTGGGCTCCGACACGGTAGCCGTAGCTGACGTCGTCATGCCCGAGCTCGCGGGCCCAGCGGCGATTGCCGTCGCACAGCACCGCGATGTGGCGGGGCAACTCCGATCGCGCCGGCGCCAATCCCTGGCGCAGACGCATCTCATAGAGCCGGTACATCGGCTCTTTGAGACGGCGCGGAATGAGGTCCACGAGGGTCAAGACTACTGTGGCGCGAGGAAACCCCATGCAAGTCAGCGGAGGTGACATGGCCACGTCCTTTGATCCCGTCGATACCGGGGGCTCTGACCGCCCGGGCTCGCCGCACGAACCGGAAGACTTTCCCGAAGCAGTCGCCGAGGGCGTCGCCCAGTTCCTGGGTAAACCGCGCGCACGGGGGTGGATCCATGTGTATTCAGCAGCCGTCGCCGTCGTCGCCGGCGCTGCTCTGGTGGCGGTGTCGTGGTCAGTGGAATCGACCCGTGCCGGAATCGCCACGCTGATCTACACGCTGACTATCGTCGCGATGTTCGCCGTGAGCGGCACCTACCACCGGGTGACCTGGAAGTCGGAGTCCGCGCGCAAATGGATGAAGCGGGCGGATCACTCCATGATCTTCGTGTTCATCGCGGGCAGTTACACGCCGTTCGCGCTCTTGGCGCTGCCCGAGCGCAGCGGCATGACTCTGCTTTGGCTGGTGTGGGGCGGGGCGCTGGCCGGCGTGGCCTTGAAGATGTTGTGGCCATCGGCGCCGCGATGGCTCGGCGTACCCCTGTACATCCTGCTCGGCTGGGTGGCGGCCTGGTTCATCGGTCCGATCATGGACGGTGCGGGTGTCGCGGCGGTGGTGTTGCTGCTCGTCGGTGGTGCGCTGTACAGCATCGGCGGGGTGCTTTATGCATTGAAGTGGCCGAATCCGTGGCCGACCACGTTCGGCCACCACGAGTTCTTCCACGCGTGCACGGCCGTCGCGGCCATCTGCCACTACATTGCGATGTGGTTCGCCGTTTTCTGAGCGATTTCGGCGTCATTCGTCACGTGCGCGGTGACCGACTGCACCGAGTCCGCTAGAGCTGGGTGATGTTCTCGGGGCCCCAGTACGCCTTCATCGCCGAAATCTTGCCCTCCTGGTCGAAGGACATGATGCTGATGATCTCGATGCTCGTCTTGCCGCCCTCACCGGGGTCGAGGACAAGCCGCCAGAAGAACGCGGCCTCGTGTCCGAGTGCCCGCAGGGTGAGAATCTCGCCGCGGCCCTTGAGCGCCTCGATGTTGGCGTAGAACCCGCGTATCGCACGCCGACCGATGTGCACCTCGCTGCCGACCGGATCCTCGACGGTGGCGTCGTCGGCGTACAGCGCGACCACGTCGTCAGCGCGGCCTTCGCCGATCAGCTCGAGGTAGCGGTTGACGGTCTGGGTCATGTGCTCGGCACTCGGCATGGCCGCGAGGCTACACCGAGCACGCCGGCCCAGGTCAAGGACTGCTCGCCCAGGCAACCAGGGGCTCAGCTCGGCCCGCGCGCCGTTCCGTCAGCGGGGGGCTCGGGAGTGTCGGGGTCGACGCCCATGGTCCAGTCGACCGGGTCCTCACTCGCCGAGTCGGGGTCATCGGGGTTCTCGGGGTTCTCGGTGTCGAAGGACTTGGGTAACCGGCGCAGGTGCCCGTTCATCGACCACACCAGCGCGAAGGTGCCGATCAGCAGCAACAGCACCACGATGAGCCCGAACGGACTGGCTTTTCCGAAGTCGGGCCCGGTCTGCCTTGGCTCGTCCTGAGCCAGCACCCCGGCCATCAGCTCCAGGCTGAATACCGTCGCAATGTTCACTCGCGTCCCTCGATTCCGGCGAATAAGTCAGTCTCGGGCAGCCGCACCGGCACCCGAGAACGGGCTAGCTCGAACTCCTCTGTCGGCCATAGTCGCTGCTGCCACTCCATGGGCGCAGTGAAGAAGAAGCTCTTCGGGTCGATCTGTGTGGCGTGGGCGAGCAGAGCATCGTCACGCGGCACGAAATACTTCGAGCACTCGATTTGAGTGGTCACCCGATTGGCTAGGAAATCCTCGTCCGGATTCCACTTCTCGAGCCACTTGGCGAACGGCCCCTCCTTGCCGTGCTTGGCGAACTCGTCCTGCAGCACCTGCATCCGCTCTCGCAGAAACCCGTGGTTGTAGTAGAGCTTGTGCGCGCCCCACGGTTCACCGGCGTCGGCATAGAGTCGGTGGTCAGCCGCCGCCTCGTAGGCGGCCACCGACACCTGGTGACAGCGGATGTGGTCGGGGTGCGGGTAACCGCCGTTCTCGTCGTAGGTGGTCATCACGTGCGGTTTGAACTCTCGAATCACCCGAACGAGAGCTGCGGTGGCTCTCTCCAGGGGCTCCAGCGCGAAGCAGCCCTCCGGCAGCGGGGGCAGTGGGTCACCTTCGGGCAGTCCTGAGTCGACGAACCCCAGCCAGCGGTGTTCGACACCCAGAATCTCCGCAGCTCGGGCCATCTCATCGCGGCGAATGTCGGCCATCCGACCGTGAACCTCAGGAAGGTCCATCGCCGGGTTGAGGATGTCGCCGCGCTCCCCCCCGGTGAGGGTCACCACCATGACGCGCGCACCCTCGTCCACGTATCGCGCCATGGTCGCGGCGCCCTTGCTGGACTCATCGTCCGGGTGGGCGTGCACGGCCATCAACCGCAGTTCGTTCAACCTATTCCCTCTTAGCTACTTGCCGGTCTGAACACTCACGCTGCTACACACTCACTGGCCCTAACCACACTCACTGGCCCTATAGTTCCAGTCCTAGTACACCCATCCGACCGACGGGCATGCAAAACGAGATGATCGAGCGTCCCGCCGCCCGCTACGGACGGCAGCGACTGACCCGGCGTGCGCGGCGCCGGATCGCCATCGGTTTGACCGCGCTCGTGGTGGTGGCGGGCGTGGCGATCGCTGCCGTCGCATTTGTCCGGTTCGGCGCCGGCAATGTCAGAGGAGAGATAGGCGCCTATCGAATCCTCGATGAGGAGACCGTCGAAGTCACGGCCAGCGTTACCCGCGACGACCCGTCTCAACCGGCGGTGTGCATCGTTCGAGCCCGGTCCTACGACGGCGCCGAGACCGGCCGGCGCGAGGTGCTGGTGCCGCCCTCGACACAGAAGACAGTGCAGGTGGTGGCCATCGTGAAGACGAGCAGACCACCGGTCGTCGGCGATATCTACGGCTGCGGTAGCGACGTGCCGTCCTACCTGTCGGGCACGTAACAGACCAGGGCACAACAAACGGACAACAGCGAAATCGCGAAAATCGGGTGTACGCCCGGTGCTATCATGGATCAGTACACGGTTCCTGCTGGGGCCGTGTATTGCTGCATTTGGTGCGCTGGACAGAGCGCCCGCGGCAATACACGAGCGACAGCTGCCGGCACCGTGTCCGGCCTTACTTACGCGAGATGCGCGGGAGCAACGACGACAGGAGCGCGACGACATGACCGACACCCAGGTCACCTGGTTGACCGAGGAGGCATCCGACCGGCTGAAGGCTGAGCTCGAGCACCTGATCGCCCATCGGCCCGTCATCGCCGCCGAGATCAACGACCGCCGAGAAGAAGGTGACCTACGCGAGAACGGCGGCTACCACGCCGCTCGCGAGGAGCAGGGCCAGCAGGAGGCACGCATCCGCCAGCTGCAGGAACTCCTGAACAACGCCAAGGTGGGCGAGCCCCCCAAACAGTCCGGGGTTGCGCTGCCGGGCTCGGTGGTCAAGGTCCAGTACGGCGACAGCGTGGACGAGACCGAGACGTTCCTGATAGGCACCCGGCAGGAGGGCATCAGCGACGGCAAGCTCGAGGTCTACTCGCCGAACTCGCCGCTGGGCGGTGCGCTGCTTGACGCCAAAGTCGGCGACGTCCGCACCTACACGATCCCCAACGGCAACACCGTCGTGGTCAAGCTGCTCAGCGCGGAGCCCTACCACTCCTGATCGGTGCACAGTGCCGAGTCATGCGTGCGTGGCGACGCGTTCGGTGCGAGCATTAGTCTCCAGCCCGTGACGCAGAGCGCCGAGGATTTATTCTTGCTGCTGGTCGACAATGCGTCGGCACAACCTGGGCTGGACAGCAAGCGTCTGGACCACGTTCTCGCGGCCGCAGTCCTGCTTGATCTTGCTCATGGGTGCCGCATCCGCCCGGCGGTGGAGGGCGAATCAGTCCGGACAGGACGACTGGTGGCACTAGATGGCGCAGGCCCGGGAGATCCCGTCACCGATCCGGCGCTAGAACTGCTCCGAGTAGCGCCGTTGAGTCCGGTTGCCGCGATCAAGAAAATCGGCAAGAAGACCCAGACCCGACTGGTAGATCATTTGGAGCAGACCGGACAGATTCACCGCAATGCCCTGCCGTCGAAGCGCCTGACCCGGACCTATGCGTTTCCGCTGACGAACCGGCAGCGGGTCGGGCCGGCGCGCGCGGCGCTACTTTCCACACTGTTCGACCGCACTCCGCCCGAACCGTCGACGGCGGCCATAGTCACCGTGCTGCACGCCGTCGACGGGCTGGGCGCATTGCTGAGCCTCAACGACCGGGGCTGGCGCTGGGTGCACGCCCGCGCCGGCGAGATCGCCAGCGGCAGCTGGGTCAACGAGTCGGCGTGGGCTCTGCCTGAGATGAATCTCGCCGTCACCGCGGCTGCGGTTCGTCAGGCCCTGGCAGAACTCGTCTAACTGGTGCGACGCAGCGAACTCAGCGCCTGCTCGATGTCGCCAAGCAGGTCCGCGATGTCTTCGATGCCAACCGACAGCCGGACCAGATCGTCAGGCACCTCAAGTTGGGAACCCGCGGTAGAAGCGTGCGTCATGGCGCCCGGGTACTCGATGAGCGACTCGACGCCGCCCAGTGATTCAGCGAGGATGAAGATTCCGGTACGGGCGCAGAAGTCCCGGGCAGCCTGAGGCCCGCCACGGAGCCGCACCGACACCATCCCGCCGAATGCGCTCATCTGTCGGGCAGCAACCAGGTGGTTGGGGTGAGTCGAGAGTCCGGGGTACAACACCGTGTCTATCGCCTGGTGCCCGTCGAGAAATTCGGCGATCAACGCAGCGTTTTCGCTGTGCTTCTGCATCCGCAACGGCAGGGTCTTGAGTCCGCGCATGGTCAGGTAGGCATCGAACGGGCCCGGCACCGCGCCCGCGCCGTTTTGGAGAAAAGCAAAGGCTTCGTCGAGCGCCTCGTCGTTGGCCAGGAGGGCGCCACCGACCACATCGGAATGCCCGCCGATGTACTTGGTCGTCGAGTGGAGCACCACGTCGGCGCCCAGCGCCAGCGGTTGTTGCAGAGCCGGTGAGGCGAAGGTGTTGTCGACCAAGACCCGCGTCCCTGGCCCGGGGACCTCGGCTGCGATTGCGCGGATCGCACCGATATCGGCGACGGATAGCAGCGGGTTGGTGGGTGTCTCGACCCAGATCAGCTTCGTGCTGTCGGTGATCGAGGCACGCACGGCGTCCAGGTCTGTCAGCGCCACTGCCGTGTAGCTGATCCCCCACAGCGTGAAGACCTTGTCGATGAGCCGGAATGTGCCCCCGTAGGCGTCGTCGGGGATGACGACATGGTCGCCGGGCCGCAGCAGCGCGCGCAACGCGCAGTCGGTCGCGGCCATGCCGGAGCTGAACGCCCGCGCGTAGCGGGCCATTTCCACCGCCGCCAGGGACGCTTCGAGCGCAGCACGGGTCGGATTGCCGGTGCGCGCGTATTCGAATCCGCCGCGCAGACCGCCGACACCGTCCTGTGCGAACGTCGAGCTGGCATAGATCGGCGCATTGACCACACCGGTGGCTGCGTCAGGCCGATATCCGGCGTGAATGGCCCGGGTGGCAAGACCATAGGCCTGGTGGTCGTCTGCGGTTCCCGCCCCCGAGGAGTCTTCGATCCCGCCCGCTGGGGTGCTGCGCTGGTCACTCATGATCGACCAGCGTAACGGTGTAGAACTGGAACATGTCCACCTCCGGCGCCGCAATGATCGACAGCCTGCTCGACTTGGACTCGCTATTGAGTCCCGAAGAACTCGACCTGCGCTCGATGGTCCGAAAGTTCGGCGAGCAGCGCCTACGCCCGAATATCACCGAGTGGTTCGACACGGGTCACGTTCCGGTCCGCGACCTCGCCATCGAGTTCGGCAAACTCGGGCTGCTCGGCATGCATCTGAGGGGTTACGGGTGCGGTGGGTCGACAGCGACGGCGTACGGGCTGGTGTGCCAGGAACTCGAGGCGGTGGACAGCGGCCTGCGCAGCCTGGTCTCGGTGCAAGGTTCGCTGGCGATGTTCGCCCTGCACCGCTGGGGTAGCGAAGAGCAGCGCCAGCAGTGGCTGCCCGGCATGGCGGCGGGCGAGTTGATCGGGTGCTTCGGTCTGACCGAGCCGGACTTCGGTTCCAATCCCGGCGGCATGCGCACGACGGCACGGCGGGACGGCTCGGACTGGATCCTCAATGGCTCGAAGATGTGGATCACCAACGCGTCAATTGCCGACGTCGCAATCGTGTGGGCTCGGGCGCAGGGCGAGGAGCGCAACCACATCGTCGGCTTCGCTGTTCCGACGTCGACTCCGGGGTTCAGCGCCAGGGAGATGCCGCACAAGTTGTCGCTGCGGGCGTCGGTTACCTCCGAGTTCAGTCTCGACGATGTGCGACTGCCCGAAGACGCCAGGTTGCCGGGTGCTCAAGGATTGTCGGGTCCGCTGAGCTGTCTGTCCGAGGCGCGGTTCGGCATCGTCTTCGGCGCGGTGGGAGCAGCCCGGGATTGCCTGGAAACCACACTGGACTATGTCGGGACCCGGCAAGTGTTCGATCGGCCGTTGGCGGGATACCAACTGACGCAGGCCAAGATCGCCGATATGGCCGTCGAGCTGGCCAAGGCGCAACTGCTGGCAATTCATCTGGGACGCCTCAAGGATGACGGCAACATCCGGCCCGAACAGGTCAGCATCGGCAAGCTCAACAATGTTCGCGAGGCGATCAAGATCGCCCGCGAGTGCCGGACATTGCTGGGAGCCAACGGAATCACGCTGGAGTATCCGGTGCTCAGGCACGCCAATAACCTGGAATCAGTGCTCACCTATGAGGGCACTTCCGAGGTACACCAATTGGTCATCGGAGAAGCGCTGACCGGCGTCAGCGCCTTCCGATGAGCCTCTTCAGTACTGCGTTGTTCAGTACTGCGTTGTTCAGTACTGCGTCGATCCAGGGCCGGACGGTGGTGGCTGCGGGTTGAGCGGTACACACACCGTGGTCATGATCTTGTCAGCCAGCGTCTGCCGCTTGGCATCCCACAGCGGGAACAGGTAACCGATGTAGCAGATGATGGCGTCCACGATGTGGGCGAGCTGGCGTACGATCGACAGCCCGAAACCAATTGGCTGCCAGGTCTTCTCGCTGACCACCTTGAACTTCATCACCGACTTGCCGATGCTCGATCCCGTGGTGCCCTGGCGGTAGCCGTAGTTCCACACGACATAGGCCAGCGCCAACGCCGAACCCAGGAAAGCCACCAGCGCACCGACGACCGAGTAGCTCGACGTGCATGCGACGCCGCTACCGTAGGTGACGCAATCGTTCTCGCCGGTGAGGATCGCGATGCCCTGTGCGATACCCGTGACGACGAAGACCGGAATCGCGTCGATGAACCAAGCGGCCACGCGGGTGATCCACGGCGTGTAGGACTCTTTGGGCAGCGCCGGACTCGGCGGAGCGTAACCCGGGGGCTGCTGCGGCGGGGGAAAGCCACCTGGCGGCGGGTAATTACCCTGCGGTGGAGACGGATAGCCCCACGGCGGTGGCGGATAACCCTGCGGCGGAGGTGGCGGGTACCCCCCCTGCGGCGGCTGCCCACCTTGGGGCGGCTGCCCACCTTGGGGCTGCCCACCCTGGGGCGGCTGCCCACCTTGGGGCTGCCCACCCTGGGGCGGCTGCCCGCCTTGGGGCTGCCCACCCTGCGGCGGCTGTCCACCCTGCGGCGGCGGGTACCCCCCTGGGGGCGGCGGATTGTCTGTCATCGATTCTCCCTAATCGTCTTTGCCTACAGCGTCTTCTCTACTTACAGCGGCAAGCAGACGGTGTTCATGATTTTGTCGGCGATCGTTTGGCGCTTGGCGTCCCACAGCGGAAAAAGGTAGCCGATGTAGCAGATCGCACCGTCGATGATGTGGGCCAGCTGGCGCACGATCGACAGCCCGAAGCCAATCGGCTGCCAGGTCTTCTCACTGACGACTTTGAACTTCATGATCGACTTGCCGATGCTGGAACCAGTGGTGCCCTGGCGGTAACCGAAGTTCCAGACGACGTAAGCGAGGATCACAATGGTGGCGAAGATAATCGACACCTGGCCGAACGTGGAGGCACCAGAAGCGCAGAACTCCCCGAGGCTGTATTCGGAGGTGTCGGTGATGCACACCGTCTCCTGCGTGCCCACGAGAATGGCCCAGGCGATCCCCTGGACGATCAGCACCGGAATGAAGTCCAGCACCCACGCCAGTACCCGGGTGGTCCAGGGCGTGTACGACTCCTTCGGCAGACCCGGGCCCGGCATGCCCATCTGTTGCGCGAAGCCACCTTGCTGTGGGGGAAAACCACCCTGCTGCGGCGGGGGCGGGAAGCCCCCTCCCGGAGGCGGCGGAGGCGGGAAGCCCCCTCCCGGAGGCGGCGGAGGCGGATAACCGCCGGGGGGCGGCGGAGGCGGGTAATTCCCGGGGGGTGGCGGTTGATCGGTCATGGACGCCTTCCAGTGCTGTATTCAACTGCGCACGAGCGTGCTTACCCTACCTGAGAAAAACCTTAAAAAAGCCTTCTCGCGCACGCCGTCGATCTTGCTCGACGGACGTCCGGGTGCGCCAGTTCTGTCAAGAATGTCCTGCCAGTCCTGTCGGGAATGTTTACCGGTGGGCCGTACCCTCCGACAAGAACCCCAGCAGATCGTGACGGGTGAGTACGCCGACCGGCTTGCCATCATCGACCACCATCACCGCGTCGCTTTCTCTGAGGGACTTGGCGGCGGTGCTCACCAGCGCGCCGGCACCGAGTAAGGGTAACGCCGCGCTCATGTGCTGGGCGACGGCGTCGGCAAGCTTCGCGCGCCCCTCGAACACCGCCGACAAGAGCTCTCGTTCGGACACGCTGCCAGCCACCTCGCCCGCCATCACCGGCGGCTCGGCGCCGACGACTGGCATCTGCGAAACGCCGTACTCACGCAGAATCCCGATGGCGTCGCGCACCGTCTCCGATGGATGCGTGTGGACAAGAGCAGGCAGCGCGCCGGATTTGCCACGCAGCACGTCGCCCACTGTCGACTCCTCGACCGAGCCGTCCAACCGAGTGCGCAGGAAGCCGTACGAGGACATCCAATGATCGTTGAATACCTTGGAAAGGTAACCACGGCCGCCGTCAGGCAGCAGGACCACGACGAGTGCGTCCGGGCCGGCCCGCTCAGCAACATTGATGGCCGCGACCGCGGCCATCCCACACGATCCGCCGACAAGCAACGCTTCCTCGCGGGCCAGCCGCCTGGTCATCTCAAAGGAATCGGCATCTGAGACCGCGATGATCTCATCGGGGACCGTTGGGTCGTAGGCCGACGGCCAGAAGTCCTCCCCCACCCCTTCGACCAGGTAGGGGCGTCCGGTGCCGCCGGAGTACACAGAGCCCTCGGGATCCACCCCGATGATCCGAACCGGGCCTTCGGGACGCCGTCGAGAGACTTCTTTGAGATAACGGCCGGTGCCGGTGATGGTGCCACCGGTACCCACGCCGGCGACGAAGTGGGTGACTTTGCCATCGGTATCGGCCCATATCTCGGGACCAGTGGTCTCATAGTGGCTGGCCGGGCCCATGGGATTGGAATACTGGTCGGGCTTCCACGCGCCGTCGATCTCCTGCACGAGCCGGTTGGACACGCTGTAGTAGCTGTCCGGATCTTCGGGGGCCACAGCAGTCGGGCAGACAACGACATCAGCGCCGTAGGCGCGCAAGACGTTCTGCTTGTCCTCGCTGACTTTGTCGGGGCAAACGAAGATGCACTTGTATCCGCGCTGCTGGGCGACCAGCGCAAGCCCTACGCCGGTATTGCCCGACGTCGGTTCGATGATGGTGCCACCGGGCCTCAGCGCACCGCTGGCCTCGGCTGCATCGATCATCTTGATGGCTATGCGGTCTTTGGCGCTGCCCCCGGGGTTGAGGTACTCGATCTTGGCTGCAACGGTGCCCGACCCCGCCGGGACCACTGTTTTCAGCTGCACCAGCGGGGTATTGCCGATGAGCTCACTGACGTGCCGGGCGATCCGCATGCACCCATGGTGTCAGGCCCGGCGCGCGACTACCAGGTGGCCTCTCGGATGTACTCGCCGATCTGCTTTAGGGAACGGGTCGCTTCTGACACCGCAGGCGCCCCAAGCTGGAAGACATGCATCTGACCAGGCCAGATACGGACCTCTACCGGCACACCCGCGGCCGCCAGCAGGCGCGCCGCCTTCCGCGCGTCGCTGAGCAGAACTTCGGACCCCGAGACGTGTATCAGTGTCCGCGGCAGCCCGGGTTCGATGTGGTCGAGTGGCTCGTAGATCTCCTCGGGTCGACCGTCTACGACATTGCGCTGCGCAGCTTCACTGATCAGCTCGACCAGCGCGTGGAAAGCCCTGTGCGGGAACATCACGTCGGTGCGAACGTTCGGGTGATCGCCGCGAGCCTCGTTGTCGAGCTCGAACAGGGGGGACATGGCGGCGATGGCGGCCGGCGATTCGCCCACGTAGCCGTTGATGCCCTCGACCAGCAGGCGCTCGGCGAGCGCCAGCGCCAGGTAACCGCCCGCGGAATCGCCTGCCAGCACGATCTGGTCGGGCTCGTAGCCTGTCTGCCGCAACCATTTGTACGCGTCGAAGCAGTCATCGAGGGCGGTACCTACGGAGTGCTCGGGAATCATTCGATAGTTCACGACCAGCACGGGGCTGTCGGAGTACTTGGACAGCGCGCTCACCACGCGGCCGTGGGTGTTCACACCGCAGGTCAGAAACGCGCCGCCGTGCAAGTAGAGGACGACGCTGCGCTTACCGTCGGCGGGCAGGACACCGGCGGCGCGCACCAGCTGTGCGGTGCAGTGCGGCAGCGAGATGGTGGCGCGCACGGTACCAGGCGGAGGCCGCAGAATTTTTGCGGCGAAATCGACCAGACCCAGCGGCCACGGGAGCCTGGGAGCGTAGCTGCCGATGGCCAGGGTTGGCTTGACCGTCAGCAAAGCAGCCAGACCCATGAGCCGACCGGCAACGCTGGGGCCATCCTCGACGACCTCGACGGGCGCACCGTCGCTGACCGCGAATTTGCGGGATTTATTCCCTCTACCAGGCCTGACACCTAAGTGTGCAGAACCGGTCACTCTGCTTGGAGCCGTCATCGCCACCACTTCCTACAACTCTGTAGTCCGCAATAAGTCGAGTTACTCAGATAATCTTGTAACTTAGCTTGTCATCTGTAATCAGTATCACAATTGGTAAAACACATTTGGTACCGGAGTTGATACCGCACTGTGATCGCCTGCCCGTGCCGCCACGCCGGAAACAGCCCAAACCAGGATCTAGACTGTCGGCGTGGGCATCAGTGCACCGCGACGGTCGGCCATCGCATTGGCGGCCGCGGCCACAGTCGCCTCGACGGGCTCTGCCTACGTCGGGGCCAGAAACCTGTTGACCGGGCAGGCTGAGCAGGCGCGCCGGGTCATACCGAAGTCGTGGGACGTCCCCCCGCGCGCCGACGGTGTCTACTCGCCGGGCGGCGGTCCCGTCGAGCGCTGGCACCGCGGAGTGCCATTCGATCTGCATCTGATGATCTTCGGCGATTCCACCGCCACCGGGTACGGGTGTGCGAGCGCCGACGAGGTTCCCGGCGTTCTACTGGCCAAACAGCTGGCCAAGGAGTCGGGTAAGCGGATTCGGCTGAGCACGAAAGCGATCGTCGGTGCCACTTCGAAGGGCCTGTCCGGTCAGATCGACGCCATGTTCGTCGCGGGCCCCTCGCCGGACGCCGCGGTGATCATGATCGGGGCCAACGACGTCACCCAGCCCAACGGAATCCGGCCTTCGGCACGCCGGCTGGGTCGGGCAGTGCAACGGCTCAGGGCCAGCGGCGCGGTAGTCGCGGTCGGCACCTGCCCCGATTTCGGCGTCATCACCGCGATCCCACAGCCCCTGCGTTGGGTGGCCCGAGGCCGGGGACGTCGGTTGGCGCGTGCACAGGCGGCGGAGGTGAGATCGGCCGGCGGTGTTCCGGTGCCGTTCTCCGACCTGTTGGCACCTCATTTCCATGAGACGCCGGAGCTGCTGTTCTCACCGGACATGTTCCATCCCTCGGCCATGGGCTATGCGCTTGCCGCCAAGCAGTTGCTGCCTGCGTTGTGCCACGAGCTGGGCGACTTCGTCCCCGGTAGGCCACAGGAAGAAGCACTGGAACCCAGGATCGCCGATGGTCTTTCCCTGCTGGCGCGGATCAGCGGGCTGAGCCGGCTGTGGCGGCGATCGACCGGGGTCCCCGCACCTCTGCTGGGTGGGGTCGCCGGGCTTACCCAGCGGAGGGGCCGCGCTCCGGCCGTGGCGGCTGCGGGCTAGGTTCTAGGAGCTAGGTTCTAGGTAGTCCGCTCAATTCCCCAAGGAGCCGTCATGCCCGAGGCCGTAATCGTCGCTACTGCCCGCTCACCCATCGGCCGAGCCGGCAAGGGTTCGCTGGCCTCGATGCGCCCCGACGACCTCGCCGCGCAGATGGTCACGGCCGCACTGGC
>JAHZIT010000046.1 GCA_022601275.1 Actinomycetes bacterium
TCGTTCACCTGCTTGAACGAGTCGAGGTCGATCGTGAGCAGCGCCACCGGCCGGCCGAGGCGCTCGGCCTGGTCGATGCTCGCCTGGAACCGTTCGTCGAACCCACGACGGTTCAGCACCCCCGTGAGTGGATCGGTGCGCGAGGCATCGGCAAGCAGACGCCGTTCCTGGTAGCCCTGCCGACGATGTAGCACCGCGAACGCGGCGATGAACAGGTAGGTGGCGGCGACGCATCCAACGTAGAGCCCACCGGAGACATGGTCGAGAGGTTGGTAGCCGACCGCGAGGGCGGCCGTCAGCAGCAGCACGAAGGCGCCGACCATCTGACCGATGATGACCGGTGTCGGGAAGTACAGCGATATGAAGGCGAGGGCGGCGAGCAGAACGAGGACCAGCGGACTCTGGACGCTTCCCTCGGCCAGGATGCCGGTGAAGATCGACACGGTGACGAGGCCGGAGAAACCGGCACTCAATGCGGTGAACCCGAAGCGCTGGAGCAGCTGCGAGGGGAACAGGCCGATGATGAGGGCCACGACCGAGACCGCGGCGACATCGGCGAACAAGACGAACCGATTCGGGCCGTCGAGTGTGAGAATCGCGTACAGCGTGTAGCCGACTGCGGCGACACCGGCAGCGAGCGCGGAGGTCCGGAGCGCAGCGGAATCGAGTTCTGTCCGATCAGTCGCGTCTTCGAGTGGTTCTTTCGACACGTCGTCCCCAGTCACCGCAAGTGCAATAGATCATACGGGGCCGGCTCGCGGCTTGTCGTTGTGAATGTCCACTATCCCTCGGGGCTGCCCGGTGGATGAGGTGCATCGGGGTCCGGGCTGAACTGCGCGGGGTTCCCGGTGCTCTCTGAGTCTTTGGCGACTGTCACCGCCCCGGTTCCGTTGGAGTCGGGATCGATGTCCTTCTCGGTGCGGAACATGAAGAAGAACACCACCCAGCCGATCGCAGAGATGAATATCCAACTGACGAGCCGGTAAATCAGCATCGCGGAGATGGCCGCGGCCAGCGGCATCCCGCTGGATACCAGCCCGGGTACCAGTACCGCCTCGACGACGAGTAACCCGCCGGGCATCAAAGGGATCGAACCGACGGCGCGGGCTGCGGCATAGGCGACGGTGACTCCCGCGATCGACGGGTGACCGCCGGTGGCGTAACAGGCGAACAACAGACACGCCACGTCGGCAATCCAATTGAACAGCGACCAGCTGAACGCCACCCCGAGGTCACGACGACCCAGTTGGACCGACTCCAATTGGGTCAGTATCGCCCGCAACTTTCCCAGGCCGCTACCGGTGGGTTTGCCCCGTAGCGAGTTGACCCAGGACAGCACCCGCGCGCCGATCCCGTCGATGAGTTCGGGCCGGGTGGCCACGGCCTGTGCCAGCAGGATCAGTGCGACGAAGCCGCCGAGAGAGAAGATCAGCGAGAGCGGATTCTTGCTCGCGCCGAGCATGAACGCGCCGCCCAGGCCCAGCAGCGCCAAGCCGATGACCTGCAAAGCGCCCGACATCACCAGCTGCCAGGAGGCCACCACGGGTGAGGCGCCCCACATGCGCTGCTGGCGATAGATGAACGTCGCCGACAAGACCGGCCCGCCCGGCAGGGTGGTGGACAACGCGTTCCCCGCGTAGAACGCCGCCTCGGAACGCCATTGCCGAACGTGGACACCTGCCGAACGCAGCAGGGTGCGCTGGATATGGCCGAAGCTGTGCATCGAGGCCATTGCGGCGATCACGGCGGCCAACACCCACAGCAGGTTGGCTGAGTACAGGCTCTTCCATGCTTGGGCGAGTTGGTCTCGCACCAACGCGAACTCGATGGTCAACACGACTATCGCGACGCCGATGATCGCCCAGCGCAGCCACCAGTACTTGCCGCGGGTCTGCCGCTCGTCGCTGGTGGACCCCGCGGGCGCGTCGCTCGCGGGAACGTCGTGAAACACGCACTACAGGGTAAGGCGTGGTGCGGCGGAATCCGCAGATCCGAGGCCTGGATTGGCTGGGCCGTTACGCTACCGGGATGTCAACCGGTCCCTCGTCGGTTCCCTCCGTGGATGCCTGCGCAGACGAGTCGGTCAGCCCACTGGTTCGGAAGACCGCCGCCTGGGCGTGGCGACTCTTGGTGATCCTGGGTGCCATCGTCGCGTTGCTATGGCTGTTCTATCAGCTCGAAATCCTCGTCGTGCCGGTGGCGCTGGCCACTATTCTCGCCGCGTTGCTGCTGCCGGTGGTCGACGCGCTGGACCGGCGCGGCGCACCACGTGGTGGCGCGGTCGCACTGGTGCTGTTGAGTGGATTCGCTGTCTTCGGCGGGTTGCTGGCATTCGTGATCACGCAGTTCATCGAGGGGGCGCCCGCGCTGGTCAGCCAGATGGCGACCAGCATCGAAGGGCTGGGAGAATGGCTGACCGACGGGCCTCTCAACCTCAGTCACCACCAGATCAACCAGGCCGGCGATGCGGCGATCGAGGCGCTTCGCGGTAATCAGGAGAAACTGACCAGCGGGGCGCTGTCGACGGCCGGCACGGTGACCGAAATCGTGACCGGCGCGCTGCTGGTGTTGTTCACCTTGATCTTCTTGCTGCAGGGTGGCCGAAACATCTTCTCGTTCGTCACCCAGATCTTTCCGGCCGGCGTGCGGGGCCGGGTGCGGGACGCGGGTCGCGCCGGCTTCCGGTCGCTGATCGGCTACGTCCGTGCGACGTTTCTCGTCGCTTTCGTCGACGCGGTCGGCATCGGGGTGGGTCTGGCGATCATGGGTGTGCCCCTCGCGCTTCCGTTGGCATCGTTGGTGTTCATGGGAGCCTTCGTTCCACTCGTCGGTGCGGTGGTCGCGGGCTTCGTGGCCGTCGTCGTCGCAGTCCTTGCCAAGGGCTGGATCTACGGGCTCATCGCCCTCGGGCTGATCATCGCCGTTCAGCAGTTAGAGGGCCACGTGCTGCAGCCGCTGGTCATGGGCCGCGCGGTGTCCATCCACCCGCTGGCGATCGTGCTGGCGATCGCCGGCGGCGCCGTGCTTGCCGGCATCCCGGGTGCGTTGCTTGCCGTGCCCGTGCTGGCTTTCCTCAACAGCGCGATGCGCGTCCTGCTCGCGGACGACCCCGCGGCAGAGGAGGCGGCACTTGAGGCCCGCGCCGGTCCGGTGGTGAAAGCCGACGCCGACAACATCGAGGGAGAAGGCGGCAACATCAAGGCAGAAACGGATGCGGCGGGAACGGATCCGGAAGCCAGTGCCCCCGGAGCCAATGCCCCGGAAGCCAATGCCCCGGAAGCCAAGCCCGGGGCGGCTACTTGAGGCGACCTTCCCGCCGCAGCAGGTCTTGCGCGCTGACACCGCTGCCGCCACGACGCTGGGGCTCATCTTCGGGCCGGGTGTTGAGCTTGTCGGTCGCGGCGTCGGCGTCTGACTTCCGTTGAGTTGGAATGGCCCGGGTCGCGTCCGCTGACTCGTCGTGCGGTGTCCGGGTATCGGGCTGCGCCGGGATAGCCGTGGTCGCTTCGCTGCTGCCCGAGCTCTGATCCGGGGTCGGGCGCGTCGGCTGAGCCGGGGTGGCCGCTGTGCCCCCGGTGCCCCCGGTGCCGCGCAGATCGCCGAGCCAGGACTCGATCTCGCGTTCCTTACGGGGCTGTGCGGGGGGCGTCGGCGGACCAGAGGGCCGCGGCGCGCGCTGCGCTGCCGCAGCGGCACTGCTGATGGCATTGCGTACCGCATTCTTGGCTATCGACAGGCGGGTGGTCTGCGGCTCCTGTGACGGGGAATCCGCCGGAGATGCCGGCGCAGCAGGCGACGGCGGTGCGCTGGGCAGTGGCGTGGTCCCAGCCGTAGAGCTGTCCTCAGCCCGCGACGGCGGGCTGGTCCTACCACCCTCTGCGGGATGCGGGGCTCCGGCCGGCTTGGGGTGACCGGGAATATGCCGCGGTAGCGCCCGCGCGGCTGCGGCCCCCATTGGTGCGGCCCCCATTGGTGCGGCCCCCATTGGTGTGGCCCCCACCGAGCCGACGGCACCGACCAGTGCTTCCGGGGGAGGGGCCTCTTCGCCGGTCGCGCGGACGGAGGGCCGCTTCCGCTCGTCGGGCAGTTCGGTCTCGCCGAGTCCGAGGCGTTCCTGGAGGCGCTTCATCCAGCGTGGCGCCCACCAGCAGTCGTCGCCGAGCAACTTCATGATCGCGGGCACCAGGAACATACGGACGATCGTTGCGTCCAGCAGCAGCGCGATGAGCAGGCCGAACGCCAGGTACTTCATCATGACCAGGTCGGAGAAGACGAATGCGCCCGCCACGACGGCGAGGACCAGCGCGGCGCCGGTGATCAGTCGTCCCGTGGTGGCCGTGCCGATCCGGATCGCCTCGGCAGTCGACATACCGCGCTCGCGCGCCTCCACCATCCTGGACACCAGGAACACCTCGTAGTCGGTGGACAGGCCCCAGATCACCGCGATGATCAAACCAATCATTGGGGCCATCAGCGGTTGCGGGGTGTAGTTCATCAGGCCTGACCCGTGCCCGTCGACGAACATCCAGGTGAGAATGCCCATCGTGGAACCGAGGGTGAGTGCGCTCATCAGTGCGGCCTTGATCGGCAACACCACCGATCCGAACGCCAGGAACATGAGCACCGTTGTCGTGGTGATGAGTAGCAGCACCATCAGCGGCAACTTGTCGAACAAACTGTGGATGCTGTCCTGCTCGAGCGCCGGGGTACCACCCACCGACACCGTGAGGCCGCGCGGTGGTGAGAGGGCGCGCAGTTCGTCGATCTTCTTGGAGGCGTCGTTGCGGACCATCAGACCGTTCTGGATGACGCGCACCGACGGGTCTTTCGATGCGCCGTCGAGGAAGGACCGCTCCTGCCACATCTTGGCCCGATCACCCTGGGGCTCGATGAATCCGGGGATCGCCATGGCCTCGTTGCGGATCTCGGCGATCTCTTGATCGCTGACGGGTTCGCCGTCGTCGCTTTCGATGACCAGAGTCAACGGTTCGGTGCGGAATCCGGGGAAGGTCTTGTCGAACTCCTCCTGAGCCACCCGCACCGAGTTGTCCGGGGGCAGATATTTCTCGCTGATGCCGCCGAGGGAGAGCTGGCCCAGCGGAATGATCAGCAGGATCATCAGGATCAGGATGGGTGCGGCGAAGGCGATCGGCCGCTTCATCACGATGTTGACGAGCTTGCCCCAGAAGCCCTGCTCGACTTCGGCGCGGGTCTTGGTCTTCTGCGTCCGGTCGGCCAGCCAGTTCAGCCACCAGTTCATCGGCTTCCAGTTACGGAAGAACGGCACCCGTAGCAGCGTGCGCACGCCGAGCGCGTCGACGTTGGGGCCCAGGATGGCCAGCGCGGCGGCAAGTACGGTGATCGACAGGATCGCCGCCAGCATCACCGAGGCGATGATCGCGTAGGTGATCGACTTGAGGAAGCCCTGCGGGAACAGCAGGAGCGGCACCGAGGATGCCACCAGGATCACCGCGGAGAACATGACGGTCCGGCCGGAGGTCATCACGGTTCGCCGCACCGCGGCTTCGGTGTCGTAGCCTTCGGCGAGCTCCTCTCGGAACCGGCTCACCATGAACAATCCGTAGTCCACGGCGATGCCCAGGCCCATGAGCGTCACCACCGGCTGGGCGAAGAAGTGCACGGGAATGACCTCGGCAATGAGCCGCATGATGCCCAGCGAGCCCGCGATCGTCAGGCCGCCGATAATGGCGGGTAGTGCAGCGGCTATGACGCCGCCGAACACGAAGAACAGAACCACCGCGACCAACGGGATGGCGGCGATCTCTGCCCGCCTCTGGTCCTCGCCGATGGTTCCGGTCAACTCGCTTGCCAGCGGCTGCAGGCCGGCCTGCTGAACCTCCACGCCGTCGATGTTGAGGGCTTCCTTGACGGTCTTGCCGTCTTTGCCGACGTTCTTGTTGTAGTTGTTCAGGATCACGTCGTCGTTGTCGCCCTTGAGCTGGACGGACATGAACGCGTGTTTCTTGTCGCTGTCGGCCATGTTCTTGAGCACTTCGGGGCTCTTGAAGTAGCCGATGGCTCGGAGGAGCTGGTCGGGGTGGTTCTTCTCTAATTCGTCAAGGTTGTCGAGAATCTTCTTCTTGAACGCCGGATCGTCGACCGTCTTGCCTTCGGGGGCGGTGTATATCGCGACGATGTGGCCGGACGTATCGCGACCGTATACTTCGTCGGAGACTACTGACGCGTGCACCGATTCGCTGCCGTCGTCGTAGAAACCGCTCTGGGTGACGTGCTGTCCCAGGCTTATGCCATAGACGCCACCGCCCAGGCACAGTGCGACCATCACACCGATCACTATGTGTCGGTACTGGTACACCGTTCGACCCCACCAGGCGAACACGTTCAGCTCCTTACCGTCTTGCTCGTCGGCCTGCGCGTATCAGAGCCGCGACTCATAGTCTTCCTAGACGCGCGAGGCCAGCAGCGAGGCCAGCGGCCGGAAAGGCTGCAGCCAAGCGCCCTGCTCTGGTAGCGAATCGAGGCTGATTCGCGGTAGCTGTTCCCGGAAGACACCAGGGATGTCCTCCAAGTCGACAAACTCCAAGGTATCCGACGCTAACGCCCAACTGGCATGTTCGCGAAATCCGAGCACCTGGACCGCGATACCGTCCCCGGCGATGTCCTCCAGGGGCAGTTTGAAAGCCTGCCCGTCGGCCGAGGCGACGATCACGCCGGCCAACCCTTCGCTGCGTCGCAGGGCGATGTGGGCGAGCATGTCGCTGTCGACATCACAGTCGTCGCTCAATTTCGGTTTGGCGAACACCGCGAATCCCACGTTGCGCAACGCTTCGACCCACGGGCGAACGACATCGGCGCTGCCTGGAGCGATATTGGTGAAGACGGTGGCCTCCGGCTCAAGTGACACCGACTTCGGCGAGCGTTGTGGGGCCGTCTTGGCTAACTGAGTGGACAGATCCGCGGTGCGGTCCAGCAGCCAGCGGCCCAACGCGTCGAAGCGGGGTCGGTGCGCGGCGGTCGGCCGACCCCCGAGAATCGATCCCAACCCCATGTCCAGATTGGGAGCGTCCCACACCAGCAGCACCCGCGCGCTGGTCGGGCCGGGGGCGGGCGGCTCGGGCGGAGTGAGCACGTCAGGGATGGCACGCGCATCCTGGATGTTCTCGGTCAGGCTCATGGCACTCTCTCCCAGAGCAGTTCGGCCACCGGGCTACCGGCGTGCTGGGCTTTCCCTTCGTACTTTGTCACTGGTCTGATCACCGACATGGGCAGTCGCGCAGTGTCGGTTCTGAGGTCGGCATCAACTCGGCGTAAGCGGGGTTCCGCGTCTCCGGCCTCGGCGATCTGGCTGGCGTAACCGGCGTGGTCGGTGGCTGCGTGCAGCACTCCTGCGGGCCGGAGCCGATCGGCGATCAACGCCACCGTCGCGGGCTGCAGCAGCCGCCGCTTGTGGTGACGTGCTTTGGGCCAGGGATCGGGGAAGAACACCCGCACGCCGGTGAGCGAGCCCGGCCCGAACATGTGGGTGAGCACGTCCACGCCGTCGCCGCGGATCAGGCGGATATTGGTGACTGGCGCGCTGCCCGGCGCGTTGGTGGCGTGGGGACTGGCCGCGGCGCCGGATCTCGAGGTGCGATCGATGGCAGCAAGCAGTTGGGCCAGGCCGCGCCGGTAGACCTCGACGGCGACGACGTCGAGGTCCGGCTCGGCCTGCGCCATGGCCAGGGTCGAGGTGCCCGTTCCGCAGCCGATCTCCAGGACTACCGGGGCGCGACGTCCGAACCACGCCTGGGTGTCGATCAGCTCAGCTGGACCTTCGGCATCGCGGGCCTGGCGGCCCAGCTCGGGCCACAGGCGGTCCCAGGTTGCCTGCTGTTTGTCCGAGATCGCCGACCGTCTGGCCCGGACACTGGTGACCCGGGGAAGGAAGTATTCGTCGGCGGCTGTGGGATCCGCGGGTTCCTTGGCCAGGGGGCTGGCGACATCAGGGCCCGGCGAATGCATCCGTCCATGGTCGCTCATCAGCTCTTTGGTTCCCGCAGCGCTGCACATATTGATACCCAACAGTTGCCTTTCGCTGGTACACGCGGTAGCCGTGCGGCCAGGGGGGAAGATGTGTAAGGAAGATGTGTAAGTAGGAGCTCCGGACAGGTGTCACGATTATCCCTGGGGTGCCGGTCGCCGACACGGCCCGGGGACCGGGGGTCAGCACATCGTTACTGATGGTCATTTCGATGCTTTCGGTGAGCTGTTGACTGAATTCGCCGCACGGGTGCGCGACATTCGGGTGTTGGAGATCGAGGATCGTTTCCGTGCGCCGCTGAAGGCGGTTGTGCGCGGTCGGCGGGGGGTGGGGCGTGGCGCTGTCACCTCTGCACTCGCCGACTCGGGGGTGACGGTCGCCGCCGATGCCGCGGGCGCCGACGTCAACGTCTTCGTCGTCGCCGAGGTGCTCAAGCCCGAGGACCGGGCGCAGTTGCGGGCCGCCGCCAGGGTTCCAGCGGCTGCCGGTGAA
>JAHZIT010000047.1 GCA_022601275.1 Actinomycetes bacterium
ATACCCAAGCCGCCCAGGCTGTTCCCGCTCGGAACCGAGACACACCACGCCGCATTCCGCACCCGGGGGTCAGGCTCATTCCGGCGCGAAGAGGAGTACTAAGACCCTTCCGCCATGCAACTGCCAACGCAGAGACTTGAAGCCTCAACCGAAAGCAGTCGCGCTGGTCCCGGTGGCCGACACCTGCATCCCTGAATGCTGACGACGCCGGTCCGGGCAGCGCAGACCACACACTCGCGGAGGTCCAGATGCCCCGAAGCGCCGGAGAGAAATACGAATGCACGGAGTGCGGAGCGGCACTTGTTTACGAGAAGCCTTGCCCCTGCCCGCCGGAGATGGAGCACCGGGAGGTCTGCTGCGAGAAACAGATGACGCAGGTGCAGGCGAGGTGAACTGCGATCTCCGGGTGGACTGGCGCTTGATGGATGCGGCCCGGCGCGCTGAGCCATTCACCCTGCGCGGATAGCCGTCCGAGCGAAACGCATGGCACGACGCGCGATCCCGATGCTCGGCGTGATCGTCGCTCTCCTTGCGGCCGTCCTTGTCATCGCACCGCTGGCCGCTCCAGTTGAGTCGTCCGCAGACGAACCGGATCAGGTCACGCTGTATTTCTTCTGGGGAGAAGGCTGCCCACATTGCGCAGCCGCCAAGCCGATGCTCGCAGAGCTTGAGGCCCGGTACCCGCGACTCGAAGTGCGCTCTCTTGAGGTGTGGGACAGTGCCGAAAATCAGCGCCTGTTCGCCGGCATGACTGCAAAGTTCGGAATAACGCGGACCGGGGTGCCCACCTTCTTTCTGGGCCAGAGGTATTGGGTGGGTTACGCCGAGGCGACCTCTCCGCGCCAACTCGAATCCGCGATCCTTCAGTGTCTGGACAGTGATTGTCCGGACGCTGGGGCCGGCGTTTTCGCAACAGCTGCCGACGCGCCACCTGCTGGCACTCCAACGGCCCCTGCACCGCAGGCGACCGGCGGGGATGTCATCAACCTTCCGATTATCGGCGAGGTCGACGCAGGCAATCAGTCGCTCGCACTGAGCACTCTGCTCATCGCTGCGGTGGATGGTTTCAATCCATGCTCGCTGTGGGTGCTGTCGGTTCTGCTTGCGCTGACGCTGCGCACCGGATCCCGACGCACGGTTGTGGTGATCGGGTTGGTCTTCATCTTCGTGACTGCGCTGGTGTACGCAATGTTCATCGCCGGGCTGTTTTCGATCTTCTCGGTGGTGAGTTTCGCACCGTGGGTACGCGGCGTCGTCGTACTGACTGCCGCCGGCATCGCCGCCATCAACATCAAGGACTTCTTCTGGTTCAAAAAGGGTGTATCGCTGACGATTCCGGACGCCAGAAAGCCTGGCATCTACCAACGGATGCGCCACGTCCTGGCCGTCAGCGACTCCATGCCAACGCTGATTGCCGCAACGGCAGTGCTCTCCGCAGGAGTGTCATTCGTTGAACTAGCCTGCACGGCAGGATTTCCCGTCCTGTGGACGAACATCGTCGCGGCCCAGGACGTCAGCCCGACAATCTTCGCCCTGCTGCTCGGCCTCTACATGCTGGTGTACCAACTGGATGAACTGGTCATCTTCGGGGTAGCCGTCGTCACCCTGCGAGCCACCAAAATTCAAGAGAGACAGGGCCGTCTGCTGAAATTGGTCGGCGGCATGCTGATGCTGAGCCTCGCGGTCGTCATGCTGGTCAATCCGTCGCTGATGACCAGCGTCGGGACATCACTGCTCGTATTTGCGGCGGCGGGCGCGGCCACCTTGTTGGTCCTGCTGATCGAGCGCGTCATCCGGTCTCCACAGGTCGCCCGCAGCGATACAACGAACCACACGTCCGATCACCAGCAGCGCTAGGGAACGAACGATCAGCCAAACGGCGAACGAGCACCTGGCATCACCTTTGGCACCGACTGGCGACCGACATCGTGTGCATCGTCATCGGAGACTGCCCCACAGGTACACCGTTGGTCCTTGGGGATGCCGGCCATGACGCTGTCGACGTGCTCGCCGCAACCGCCCCAGCCGGTTTTACCGCATGTCGCGCACCGCACGGGGTAACACATATTCCTCTCCTTACCGCTCGTTACAACCTGACGTGTGGTGCTCCACGAAGCACCGCATACCTCTCACCTGCCGTGCTCACGTCTGGGAGCCGTCCCGACCCCGAATCGCGGACTCGACCTCGTCCGCGGAAATCTGTTTGGTGCAGAAAAACCAGTCTTCGCAATGGACACCGTCGACCTGGCCATCCATCCGTTCTTTCGCTGTACCGCACGAACCCGCCGGTGGCACTATCACCGCATCGCCGGGGCGCCAGTCCGCCGGTGTCGCAACGTCGAAATGGTCGGCCGTCTGCAGAGCCTTGACCACCCGGAGTAACTCGTCGAAGTTGCGGCCCAGGCTGAGCGGATAGTAGATGATCGTCCGGATAACGCCTTCCGGGTCAATGACAAACACCGCACGCACCGCCTTGGTGGTGTCCTCGCCCGGCATGATCATGCCGTACTTCTGCGCGATCTCCATCGAGATGTCCTCGATCAGCGGGAAAGTGACCTCCACGTCACGCATGTCGCGGAAGGCGATCTTGTCTTTGATCGTGCGCAACCAAGCGATGTGACTGAAGAGTCCGTCGACGGACAGGCCCACCAGCTCGGTGTTGTATGCCGCGAACTGCTCGGCCATCGACGCGAACGTCATGAATTCGCTGGTGCACACCGGGGTGAAGTCGGCCGGGTGGGAAAAGAAGATGATCCACTTCCCCGCGTAGTCGGCGGGGAAGTTGATGTCGCCCTGGGTGGTCACGGCGGTGAAAGTCGGAGCCGCATCGCCGATGCGGGGCATGCCCATGACAGGTGCGGGAGGGTCGCTGGCAGTCATCGAAATAATCCCTTCGTGTGTGAGCTGACACCAAGAGATTATATACCCCTACGGGTATATAGGGAGGCACAACGATGCCCGTTTGATGTTCGGGCGCGTTTTATCCGGAGGACGAGGATGCCCGCTGCAGTGAAGCCGTGCGGGTGAGCCGGGCGACGATCGTGCTGGGGCAGCTCTAAAGCGTGTCGAACAACTCTATTGAATGTTCGGCACCGCCCTTCTCGGGCGTCGTCGGTTCAGGCCGCGGGTGCGGTGTGAACGTCGGTTCCCACGTCATTCGGGCTGGTTTCACC
>JAHZIT010000048.1 GCA_022601275.1 Actinomycetes bacterium
GCGGGGGTCAGCGCGGTGTAGTCGTGCTGTTCGATGATCGTGTCAAGAGCGGTCTCCAGCGCGTCGAACGCGGCGAGCACGTCATCCCGAGCCAATCCCATGCATCGAACACTAGTGCGAACCCCTGACAAGAAACCCCCGAATGTGTCCACAGAAACCCAAGTGACACACGAGGTTCAACTAGCCGACCCCACCACCCGAACTCGCCAGCCGAACTGCGCCGGTGTGCGCCCCCGCCGCGGGGTCGAACCCGACAGCGGGCAAGTTAGGGTTGGCCCATGCGAGTCGGAGTGCTGGGCGCCAAGGGCAAGGTCGGTGCCACGATGGTGAAGGCTGTCCAGGATGTCGACGATCTCACCTTCTCAGTGGGTGTAGATGAAGGTGATCCGCTATCCGGACTGGTGCAGGCAGAGACCGAAGTCGCCATCGACTTCACCCACCCCGCGGTGGTGATGGACAACCTGAAGTTCCTCATCGACAACGGGATCCACGCCGTCGTCGGCACCACTGGCTTCACTGATTCGCGGCTGGGCCAGGTCGAGGAATGGCTGGCCGCAAAACCGGACGTAGCGGTGCTCATCGCGCCGAATTTCGCTATTGGCGCAGTGCTTTCGATGCAGTTCGCGCAACAAGCGGCGCGGTTCTTCGATTCAGTAGAAGTCGTCGAGTTGCACCATCCGAACAAGGCCGACGCCCCGTCCGGCACGGCGGTGCGGACCGCCCGTCTCATCGCGGCAGCGCGGAAAGACCTGCCGCCCAACCCCGATGCCACGAGTACAGGACTTGAGGGCGCCCGTGGGGCCGACGTCGACGGAATCGCCGTCCACTCGGTGCGGCTCGCCGGCTTGGTAGCACATCAGGAGGTGCTTCTCGGCGGCCCGGGGGAGACGTTGACGATCCGGCACGACAGTATCGACCGCACTTCTTTCGTGCCCGGCGTGTTGTTGGCCGTCAGGAAGATTCGCGAGCTCGCCGGCCTGACTGTGGGCATCGAACAGCTGCTCGATCTGACATGACAGAGGGAGGGCGCGCGTTACGCATCCAGCTGTTGATCGGCTTGATGTGCATAGCGCTACTGGTCTACGTCGTCATGTTGGGCCGCGCCGCGCTTGTCTTCATCTCATCGGGGCGGCCTGCCGCTATCGGGCTGGGCGCCGCGATCATGATCATGCCGGTCATCGGCGTCTGGGTTCTGGTCACGACCTTGAAGGCCGGACTGGCCCACCAGCGGCTCGCGCGGCTGGCTCGGGAAGATGGGATGGAACTCGAAGTCGCCGAGCTACCCCGCATGCCATCGGGGCGCATCCAGCGTGCCGCCGCCGATGCGCTGTTCGAGACTGTGCGCAACGAACTGGAGTCTGACCCAGGCGACTGGCGGCGCTGGTACCGACTGGCACGTGCCTATGATTATGCCGGCGATCGCACCCGGGCCCGGGCAACGATGAAGAAGGCTGTTCAGCTCGAGGCCGGGATCTCATGACCAAGAGGCTGCTGATCGTGCACCACACGCCGTCTCCGCATTGCCAGGAGATGTTCGAAGCGGTGCTCGCCGGCGCAACGGACCCCGAGATTGAAGGCGTCGAGGTGATAAGGCGGCCTGCGCTCACCTGCTCTCCCGTCGACAGCTGGAGGCCGACGGATATCTGCTCGGCACCCCCGCCAACCTCGGATAGATCAGCGATGCCCTCAAGCATTATTTGGGCGGATACCCCGCTATTAAGGCAAGGGCCACGCCCGCGCATCGTCCCCCTCTGGCCCGGCACGCTGTGAGATCGTTACGCGGACTTGGTGTTGTGCCTGCTAGGACTGGGGGAGATTGTCGTGGCGATTCCTGACTTCCAGACACTCATGCGGCCCGTCCTCGCCTACCTGGCTGACGGTCAGGTCTGTCGGTCGCGGGACATCACTGAGGCGATGTCGGATCAGTTCGCGCTCACCGCCGAAGAACGGGCCGAGATGCTGCCGAGCGGGACGGCGAGGTTGATGGCTAACCGCGTCGGGTGGACGCTGACTCATCTCACCCAAGCGGGACTCATCGACAGCGCAGGTCGAGGTCTCAAGGTGATTTCGGAGCAGGGTCGCGCAGCCCTCGATAAACACCCTGAGCGGGTCGACATGAAGGTGTTGGGGGGGTACCCGGCCTACGTCGAGTTCCGTGAACGAAAGCGCGACAAGGCTATGAGTGAGGATGACGGCGGCAGCACCGACACACCGCCGATCGCCGACGACAGCAGGACGCCCAACGACCTCGTCGAAAGCGCGGTCCTCGTCAACCGAGCTGCTGTGGAGAGCGAGGTGTTGTCAGCGGCTCTCAAGCTGACACCGACCGGCTTTGAGGAGCTGGTCGTTCGACTGCTCGACAAAATGGGATATGGCAAAGCTGGCTCAGTCAACCGCACTGCCGCCTCCGGCGACGCCGGGATCGACGGGATCATCAGTCAAGACCCCCTTGGGCTGGATCGCATCTACGTGCAGGCGAAGCGGTTCACCGACACCCCAGTAGACCGCCCGAAGATTCATGAGTTCGCCGGGGCGCTGCAAGGTAAGCAGGGCGACCGTGGCGTGTTCATCACGACCTCACGGTTCACCACCGGTGCCCGCCGGGAGGCGGATCGGATTCACGCTCGGATAGAACTGATCGACGGCACACGGCTGGCCGAGCTGTTGGTGCATTACGGCTTAGGGGTCCAGACCGAACAGACGGTGACGCTCTACCGTCTCGACGAGGACTTCTTCGACTCGATATGAGGGGGCCGACGTTAGTGCCAAGCCTGTTGATCGTTCACCACACGCCCTCGCCGCACTGCCAGGAGATGTTCGAGGCGCTGCTGGCCGGGGCGACCGATCCCGACATCGAGGGTGTCGAGGTTGTGCGGAGACCGGCGCTCACCGTGTCGCCGGTCGAGATGCTGGAGGCCGACGGCTACCTGCTGGGCACCCCGGCAAACCTCGGCTACGTCTCGGGGGCTCTCAAACACGCCTTCGACCAGAGCTACTACCAGCTGCTGGACTCGACGCGGGGGAGACCCTTCGGCGTCTGGATGCACGGGAACGAGGGCACCGAGGGAGCCGTGCGTGCGCTAGCTGGCATCACGGGCGGACTTGGGTGGGAACAGGCAGCCGACACTGTGATTGTCTCGGGCAAGCCGACCAAGGCCGATCTTGAGGCGTGCTGGAATCTCGGCGCGACCGTCGCCGCTCAGCTGATGGAGTGAGGCGGGCCCCGGCAAGCACGCGGGTACGCGGCGGCTAGAGCTGTAGGTCCACCGTCATCGGGGCGTGGTCGCTATGCGTGAGCCAGTCATCAGAGGAACCGACCGTGACGGCTGTGATCGCCTCAGGACGCGATACGAACGTGTAGTCGATGTGGTACGGCTTGCCGACATTCCTCATCCACCACAGCGTCGGCTCTGGTTCTGCGCCACGCTCACACCCATGGTGGAAGTGGTAGGCGCTGACGAATCCTCGGGACTCCAACTGATCCATGAAGTCGCCGAACTTCGTGCGCTTCGTAGGGTAATCCCAATACACCGATTTGTTGAAGTCACCGCTGATGACGGTCAGGTCCGAGCCCCCTGACAAGAACTCCTGGTAGTGATCCATGGATGCCCGACAGGACCCGAGTTGTCGGGCGCTCTCGTACCCGCGACCTCGGCTGCTCATATCCCACACGGCCAGCAGTCGGATGTGTCGAGGTCCGGTCAGGTGCAGCGGCATGACCCACTGGTAGTCGCGGTCATAGCTGTCATCGACCCGAAGCTCCCAGCCATCGAACGCGACGGCTAACAGACCCTTGTTGGGGTTAGCGCCGTCCCATTGGGCCGGAAGGGTTGCACCGATGTCCTGCAACGCTTGTCCGGTCTTGTCGGGGTTGGCTGACTCAGGAAGGACCGCGACCGTCGGATTCAGCTTCGCGAGTAGGGGTGCCTTGGTCTGCAGCGACATCGCCACGTTCCACTCCACAAGGCGCACTGAAATGCTGGGCCGCGCTGCCTGGTGAATGACGGCCTTGAGCTCGTCGTATGTGCACTGGCGCGGGCCGAGCTCGATCAGAGGGTTGAGTCGAATTCTCTTCTGCGTCGGCACTTTACGGTTGAGAACACTCGTCGGCAGCACGTAGAACGTCCATTGCGCGACGTCGAGCGGGTCGATTTGTTTGCGGTCCGTGCCATTGAGCAGACAGAAGACGTACACGGCGGCGCTTCGCTCCGCGCTGGCCGCGTAGGTGTCGGTGCTAGCGTCCCAGCCTAATTTGGGACTGATGTCGAACGAGATCGTCGAAGGCCGGGCTTTCCACGATTGCACGTAGGCAGCCGATTTCACTTCCACGCCGCCGACACCGTCGACGCGGAGGTCGACGTTGTCCCATTCGCGGCGTTTCGTGTCGAGGGTGCCGAGTGCTTTGGCCACGATGTACTCGGCCAGCACTCCGCGGGTGGTGTTCGTGAGTAGGTCGTCGTACGCCCAGGCTAGAAATTCCTGTTTATCCAAGTAAGTCATCGTCGAGGCTTCATCGAATCGACCATAACCGCCCCGTAACGCCGGCTCAACTGCCCGCTACGGCACGAACAGGGGCTGCTCCTACTGGGCCCCGTCCGTCCGGCGGAGACCGACAGCCCTAGCCTCGGCCAGTCACGGCGGCAAGCGAGGCGGTAGCCCACCGGAGGCGATTCTCTGAGACCACATTTGCAGTCCACGCAATCATCAAGAGGACCTAGAACTGCTGGTAGCGGTCGGGCCACAGGAACGGTGCTAGCTCAACAGTGACAGCCGCTCAGTAGTGGTAGGTGTCCGATGGGGCCGGAATATGGGCGGGATCATCGACGTCCTCGAACCCTGAAGGCTCGACGCTGTATGCGCGGGCCAACTCGAGAATCTTGTTGGCACGCGCGATGCGGGGGAGGTCCGAGCCATTTCGGATCTCACCGCCATCGCGCTCGTATTCGACGAAAAACTCTTTGGCCCAGCTGATTTCCTCAACAGAGGGAGACAGTCCCTCATTAATGGTGGCGCACTGATCGGGGGTAAGGCAGATCTTGCCGGTCATGCCGAACTCTACCGACACTGCCGTCGCCTCGCTCAGCCTCAACGCGCCGGATCCCACGGTCGGGCCGTCGATGGCGCTGGGGAGATGCGCCGCCTTGGCGGCAATGGTGAAGCGGGAGCGCGCGTAGGCCAGTGTGCTTGGGTTGTCGCCGAAACCGGTGTCGCGGCGGAAGTCTCCGATTCCGAAAGCGAGGCGGAATGTGCCCTTGGCGGAAGCGATCTCGGTGATTCGTTCCAGTCCGCGAGCCGTCTCGACCAGAGCGACGATCGGCACGTTCGGTAGACGCTTGGCCGTCTCGGTGACGTGGTCGACCGACTCGACCATTGCGAGCATCACACCGCCGACGGCCGTCCCGGCCAGCGTCTCCAGGTCATCTGCCCACCATTGCGTTCCGAATCCGTTGATTCGAACCCAGTCGCCGTTACCCGAGTCGAGCCAACGGGTGACATTCTCGCGTGCGATCGCCTTGTCCTTCGGCGCCACCGCGTCCTCGATGTCGAGGACCACGATGTCCGCTCTGGAATCAGCGGCGGATTGAAAGCGCTCGTGCTGCGCTCCGTTGATCAGCAGCCAGCTCCGGGCGAGTACCGGGTCGATCCGTGATCCGCGATCGCTGGATGCCGGTTCGCTGAACGTTTGGTCATACACGGCGTCCATCGTTGCTCATCGGGTACATCTTGGGCAAAACGAGCTCACCTCAGATGGGTAGCGAAGAACGATTCCATCGCCCGCCAGTGGCGTCGCGCCGCCGGCTCGTCATAGGGTCCGTTGTCGGGCACCGCGAACCCGTGAAACGCCGAGTAGAAGTCGATGGTGTGCTCGACACCCGCCTCGGTGAGCGCATGGTCCAGCAAGGTGCCGTCCGCGGTGGTGAACGACTTGTCGTTCTGGGCGGCACCTACGTAGACCGCCGCTTGGATTCGGTCGGCGAGCAGGTGAGGGCTGCCGGGGTCATCGGTCGCCAGCCCGCCACCGTGAAACGACATTGCGGCCGCCACACGGCCGGGAACCCGGCCCGCGACGACCAGGGAGATCCGGCCGCCCATGCAGTACCCCGTAGTCCCGAAGGAGGCCCCGCTGACCTCGGGCCTTCTGGATAGATAGTCGAATAGGGCGGTGGCGTCAGCGGCCATGATCTCCGGGGTCACCCTGGACATCATGGTGAGCAGCCGACTGCGCTCGGCCGGGTCGTCGAACACCGTGGTCATGGTGAACGGTGACCAGTCGCCGTCACGGTAGTACACGTCGGGTAGCAGCACCGTGTAGCCGTAGTCTGCCAATTTGTCGGCCATCGCGCGGAACGTCGGGCGTACGCCGCCGGCATCGGGGTACATGATGACGGCGGGCCAGGGCCCGGCGCCGGTCGGCGTGTGAATCGAAACCGGGCAGAGCCCGTCGGCCGTTGTCACGGTGTCGGTGGTTCTCGGCATGGTTGTAGTTCTACTCCGGTCGGCCCGACGTAAGCTGGCCGCGTGCCGATCGCCACGCCGTACGAGGATCTGTTGCGCCTGGTGCTCCATGCCGGGGTCCCGAAGTCTGATCGCACCGGCACCGGCACCCGCAGCCTGTTCGGACATCAGCTGCGCTACGACTTGGCCGCTGGGTTCCCACTGATCACCACCAAGAAGGTGCATACCAAGTCGATCGTGTACGAGCTGCTGTGGTTCTTGCGCGGTGACTCCAACGTCAGGTGGTTACAGGAGCGCGGCGTCACCATCTGGGATGAATGGGCCTCCTCGACAGGTGATCTCGGTCCGGTGTACGGGGTGCAATGGCGGTCTTGGCCGACGCCGTCGGGTGAGCACATCGATCAGATCAGCGCCGCGCTGGAGTTGTTGAAGTCCGACCCCGACTCTCGGCGAAACATCGTCTCGGCGTGGAACGTGGGCGAGATTCCGCAGATGGCGCTACCGCCGTGCCACGCCTTCTTCCAGTTCTACGTGGCGGAAGGCCGACTGAGCTGTCAGCTCTATCAACGCAGCGCCGACCTGTTCCTCGGCGTCCCCTTCAACATCGCCAGCTATTCGCTGCTGACCCACATGATGGCAGCTCAGGCCGGGCTCGACGTCGGTGAGTTCATCTGGACCGGTGGCGACTGCCACATCTACGACAACCACATCGAACAGGTCACCGAGCAGCTATCTCGCCCGCCCAGGCCATACCCTGAACTGGTTCTGGCGCAAAGGGATTCGATATTCGAATACACTTACGAAGACATCGTCGTCAAGAACTACGACCCGCATCCGGCGATCAAGGCCCCGGTGGCCGTGTGACGGCACTCATCTGGGCGCAGTCCACTTCGGGAATCATCGGCCGCGGCAACCGCATACCCTGGCGGGTTCCAGAGGACATGGCCCGCTTCAAGGAGCTCACCATGGGTCACACCGTGGTCATGGGCCGGATGACCTGGGACTCGCTGCCCGCGCAGTTCCGGCCGCTCCCGGGGCGCAGGAATGTCGTTGTCACCCGGCAGGTCGGCTATCTGGCCGAAGGCGCCGAAGTCGTCGGGTCGCTCGAGGACGCCCCACTCGACGATGCCTGGGTAATCGGAGGTTCGCAGATTTACCGGCTGGCTATGCCGTTGGCGACGCGGTGTGCAGTGACTGAGGTTGACATCCACCTGCACCGGGAGGATGACGACGCGCTGGCTCCGGTTCTCGACGAGGGCTGGGTCGGCACCGCCGACCACTGGCAGGACAGTTCGTCGGGGCTTCGCTACCGGTTCTACACCTATCTCAGGCCGTGAAGCTGTCCGCTGCTCAGGCGAGGCGGGTGGCGGTTGCGGCCCAGGGGTTCCATCAAGCCAAGCCGACCGGACACGCTTCGCGGGCGCACCTGAAACGCCTGATCGCCCGGCTGCACGTGCTGCAGTTGGACTCGGTCTCGGTGGCGGTCCGCGCGCACTATGCGCCGATGTTCAGTCGGCTTGGCCCCTATGACCGCGCCATCCTGGATCGGGCCGCGTGGAGCCAATCGGCGCGCTCGCCGCGGGTGCTGGTCGAGTATTGGGCGCACGAGGCCGCGTTGATGGCTGTCGAGGACTGGCCGTTGCTGCGGTGGCGGATGCGCGAATACCTGCACGGCCGGTGGGGCACTGAGGTCGTGAGGCAGAACGCCGGGCTCGCAGAGGACGTCGTGGCCGCTGTCGCCGAACTGGGTCCTTCAACGGCGGGCCAGATCGAGGCCCAGCTGAAGCAGGGGCCGCGGGGCCCCGTCCAAAAGCCCAGGGGCCCAGTCCAAAAGCCCAGGGGCCCTGTCCAAAAGCCCAGGGGCCCCGTCCAAAAACCTATGTGGGATCGTAGCGACACCAAGTGGGTAGCCGAGGCCCTGTGGTCGGCGGGGGTGTTGGCGACGGCCACCCGGGTCGGGTTCGCGCGGCACTATGACCTCACCGAACGGGTGCTGCCACCGGAGGTCGTGGCGCGCGAGGTCGACGACGAGGAGGCGGCGCGCGAACTGTTACTGCGGGCGGCCACCGCGCTCGGCGTGGCTACAGAGCCCGATCTGCGGGATTACTTTCGCCTGTCACCCAAGCAGTCCAAGACCGCCGTCGCCGCGTTGGTCGCGGACGGCGAACTAGAACCCCTCGGCGTCGACGGCTGGAGTGCGCCCGCGTACCTGCGGTCCGGTCAAACCGTGCCCCGTCGGGACAAAGGAACGGCGTTGCTGTGCCCGTTCGATCCGCTGATCTTCTTCCGGCCCCGGGTGGAGCGGCTCTTCGGATTCCACTACCGCATCGAGATCTACACGCCAGCGGCCAATCGGCGGTACGGCTACTACGTGTGGCCTTTTCTGCTCGACGGGGATCTCGTCGGCCGCGTCGACCTCAAGGCCGATCGGGCGGCCGACGCTCTGCAGGTCGTCGGCGCTTTCGTCGAGCAAGGGCAGTCGCCATCGCGGGTGGCCACCGCGTTGGCGGTAGAGCTCGAGGCCATGGCGTCGTGGCTGGGCCTCGACGGGGTGGCGGTCGGGGAGCGGGGCGACCTGGTGGAGGCGCTGAGATGCCGACTTGGTTAGCTGGCATACATGGATGTCCTACGCACCCCAGATGAGCGCTTCGCCAACCTGCCCGACTTTCCCTTCGAACCCCATTACATCGAGGTCGACTCGGGCGCTGGCACGACGTTGCGAATCCACTATCTTGATGAGGGGCCGCGCGACGGCGAGGTGGTGTTGTTGCTGCACGGCGAGCCGTCCTGGAGTTACCTGTATCGCAAAATGATCCCGGTGCTGGTCGACGCGGGGCTGCGCGCCGTCGCGATCGACCTGGTCGGATTCGGCCGCAGCGACAAGCCGACCCGTCGCGAGGACTACACATACGCGGCCCATACCGACTGGACGTGGGCAGCGATTGAGGCGATCGGCCTGACCGACATCACCCTCGTGTGCCAGGACTGGGGTGGGCTGATCGGACTGCGACTGGTGGCCGAGCAGCCGGACCGTTTCGTTCGTGTCGTCGCGGCCAACACGATGTTGCCGACCGGAGATCACCATCCAGGGAAGGCGTTTCTGGCTTGGCAGAAGTTCAGCCAGGAAGTGCCGGTGTTCCCGGCCGGCCAGATCCTGAACGGAGCGACCGTGTCCACGCTGGAGCCCGAGGTCATCGCCGCCTACGACGCACCGTTCCCCGACGACAGTTACCTCGCCGGTGCCCGTCAGTTCCCCATGCTCGTGCCTACCGGCCCCGATGACCCCGCGGCCCCGCGGAACCGCGTGGCGTGGGAGGCCTTGGGTCGTTTCGATCGCCCGTTCCTGTGCGCCTTCTCCGACTCCGACCCCATTACCGGTGCCGCCGAACCCGTGCTGCGTTCGCACGTGCGGGGCGCCGCGGGACAGGACCACGTGACGATTGTCGACGCGGGCCATTTTCTGCAGGAGGACAAGGGTCGCGAGCTCGCCGCAGCGGTGGTGGAATTCGTTGCCGCCACGCCGCGTTAGCAGACAACGGCTCAGCCTGCTCGAGCCGCCGGGCGGGCCGGGCAGGTTAGGCTCCCAGACGTGGCCGAGATAGCGCCGCTGCGTGTGCAGCTGATCGCCAAGACCGAGTTCTCGGCACCCCCGGACGTGCCGTGGAGTACCGATGCTGACGGCGGCGCCGCATTGGTCGAGTTCGCCGGCCGGGCGTGCTACCAAAGTTGGTCCAAGCCCAATCCGCGCACGGCTACCAACGCGTCGTATGTCCGTCACATCATCGACGTCGGGCACTTCGCAGTTCTCGAGCACGCGACGGTGTCGTTCTACGTCACCGGCATCTCGCGGTCGTGCACCCATGAGCTGGTCCGTCACCGCCACTTCTCCTACTCGCAGCTGTCCCAGCGCTACGTGCCCGAACGGGACTCGCAGGTCGTGGCACCGCCGGGTATCGACGACGATCCGGAGCTGCGAGAGATCCTCACGGCGGCGGCGGATGCCAGTCGCACTGCCTATGCCGAGCTGCTCAACCGACTGGAAGACAAGTTCTTGGGCGATGATGCCGGTGGAAGCTCGGCCGTCCTGCGACGCAAACAGGCTCGCCAGGCCGCCCGATCGGTACTGCCCAATGCCACTGAGACGCGAATCGTCGTCACCGGGAACTACCGGGCGTGGCGGCACTTCATTGCGATGAGGGCCAGCGAGCACGCTGACGTCGAGATTCGGCGGTTGGCAATCGAATGCCTGCGCCAATTGGTCGGTGTCGCTCCCGAGGTCTTCGGCGACTTCGAGATCACCGTGCTGGCCGACGGCACAGAGGTCGCGACCAGCCCACTGGCAACTGAGGCATGAGCCGGTAATGCACTCGTATCGCGGCAAGCCGACCAGGTAATCTTTGTGCCCGTGAGCACCAGCGGATTCGACGCCACCGCCCGATTGGGCACCTTGTTGACCGCCATGGCTACTCCGTTCAAGCCCGACGGGTCGCTCGACACCGCCGCCGCCGCCCGGTTGGCCACACATTTGGTCAACGCCGGCTGTGACGGCTTGGTGCTGTCGGGAACTACCGGTGAATCACCCACCACCACCGACAGCGAGAAGATTGCGCTGCTGCGTGCGGTACTCGATGCGGTCGGCGACCGGGCCCGGATCGTCGCGGGTGCGGGCACTTACGATACGGCTCACAGCGTCCACCTCGCCAGAGCGTGCGCCGCCGAGGGCGCGCATGGTCTGCTGGTCGTCACTCCGTATTACTCGCGGCCGCCGCAGGCAGGCCTGATTGCCCACTTCACGAAGGTCGCCGACGCGACCGATCTGCCGGTGATCCTCTACGACATTCCGCCGCGCTCGATGGTGCCCATCGAGTGGGACACCATTCGGACCCTGGCTGCCCATCCCAACATCGTCGCCATCAAGGATGCCAAGGGTGATCTTCCCGGCGGCGGCCAGATCATCGCCGAGACCGGGCTGGCCTACTACTCCGGTGACGACGCACTGAACTTGGCCTGGCTGGCGATGGGCGCGGTCGGGCTCATCAGCGTGTGGGGACACATCGCTGCCGGCCAGCTACGAGACATGTTGACGGCCTTCGCTTCCGGAGACGTCGCGACTGCACGCAAGATCAACGCGACGCTCGGGCCGTTGTCGGCCGCCCAGTCCAGGTTGGGCGGTGTCACGTTGGCCAAAGCGGCTCTTCGGTTGCAGGGCTTCGAAGTCGGCGACCCCCGCCT
This sequence comes from Actinomycetes bacterium, assembly GCA_022601275.1. GTDB lineage: Bacteria > Actinomycetota > Actinomycetes > Mycobacteriales > Mycobacteriaceae > Mycobacterium. The sequence goes on from JAHZIT010000048.1 coordinate 11,689, forward strand.
GCCCCAGGTGCCGGCAAGCGACGCGCAGATCGAGGGTTTGGCCGCAGACATGCGTGCCGCGGCGGTGCTTCGGTAGTGGTACCGATCGCAGACTCAGCGCTCACCCCGCCCGGACCGTTGGCCGCGGAAGGGCTGCGGGTGACCGCCCTCGGCGGCATCAACGAAATCGGGCGCAACATGACCGTTTTCGAGCACCTGGGCCGACTGCTGATCGTGGACTGCGGCGTGTTGTTTCCCAATCACGACGAACCTGGCGTCGACCTGATACTGCCCGATTTGCGGCACGTCGAGAATCGGCTCGACGATGTGGAGGCGCTCGTGGTCACTCACGGGCACGAAGATCACATCGGCGCGATCCCGTTTCTGCTCAAGTTGCGGTCCGACATCCCGATCGTCGGTTCCAAGTTCACCCTCGCCCTGGTCGCTGCCAAGTGCCGCGAACACCGACTCAAGCCGGTGTTGGTCGAGGCGGCCGAGGGCCAGAGATCTACCCACGGCGTGTTCGAGTGTCAGTATTTCGCGGTCAATCACTCAGTCCCGGGATGTCTGGCGATCGGCATCCACACTGGCGCGGGGACCGTGCTGCATACCGGTGACATCAAACTCGACCAGTTGCCGCCGGACGGCAGGCCGACCGACCTGCCGGGAATGTCGCGACTCGGCGACGCCGGGGTGGACCTCTTCCTCTGTGATTCGACGAACGCGGAGATCCCGGGCGTCGGACCATCGGAGAGCGAGGTCGGCCCGGCACTGCACCGCCTGATCCGCGGCGCCGAAGGGCGGGTCATCGTCGCGTGCTTTGCCTCCAACGTCGATCGCGTGCAGCAGATCATCGACGCCTCGGTGGCACTGGGGCGTCGGGTGGCCTTCGTCGGGCGGTCGATGGTGCGCAACATGGGGATCGCGCGCGACCTGGGTTATCTGAACGTTGCCGATGAGGACGTCCTCGAGATCGCCGCCGCCGAGATGATGCCGGCCGATCGGGTGGTGCTCATCACTACCGGCACGCAGGGTGAACCAATGGCGGCGCTGTCGCGGATGTCGCGCGGCGAGCATCGCAGCATCACCCTGACCGCCGGCGATCTGATCATCTTGTCGTCATCCCTGATCCCAGGAAATGAAGAGGCAGTGTACGGCGTGATCGACTCGCTGGCCAAGATTGGCGCCCGCGTCGTGACCAATCAACATGCACGCGTGCACGTTTCGGGCCATGCCTACTCTGGTGAGCTGTTGTTCCTCTATAACGGTGTACGGCCACGAAACGTGATGCCAGTACACGGGACGTGGCGGATGCTCCGTGCCAACGCCGCATTGGCCGCTCGTAGCGGGGTGCCTGAGGAGAACATCGTGCTGGCCGAGAACGGTGTCAGCGTCGACCTGGTGTCGGGCCGGGTCGGCATCGCGGGGGGTGTGCAGGTCGGCAAGACGTTTGTCGACGGGCTCGTCACGGGCGATGTCGGCGATGCCACCTTGGGGGAAAGGCTCGTATTGTCCTCGGGGTTCATCGCGGTGACCGTCGTCGTGCGCCGCGGCACCGGGAAGCCGGCCGGACCGGCGCATCTGCATTCGAGGGGCTTCTCCGAGGACGCCAAGGCCCTGGAGCCTGCGGCCCGAAAGGTCGAGGCCGAACTGGGTAACCTTGCCGCCCAAAACATCACCGACCCGTCCCGCATCGCGCAGGCGGCGCGCCGGGCGGTTGGCAAGTGGGTGGGGGAGACCTACCGCAGGCAGCCGATGATCGTGCCTACGGTCATCGAGATATAGAGTCCTGAGGCATTCTGGGTGCGGCGACGACGGCCCAGACCGTGCACTGGTGCGTCGCCGACCTCCGGAACCTCAAACTGTCACGCTGACGCCTCAACTCTTGGCAGTGATCGCCTAGGGGCGGTGGCGGGGATCGAAGCTCGAGAGCGGCGGGTCCGTTGCTTTGACGGCAAAGTCGGTGTCGGAGAAGGTGTATCGATACCACGGCTCGTCGTCACAACGCCCCAGTTGATGCCGAAGATTGCTGAACGCCCCGTAGACGTTGCGGTACGGCTGTCCGATGAAGTGCTGAAGGACTTCCTTCCACGTGCGTGGAGCTTCGCGGATCAGCGCGGCCATCTCGGTCGTCAGTTCCTCCTCCGACATGATCACTACATCAGGCGGCGGATCGCCGAGTTCGAAGACGGTGCTGCGGTCGAAATGCGAACGCACGAAGTTCGGTGCGATCGGAATGGTGCAATCCAAACCGATTTTGGAGGCAGTCCCGGGTGCGGCGTCGTCGGCGATCATTGGGTCGACCGTCATCGTGTTGCAGTTCGGAATGGTCACCGTGTCCAGGTGCGGCATATAACGAAATGCCATGGCGAATTGAACGGCGTTGTCGTCCCAGATGTCGACGTCCTCGTCGAAGACCATGGCGATCTTCGGTAGTCCCTGCTTCGAGCAGGTCAACATCACACCGAGTGCCTGCTTGGAATCCCCCGCGCCCCGAGCGCTTATCTTGGCGTAGGCGATGTTTGACAAACCGCCGAGGGGTGCTCGGACCTCCTTCACGTTGATCCCGGCCATCGCCAGGGCGCCGTAGAGGTCTGACTCGATCATCGGCAGCTGCAGCATGTTGTCGGTGTACCAGGGATGGGTGCCGCCAATCGTGGCGTGCTGAAAGATGCCGCCCCGGCGGAACGTCATCGCCTTGACCACAGCACGGAAGTTGGCCTTGATTCCGCCGCCGTACATTCCGGTGAATTCGCCGTACGGGCCCTCGTCGTGGGTCAAGCCCTCAGTCGCCATCAGCTCGCACTCGATCACGATCTCGGCGTTGGCAGGCACCAGGAGGTCAATGGTCTCGCACTGCACCAGCTTCGCTGGATGGCCGTAGAAATTACCGAGCACCTCGAAGTCATCGGTACCCGGTGGCACTCCCGTCAACGCGGCTACCTTGTCCACCAGGGGCCCGCCCAGCACGATCGCGAGTTCGAGGTTGTGCCCCTTCGCCTGCGCGGCTTGCGCATTCAGCCGGGCACGGTGCGAAGTGCACGTCATGTCGAACATCTTTTCGTTCTTCGAACGGAACATGCTGCGATATATGCCCCAGTCGTAGACGCCGGTGTCAGGGTGTTTGCTCACGACCAGGTTGTCGTTCGTGTAGGCGTGGCCGTCGCGGTCGTGGTGCAGGAACAGCGGCAGTCGCGTGAGGTCGACGTCCTCGCCAACGAGAATGACCTCCTTGCAGGGCGCGGTGTCGATGACCTCTGGTTTGATCCGACCTTTGCCCAGTTCGACCATCCGGCGCCCGGTTTCACTCTTGTCACAGCCCAACGCCCACGCTGTCTGGTCCTGATTGGAGTACGCATTGGCCAGGAATTGAAACTCGCAATCGGTGACTTTCTCCACCAGCACTGCGGTCAGTGGATTGGCCTCCATGACCGCGGGGAGTTCGTCGACCCGCTTCTCCTCCTTGACGCGGACGAGTAGACCCGCCTTCTCCATGTCTTCGACGAATTCACTCAGGCTCTGCTGGGGCATGACTTCTCTCTCACTTGAACGCCGGCGCGGCGTTACCGGACTCGACGTAGTCGCGCAGGTGGTGCAGGAGCACAGCCCATGTCGTGTTGCACTTGCGGAAGTTTCCGTCGGTGTCCGGCCAGCCGCTGTGTACATGCTCGAGCAAGGTTCTGTCGTCGGCGGTCTTGCTGAGCGTGAAGGTGACGGTGGTTCCCACCGAGTCACCGGGTCCCCGAGTACAACGCCAAAGGATGCGGCTCGGGGCCTCTGAAGTGACAACCTCCCAACCGAATTCGGGGTGGTCGGCGAACGTGAAGATCCATTCGGAACCAACCTGTCCGGTCCCCGAGGCGCCCGGCGTGTGCCAGCCCTTGACGCCGTCCAGGGTGCTCAATGCCGCGTACGCCCGCTCCGGCGTGGCGGAAATCTTGATCTCGTGCTCAATCTCGGGCATGTGCAGCTCCCTACTGGACCTGATCAGGTCCGTGTTCCGGGAGATCGTAATCACGCCGGCCAGGCGCGTCCACTACTTGGCGAACTCGCTTGCGTGGTCAGCCTGCGCGGGCCGAAGTGCCATGCGCGCGACGTCCACGGCGATGAGCTCACCGCCGGAGCGCAGAGCGTCGGAGAACTGACGGAAATCCTGAAACGGCGCAGTCAGATGCTCCATACTTTCCGGGTGAAGGCGGCCGACAAGCAACAAGGATCGCTCGACATCCTCTCCGGCAACCGGCCCGGGCCGTGCGGAGTTCGATGACCACCCGAGAGGGGCGCCTCCAACGGTTCGCCCTCAATGTGTACGGTGCCGAGGGCGTTCCGCGCGCAGCCGTGCTGCTGCAAGACCGTTGCGGCGTGGATGTCAACGTGCTTCTGTTGGCAGCGTTCGTCGGTTCAGCCATGGGTGCCTCGTTCGGCCGCGCCGAGGCCGAATGCGCCCGGGATCGCACCCAACAGTGGCAGCACGAAGTGGTGCGTCCGCTCCGCGCCGTGCGGACGCGACTCAAGGACGGCCCAGCGCCCGTTCCGGCCCCGGCGACCACAGCGCTTCGGGATCAGATCAAGGCCGCTGAACTCAACGCCGAGATGATCGAGTTGGGTGAGCTCAGCGATTTCGCGAGCTGTCTCGACGCATCGCCCGCACCCGGTGATACTGCCGAGCGTGCGACGGCGGCGATGTTGGCAGTCGTGCGACTCGCTGTCGCTCGCGATCCCGGTGCCGACGAGCGCGAAGCCATTGCGATAATCGCCTCCGCTGTAGCACAATTCGAGGAGAGGTAGACCGATCAAGCGCATCATCGTTGCTATCACTGGAGCCTCGGGGGCCACCTACGGGACCAGGGCTCTTGAGCTGTTGAGGAGAGCAGATGATGTCGAGAGCCACCTGATCGTCACGGCGTCGGGTCAGCGAACTATTGCCCACGAGACGGACTACAGCCCTGACGAGGTACGTGGTATGGCCGACTACATCCACAATGCCCGTGACATCGGCGCGTCCGTCTCGTCAGGGTCTTTCGTCGTCAGCGGGATGCTGATCGCGCCCTGTTCAGTGAAAACCCTCAGCGGAATCGCGAACTCCTACAACGACGAACTGGTTGTTCGTGCCGCCGACGTCTGTCTCAAGGAGCGACGCAGGGTGGTGCTGCTGCTGCGTGAAACGCCGCTGCACGCCGGCCACATTGAACTCATGGCCCGCGCGACGACCAACGGCGCGATCATCATGCCGCCTGTCCCTGCCTTCTATGCCATGCCGCGCACTCTGGACGAAGTGGTGGATCAGACTGTGTCGCGGGCCCTTGAGCTGTTGGACGTCGTCGTTCCCGGCATTCAGCGTTGGGACGGCAAGTCGGTCACCCCCGACGGGAGCTAACAGCAACGCACGTTGACAACATGGCCGCAGTACAGAATTTCGCTTGCCATCGCTTTCTCAGCGCTTGTTCACGAATCCCGCGTCGACGGGCAGCGTGATGCCGGTGACATAGCGGGCCGCGTCTGACGCCAGCCAGAAGACCGCGTTGGCGATGTCCTCGGGTTCCAGTGCCTGCACCGGCAGCGCGTTGCCCATGTCCGGACCCCCTTGGCCTTGTTGCGCCACCCCCTCCAGCCAGGACCGGATGAATTCGTTGTCGATCATCGGGGTGTTCACTCCTGCCGGGTGCACTGAATTGACTCGAATGCTGTACTGGGCAAGGAAGTTCGCGTACACCCGCATGATCCCGACCATGCCGTGCTTGGCGGCCGCGTACCCAACGGAGCCGCTGATAGGCGCTCCCAACCCCAACAAGCCGGCGACTGAGCTGATCAGCACGATCGAGCCGCCGTTGCCGAACTTGATCATCGGCTTCATCGAGACGTCGACAGTGTTGTAGACGCCGGTGAGGTTCACGTCGATGACGTCCTGCCAGGCATCGGCGGCCGCCATCGGTGCGATCCCCGCGTTGGCGACCACGATGTCGAGCCGGTCGCCCAGCGCCTCGGTTCCCTTGCGAAGCGCGGCTTTCACGGCATCGCGGTCCCGGACGTCGGCCTGGCAGGCGACGATGCGCGCGCCGGCGTCCTCGACGAGCTTGACGGTGGCTGCCAGGTCGTCGGGGGAGGCCAGCGGGTAAGGCACTGAGTCGATCGGCGCGCACAGATCCAGAGCAATGATGTCGGCACCCTCGGACGCCAACTTGATCGCGTGCGCACGCCCCTGGCCCCGTGCGGCACCAGTGATGAAAGCGACTTTTCCGGTGAGCTCGCCCATGATCGTGGGGCTCAGGGCCTCAGCTGGCCCTTGGTCGGATCTCCGGCCACCACCGGTTGTAGCACCTTGATCTCCGGCGCGTCGCTGAGGTGCTCGGCGATGGTGCCGAAGAGCGTGGCCACCGACGGTGCGGCGCTGTGCGCCTGCAGAGAGTCGGCGTCGGCCCACTGCTCGATGAACACGAACGTGCCGTCGGCCTCGTGCAGGGAGTACAAATCGCAGCCGGGTTCGTTGTGCACCACTTCCATGGCCTGCTTGCACGCGGTTCGGACCGCCTCCACGGACTCGGGCTTGGCGGTCATGGTGGCGACGACGACTATGGGCATTCGGAGTGGCTCCTCGATCTGGGCGCTGTGTTGGACAGGTGTGGTTGGACAGGTGTGGTTGGACAGGTGTGGTCGGAAGGGTCTCGTTGGACAGGTGTCCACCTTACCCAGGGGCGAGGGTTCGTTCGCGGCACGTCGACCCCTTAGGAGGCCGCCGGAACAGACAAGGAGGCCGCTGGAACAGACAGCTCTCGGTCCGTGACCCGTGTGGCAGATGGTGCATCTGAGGTAAATGGGACTAGGCTTGCCAGCATGGCGAGTAAGACCGCGGCCCGATCTGCAGCCCGTTCGAACAGGTCAAAGACGAATTCGCGGGGTGCTTCGGCTCGACCGCGGACGTCGAAGCCGGCCGGTCCGCGTCGCAAACCCGCGCGCCGCAGCCCCTCTGCTGTCTCGGTCGCCGGTACCGCGCTCGGTCGAAGCCTGAGGGCGGGCTGGCTGATGGTGGCGAAGGGCACCGGAAGCGCAGCTCGCTCGGTCGGCAGAGCACGCGAACTCGAGCCGGGGCACCGTCGCGACGGCATTGCCCTGGTGCTGCTGGGCGTTGGCGTCGTCGTCGCCGCGAGCTCCTGGTTTGACGCCGCGCGACCGGTTGGGCAGTGGATTGACACCTTCGTGCGGGTGCTGATCGGCGCGGCGGTGGTGCTGGTTCCGATCGCCCTGGCTGCACTCGGCGTCGCGGTCATGCGCTCAGAACCCGACCCCGATTCACGACCCCGATTCATTCTGGGGAGCGCGATGATCGTGCTGCCCGCGCTCGGACTGTGGCACCTGTGGTCGGGTTCGCCGCAGGATCCGGTCGCCCGCCAGCATGCGGCCGGCTTCCTGGGTTTCGCGATAGGCGGTCCACTCTCGGACGGGCTGACCGCGTGGATCGCCGCACCGCTGCTATTCCTGGGTGTGCTGTTCGGGCTCCTGCTGGTGACCGGCACGACCATCCGTGAGGTGCCCTCGACGGTGCGGGACATGTTCCCCACCCGATGGCGCCGGGAGTACGAGGATGAGTACGGGGACGAATACGACGTTGGACCTGACGACTACTCGGACGGCTACTACGACGACGGCTACTACGACGACGGCTACTACGACGACGGTCACTACGACGACGGCCACTACGACGACGGCTACGGCTCCGACGAACCCGGGTCGCGGTCATCAGCCGACCAACCCTCCCAAGCATCGGCAGCACTTACCGGCACTCCGATGGACAACTACCCGATCGAGGGCCAGGACGCGGCCCCGCCGGAACAGAACTCCCGCTCGCGCAAGAGGAAGCAGAAGGAGCTGACGGCGAAGGGTGACGGCGCAAAGGGTGGCGCGGAAAGGATGGACAGCGCCCTGTCGCTGGATCGGGTGGTGGACGGGCCGTACAGTTTGCCGTCGTTGAGCTTGCTCGTCGCGGGGGAGCCGCCCAAAGTTCGCAGCGCTGCCAACGACAAGATGGTGGGGGTCATCGGATCGGTCCTAGACCAGTTCAAGGTCAACGCAGCGGTCACGGGGTGCACCCGCGGGCCGACGGTCACCCGCTATGAGGTCGAGCTCGGCCCGGGAGTCAAGGTCGAGAAGATCACCGCGCTGCAGAAGAACATCGCCTATGCCGTGGCCACCGAAAGCGTGCGGATGCTGGCACCGATCCCCGGCAAATCGGCCGTGGGTATCGAGGTGCCCAACACCGACCGTGAGATGGTGCGGCTGGCCGACGTACTCACCGCCCCTACGACGCGCCGCGACCACCATCCGTTGGTGATCGGGCTCGGCAAGGACATCGAGGGCGATTTCATCTCGGCGAACTTGGCAAAAATGCCGCACCTGCTCGTGGCCGGCTCCACCGGTTCGGGCAAGTCGAGCTTTGTGAACTCGATGCTGGTGTCGCTGTTGGCTCGGGCCACCCCCGAAGAGGTCAGGATGATCCTGATCGACCCGAAGATGGTTGAGCTCACACCCTACGAAGGAATTCCGCACCTCATCACACCGATCGTCACTGAGCCGAAGAAGGCCGCGGCAGCACTCGCATGGCTGGTCGAGGAGATGGAGCAGCGCTACCAGGACATGCAGGCCAACCGGGTCCGCCATATCGACGATTTCAACAAGAATGTCAGATCCGGCGAAATCACTGCACCGTTGGGCAGCGAACGCGTCTACAAGCCCTATCCCTACATTGTCGCGATCGTCGACGAGCTCGCTGACCTGATGATGACCGCGCCACGAGACGTCGAGGACGCCATCGTGCGGATCACGCAGAAGGCGCGCGCAGCGGGCATTCACCTGATCCTGGCGACCCAGCGTCCGTCAGTCGACGTCGTCACCGGGCTGATCAAAACCAATGTGCCGTCTCGACTAGCCTTCGCGACGTCGTCGTTGACGGACAGCCGCGTGATCCTGGACCAGCAGGGTGCCGAAAAGTTGATCGGCATGGGCGACGGGCTGTTCCTCCCGATGGGAGCCAACAAACCGGTCCGGTTCCAAGGTGCCTACATCAGTGACGAGGAGATCTACGCTGTCGTCGCGGCCACCAAAGAGCAGGCGGATCCCGATTACACCGAGGGTGTCACGACTGCCAAGCCCGCGGGCGAGCGCACCGACGTCGACCCGGACATCGGCGACGACATGGATGTGTTCCTGCAGGCCGTCGAACTCGTCGTATCCAGCCAGTTCGGTTCCACATCGATGCTGCAGCGCAAGCTGCGGGTGGGGTTTGCGAAGGCGGGCCGGCTGATGGACCTGATGGAAACGCGAAACATCGTCGGTCCCTCGGAGGGTTCCAAGGCGCGCGAGGTGTTGGTCAAGCCCGACGAGCTTGCCGGCACACTGGCGCTGATCCGCGGTGGCCCAGATGCCGGCGAGGCCGAGGCCGACGAATAAGCCCGAAAGGCCGACGAGTAGCGCCGAAATGCCGGTTGGGGCGGATGTACCTCGGTTGAAAACCCGCCACCAATACCACCGTGGCGATGACGAGGGCTATTCGAGCGTCAGCAGCATCCGAGTGTTGCCAAGGATGTTCGGCTTGACATAGGAGAGGTCGAGAAATTCGGCCACACCGGTGTCATAGGAGCGGCACATCTCGTCGTAGACCTCTGCGGTCACCGGTGTGCCCTCGATCTCCTCGAAGCCGTGGCGGACGAAGAAATCGACTTCGAAAGTGAGCACGAATATGCGATGTAGGTGCAGCTCAGCAGCGACAGCGAGCAAACGGTCGACGATCGCGTGGCCGACCCCCCGACCCTTCACCTTGGGGTGCACCGCGATCGTGCGCACCTCGCCCAGGTCTGACCACAGCACATGGAGAGCGCCACACCCGATCAGTTCACCCTGCAGTTCAGCAACCCAGAATTCCTGCACGGCTTCGTAGAGCGTCACCAGATTCTTCTCGAGAAGTATCTTGCCGGAATAGACGTCGACGAGGGCCTTGATGGCGGGTACGTCGGACGTCCGGGCGCGCCGCAGAATGAGCCGATCGTCGGACTCATCCGGGACTGCGCTCACACACCGAAGAGTATCGGTACTGGCAACCAGTATTCTGTGTCGGTGCCGGGCCAACCACATACCGATCCAGTGGTTCCGCGCGCCCGGGTGGCGAATCTCGCAAATGCGTTGACCTGTGTACGTCTGGTGCTGGTGCCGGTATTCCTGGTGGTGTTGTTCGTCGGGGATGGCCACGAAACGTATTGGCGGGTAGTCGCGTTTGTCGTGTTTGCGGTGGCGGTCATCACCGACCGCTTCGACGGGGCACTTGCCCGAAGCTATGGCATGGTCACGGAGTTCGGCACCCTGGCCGACCCCATCGCCGATAAGGCTCTGATCGGCGCCGCCCTCATCGGGTTGTCAGTGCTCGGCGATTTACCGTGGTGGGTCACCGGGGTGATCCTGGTTCGCGAGATCGTTGTGACCGTGTTGCGACTGGCCGTCATGCGCCGTGGGATCATCCCGGCAAGTCGGGGCGGCAAGCTCAAGACCCTGGTCCAGGCGGTCGCGATCGGTCTGTTCATCCTGCCCCTGTCGGGTGGCTGGCTCACCGCGGCCTGGGTGATCATGCTGGTTGCGGTGGTGCTCACGGTGCTCACCGGTCTGGACTATTTCGTCGCGGCATTCCGGGATTCGCGCGCGCGCCCGGCCAAGGACTGACTGGGCCCGATGGATGGGCCCGAATGGATGGGCCCGGCTGATCGGCGGTTCGCGCCCGCTCATCGGTTAGTTCCAGGCAGCTGAGGACGGCGCCGGCGATTGCCGGCCCAGATCGGGAACCATCCCGGCGACGCCGAGCGTTGGGCTAGATAGCCGAGCTATTGAGGAGAGCGCGATGACGGCATTGCTGCGCGAGGTGATCGGCGACGTACTACGTCGCTCCCGTGTTGAGCAGGGACGCACCCTGCGCGAGGTGTCGGACACCGCGCGGGTCAGCCTGGGGTACCTGTCTGAAGTGGAGCGTGGCCGCAAGGAAGCCTCGAGTGAACTCCTCGGCGCCATTTGCGGCGCTCTGGAGGTTCCGCTGTCAAGGGTGATGTCGGATGCAGGCGACGAGTTGGCGCTGGCAGAGGCTCGTATCGCGATCGCAACGGGCGCGGCGCCACCGGGGTCCCCCAGCGCTGCCGGCATCGACGTCTCCACCAAGGTGGTCATTCCGCAGGGCGTGTCCATGGCGGTGGCCTGATCGGCACGGCCCGATCGCGGCCGGCCTGATCGGTCGCCGTCGCGACGGGCACAGGGGTGCGGTGATCTGGGCTGAACCGATAAGTTGGTTCAGGGGCACTTTCAGGCACAGTCTCACTGTTCGACACACATACCGTCGACGCACATACCGTCGGCGCACAGACCAAAGACGAAAGCGGAGCGAACCGATGGCCAATCCGTTCAGCAAGGCGTGGCGCTACCTCATGGCGCTGTTCAGCTCGAAGGTCGACGAGTACGCCGACCCCAAGGTGCAGATCCAGCAGGCGATCGAGGAAGCCCAGCGCCAGCACCAGGGGCTGACGCAGCAAGCCGCCCAGGTGATCGGTAACCAGCGGCAGTTGGAGATGCGGCTCAACCGCCAGCTTGCCGAAAACGAGAAGCTGCAAGTCAATGTGCGTCAGGCACTGACCCTGGCCGACCAGGCCGCCGCGGCCGGCGACACCGGCAAAGCCACCGAGTACACCAACGCCGCCGAGGCATTCGCCGCGCAGCTGGTGACATCCGAGCAGAGCGTCGAGGACCTCAAGGGTCTGCACGATCAGGCGCTGCAGGCGGCCGGTCAGGCCAAGAAGGCCGTTGAGCAGAACGCGATGATGCTTCAGCAGAAGATCGCCGAGCGCACCAAGCTGCTCAGTCAACTCGAGCAGGCGAAGATGCAGGAGCAGGTCAGCGCGTCGCTGCGGTCGATGAGCGAGCTCGCCGCACCCGGAAATACCCCGAGCCTCGATGAGGTCCGCGACAAGATCGAACGGCGCTACGCCAACGCGATCGGCTCAGCCGAGTTGGCGCAGAACTCAGTGCACGGTCGGATGCTCGAAGTCCAGCAGGCCAGCGTCCAGATGGCGGGCCACTCGCGGCTTGAGCAGATCCGGGCCTCGATGCGTGGGGAGCAGCTGCCGACGGGCAGTTCCACGAACCCCGCCTCAGCCGCCCAGACGCCGACAGCCGAGCCGAAACCGACACCGGAAAACCCATTGTCGCAATAGCGACGAACGTAATAACCAGACTTTCTGGAGCCTTCATGACCGCACGTACCCACAGACCGGAGGCGTGGCGCTCGTTGGCGCAACGCGGGATCGACACCGCCGCAGAGTGGTCGGATGTGCTGGCTCAGCGGCTCAACGCAGCCGCCGACCCGCGGGCGAAGCTATTGCGGAAACGGCGCTGGGCGTTCCGGCTCGGCATGTTCTTCACCGTCGCGGCCGTGTTCTGGGTGGGCGTGACTGCCTTGCTGGCTTCCTGGAGCACACCGGTCTGGGCGTTGTTCATACCGTCGCCGATCGCCGTCGGTGCCGCGTTCCTTGCGACCCTGGCGTTTCTGCGCTATCGCTGGTTGCGAGGTGAACCCCTGCCGCCCCAGCGGATACGGGTGGCGCGGCGATTGCCGCCGCGGGGTTCGGCCGCCCGGCAGCCGATGGCTGCGCTGGCAGCCTCCGAACGTGGCCTCACCTCGATGCTGGGTGTCATGGAGCGCGGCCGAATGCTCCCCGCTGAAGAATTGGCCGAGCTGAGGTCAGCCGCCGAGCAGACCGGGGCGACCATGGCCGCCACCGCCACCGAGGTGGTGTCGATGGAACGGGCGGCCAGATCCGCACCCCAGTCAAGGGCCCACCTTGCGCCGACGATCGCCGCCTTCCGCGCGCAACTGGACCGCGGCGCCCACCAATACAACGAGATGGTCTCGGCCGCAGCGCAATTGGTGTCGGCTGCAAATTCAGGGTCTATGTCGAGTTCGCCGATGTCGCAGCGGCGTTGCCGCGACGAGCTTGTGTTGGCCACTGACCGGCTGACGGGCTGGGCACAGGCATTCGACGAACTAGGCCGGCTCAAAGGCGCCTAGCAGCTTTCAGAATGTCGGGCGAAGCGCGGGGAACACCAAACCGGCAAATGCCCGCAGCGGAGCTTTCACCATGATGTCGAAGAAATCGAAGTAGTCACGCCACAGCGTGATCTTGCCCTCGTGCACCTCGAACCTGCCCCACACCCAGAACTGCAGCCGTAATGGCCCGATGATTATCGCGTCGGTGCGCTCGGTCAGCACCGTGCCGCCGTCCTCGGCGACGTTGTGGAACTTCACTCCGAAACCGAATGTGCCCTCGCCGCGGCGCAGCAACTTCATGATTCGATGGCGACCGCGGATGGACGGTAGGCCGACGTTCTGCCAGATCAACTCCGCCGCCGCCAAAGATTCCACGGTGTCGAAGTCCTCCTCGGCCAGGGCGAACAGGAATGCCTGCACCGTATCCGCGTTGGTGGTTCTCGGCGTCAGCGCTGTCGGAATCTGCGACTCGGGAGCCCGGTCGGTCCTGGTCTCGGGGGCCTGGTCAGTCATGGACCGAGCCTAGCGGCCGAGGCTGTGGCAGGGTAGCCCGAATGCGCGTGGCCGTGGTCGCAGGACCTGATCCCGGCCACGTCTTTCCCGCTATCGCGCTATGCCTGCGATTCCGCGGCGCCGGTGATGCTCCGACCCTGCTGACCGGTAGAAATAGGCTCGATGTGGCCCGGGGTGCAGGCATCGACGCCATTGAACTCGACGGGCTGGATCCGGCCGCGGACGACGACGACGCTGATTCCGGCGCCAAGATCCATCAACGTGCAGCGCGGATGGCAGTGCTGAACAGGCAGCGGATCTGTGATCTGGCACCCGATGTGGTGATCTCCGATTCGATCACCGCATGTGGTGGCCTGGCCGCCGACCTACTCGGCCTACCGTGGATCGAACTGAACACCCACCCGCTCTACCGTCCGTCCAAAGGCCTGCCGCCGCTGGGCAGCGGGTTGGCCCCAGGCCGCGGCCTGCGCGGCCGGGGGCGCGACTCACTGATGCGAGCACTCAGCGCCCGCTCGTGGCGTGCGGGTCTGCGTCAGCGGTCCGCGGCGCGTGTCGCCATCGGTCTGCCCGCCGATGATCGGGGGCCACTGCGGCGTTTGATCGCCACGCTACCCGCCCTGGAGGTACCACGACCGGACTGGCCTGTCGAGGCCGTCGTGGTCGGTCCGCTGCATTTCGAGCCGACAACTGCAGTGCTGCAGCTGCCGGCCGGCGAAGGCCCCGTTGTGGTGGTGGCCCCCTCGACCGCGAAAACCGGAGCGGGCGGGCTCAGTGAACTGGTACTGGACACGCTGGTGCCCGGTGAAGTGCTGCCCGAGGGTTCGCGGGTCGCGGTATCACGACTGGAAGGTCCCGAGGGTCAGGTTCCGCCCTGGGCGGTGGTCGGGCTCGGGCGCCAAGACGAACTGTTGTCGGGAGCCGATCTGCTGATCTGCGGTGGTGGGCACGGAACTGTGGCGAAATCGCTGTTGGCCGGAGTGCCCATGGTAGTGGTTCCCGGTGGTGGCGACCAATGGGAGATCGCTAATCGCGTTGTGCGCCAAGGCAGTGGACAGCTTGTTCGACCACTGACCGCCTCATCTCTGGCTGCGGCGACGCGGGATGTGCTCGGTTCGCCGGGCTACCTGGCGGCCGCGCGACGGGCCGGCGCCAGCGTCACGCAGGTCGCTGATCCGGTACGGGTGTGCCATGAGGCGTTGAACGGGTCGGCGTAGGTTGGGCACGTGCGGCTGACGGAATTCTCGGAGCTCGTTGAGCGCCAGTTCGGCGCGGTGCGGGCCTCGTCGATGCTGGTCGACCATGTGCTCAGCGGTATTGGCGGGCGCACGGCGATGCAGGCCATTGAGGAGGGTATCGACCCGCGCGCGGTGTGGCGCGCATTGTGTGCGGATTTCGATGTCCCGCGAGACCAGTGGTAATCCCGGGTTGCGAAGCGGTACATCGCGAAGCGGAACTCACCGGTCCAGCTTGCGCAGCGGGTCCGGCAGCCGACCTGCCTACTGCTAAAGGAGTTGACTTACATGGTTACCGACTACGACGAGGGTGACACCGCAGAGCTATACCAGGAGGCCAAGAACACCCTGCCCGTCTATCAAGTCGACACCTTCTCCTTGCTGAGGCTGGTTGGCGACGTCTCGGGCAAGAAGGTTCTCGACGTTGCCTGCGGTGAAGGCCATTTCACCAGGCTGCTGCGCCAGGCCGGTGCGGCGAAGGTCACGGGATTGGACATCTCCACGCGGATGATCGAGTTGGCTCGGCAACATGAAGCCCGGCAGCCGCTGGATATCGAATACGTCGTCGGCGACGCATCGACCGTCGCCGATCCCCCTCAGGATTTCGACCTGGTCGCATGCGCTTACCTCATGGTGTACGCACGCAGCCGCGCCGAACTTGCCCGCATGTGCACCGGACTCGCCAGCAGAGTCAGGCCCGGCGGACGTTTTGTGACGATAAACGTCAACCCGAGCATCTACCACTACGACCCCGAAGCCGACTACCGCAAGTACGGGTTCGAGGTGCGGTTGGCCGACCATGTTTACGAGGGTGCGCCGATCGACTTCACGGTATTGGTTGGCGCCTCGGGGTTGCACATCAGGAACTATTACTTGCCCATCGAGGCGTACCGGTCGGAACTGGAGGCGGCAGGCTTCGTAGATGTGGCGGTGCACCGACCGGTAGTCCCGCCGGAGGCCCTCGCCGCGCGAGAACCGGGTTTCTGGGACGAGTTGATCGACCGACCGGTGTTTTCTCTCATCGAGTGCGTGAAGGCGTAATGGGGCTGACATGTCAAAATCACTGTGACCACCGGATCACCGGGGCCACCGGCAACGGGGTAAGACGTCGCCAGGCCGGCGCGAAGACAGCACAACCCCGAGGGGGCCAACGTTGAGCAGGCACCGCCGAGCCGCCATCGCCATCGATGGTCTGGTCAAGAAATTCGGTTCGTTCACCGCCCTGGACGGACTGGATCTCAACGTGGCGGAAGGGGAAGTGCACGGCTTTCTCGGTCCCAACGGCGCTGGAAAGTCGACCACCATCCGGGTGCTTCTGGGGTTGCTGCGTAAGAATGCGGGCCGGGTGCAACTGCTCGGCGGGGATCCCTGGCGCGACGTTGTAGACCTGCACCGCAGGCTTGCCTACGTGCCCGGTGACGTCGTGTTGTGGCCCAGCCTAACCGGCGGCGAGGCGATCGATCTGCTCGGTAATCTTCGCGGGGGTTTGGATGAGAACCGCCGCGGACATCTCGTCGAGCGTTTCGAACTCGACCCCACCAAACGGGGTCGACAGTACTCCAAGGGAAACCGGCAAAAGGTCGCCATCGTTGCCGCGCTTTCCTCCGATGTCGAGTTGCTCATTCTCGATGAGCCCACGTCAGGTCTGGACCCCTTGATGGAGGTCGTATTCCAGGAGGAGATCGCTGAAGAGAAGGCCCGCGGTCGCACGGTCTTGCTCTCCAGTCACATCATGAGCGAGGTTGAAGTCCTCGCCGACCAGGTCAGCATTATTCGTCAGGGCCGCATCGTGCAGAACGGCACCCTCGACGACCTTCGCGGCCAGACTCGCAGCACGATCACCGCCACGCTCGAAAACCCGCCTCCGACCGTGA
>JAHZIT010000049.1 GCA_022601275.1 Actinomycetes bacterium
CTGCGCCACGGCGGTCGGAGTAGCCACACCGGCTAGCGCCGCCCATGTACCCACTGCCGCGCCCACTGCCGCGATCACGCCGCCACGAACCACTCGTCGACCTGTCATGAGGACTCCATTCTTTTCACCGGCATCAAAGGGTAAGTACCTGAGTCAAGCAGCACCCCGAAGCTCGCTGGAGCCAAACGGCGGGGGCCACCGAGCCGGCGGGGCGAAAGAGCGATCCCATCATAGGCTGAGCCGGGCCGCTCTGCGCCGCCAGCCGGTTAGCTATGCGCTGCAACGGTATCCGGCTATCGCGCCGGAGTCGCCAGGCTCGGACCACTGCATCGTTGCTGCTCCAGGAATTGTAGAGTTCAACGGCCCGTTATCCTGGTGGCCGGGGTCGCTGAGTGCCGTGGGTACTTGCCGCTGCGGAAGGGAGGGCACTGGTGCGTACCGAGTTTCATCATCAGCTGGACGCGCTCAACACTGACCTCGCCCACATGTGCGAATTGGCGGGCGAAGCCATGCAACGCGCCACCCTCAGCCTCCTCACCGTGGACCTCGATGCTGCTGAGCAGACCATCACTGAACTGGAAACCCTGGCGCGGCTGCGGAACGACGTGGACCACGCGGCGTTGACGTTGTTGGCACGTCAGGCACCGGTTGCCAGTGATTTGAGGGCGGTCGTGGCCGCAGTTCACATCGCTTCCGATGCCGACCGGATGGGCGGACTCGCAGGGCACGTCGCCCGTATCGTCCGAAGGCGCCACCCGGAATCGGCCCTCCCGAGTGAGGTCGTCGGGCAATTCTCGGAAATAGGCAGCCTCGCAGTAGATTTGGCGGACGACGCCGCGTCGGTCATCGTCGACGGAGATCCGGTGCGGGCGAGCCGAATCCGCGACGACGACGCGGCGATGAACGACATGCACCGCCGCCTGTTCAGCACGGTGATGTCACCGCAGTGGAGCCACGGCGTTCCCGCGGCGGTCGATCTGGTGCTCTTGGGCCGGTTCTACGAGCGGTTCGCCGACCACGCCGTGGCGATCGCAGCACGGGTGTTGTTCCGCAGTACGGGGCGGACGGCGCTGCACCCCGACCAGTGATCGCGGCAATCCGCGCCGTTCCGTTTATCTCCAGGCGAAGACGGGTTGTTCGAGGCCGTCGACCCGGTCATGCCGACCTTCAAGGGCGAGCCACCGCAGCTGCAGCAGGACCGCTCCCGTCGGCGCATAGATGAGGTCGTTGCCCAGCGGGATCTGCACGACGGGGCGGGAACTCTCGGCGATACTGATGAACTGCGGCGAATCGGGGCGCAAAAGCTGGTGCATGCCCACTCGATAGACGGCCACCACTTCGTCCGGCGAGGGGCGTGGGTCGAGCCGTCCGCCGCCCCAGATGACCACCGGCGTGATGATGTAGCCAGACCGCGTCGGATAGTCGTCGAGCAGGCCCAGCACGGCCGTTTCGGGCAGGACGATTGCCACTTCCTCCTCGAGTTCACGAAGCGCGGCCTCTACCACGGTCTCGCCCGGATCCAGCCGGCCGCCCGGTAGCGCCCACTGCGCAGCATGCGAGGAGAGCCGAGCTGTCCGGCGGCACAGAAGGAAAGAAGCGCCGCCCGAGACGTCCACCATGCGGCCGTCAAGAGCACCGGGCATCGTCCGGCCGGCAATCCAGTCGTCCACCGATGCCGGATCAACCCGGTCTTCGCCGAGCTCGGAGTCGACCAGCACCACCGCGACGGCCGCGCGCCGCTTATTCGGATCGGTGGCCTCGCGGCGCTCATGTCCCGCCAGATGCGCCCGGATTCGCCCGCGCAAGGCGTCGTCGTAGCTGATCGTCATCGCGCCATTATTCAAGTCGGAACGTCGAGTTCGCGAACACTCCGGCCCGCTGCCCGGTCCTCTGACCGCCTTCCGCGTGCTAAACGCCGATTAGGGTGAAGAAATGAGTCTGGTCACCTATGAGCTGGATCGGCACATTGCCACCATCACCCTCAACCGCCCCGAGGCGAGCAACGCGATCAACGGGGCGCTGCGAACAGAACTGAACGCCGCATGGAACCGGTTCCGCGACGACGAGGACGCGTGGGTGGGGATTCTGACCGCCAATGGCAGGGTCTTTTGCGCCGGGGGCGACCTCAAAGACGGCGAAGGCTCGGTAGGAACGTTCGGCGGCACATTTTGGGAGAAGCCGACGATAAATTCCTTCGAAAGCGGGATGGAACTGTTCAAGCCGACCATCGCGGCGGTGCAGGGTCCGTGTATCGGCTACGGCCTGACGGGAATCCTCTTCTGCGACTTTGTGATAGCCAGCACAGAAGCGACGTTCTCCTTCCCCGAGGTGGCGATCGGCGTGCCCACCATCGTCGGTGCGATCCGACTGCCTCGACGGATTCGATGGGCTGATGCAATGGAGTTACTGCTGACGGGCCGTCCGATGACTGCCGAGCGGGCCAAGGAGGTTGGCCTGGTGTGGAGAATCGTGGAGCCAGCAGATTTGGCCGATGCTGCGCGGGCGTGGGCCGAAACCCTTACCGCGGCAGCCCCGCTCGCTCAGCGAGCCACCAAAGAAGTGGCGTGGCGCACATCAGACATGGGCTGGATCGAGTCAGTTCGCTTTGGTGAAGTCATGCGCAAGGTGGCCGCAGCGACCGCAGATGCAGGAGAAGGTCTCAAAGCCTGGGGAGAGAAGCGCACACCGGACTGGAAGGCCCGCTGACGCGGCGCGGCCACCAGCGACCGGAGATTCGGGCGGCCGCCGACGAGGCAGCATCGTTGGTGAACAGATATATGTATGTGCTATGCATATATAGTGCCGCGGTCTCGCTACGACCACCTCGATGAGCTGCTGACCCGTGTTCACCTCGCGCGGCAGAAGCCGGCCTGGCGGCGGCGCCTGCTGGACAGCGCCGGACCGGTGACGAGCGTATCGACGTTGCGAGTACTGCGAGCGGTAGAGGAGTGTCAACGCAGCGGCAGCGGGGCGTCAGTCCGCGACGTCGCCGAGTTCATGGCCGTTGAGCACTCGACCGCCAGTCGCACCGTCGGCGCGGTCGTCGCGGCCGGTTTGTTGAAGAAGACCTCCGCCCCCGATGACCAGCGGCGCTGCCACCTGGTGCTAACAGACGCCGGCCGCAAAGCAATGGCCACCGTGACAGATCGACGGCGCGATATGGTCGCCGAAACGATCTCGGACTGGACTGACGCTGATGTCGACACCCTGGTCGCCCTGTTGGACCGGCTGACCCGACGCTTCGAGCGCGCGGCGGACGAATGAACGCCGACCCATGAACGCCGACCGATGAACGCCGGCCAATGATCGCCGGCCAATGACCACTGAAACCAGGGCCCCGTTGACAACTGCCCCACCGCGGGGTGCGCTCGGGCTGCTGTTCGACCCGGTCTTCGGTGCGCTCTTCTGGGGCAAGATGTTCGCCGTTGTCGCGGTGTGGACGCACGGCATCGTCGCGGCGATCGTGATGTACGAAGCGACGCGGTCTGCCCTGATGGTGGGCCTGGTCGGCGTCGTACAGTTCGCTCCGCAGCTGATCCTGAGCCCCACCAGCGGCAAGTGGGCCGACACCGGGAATCCGGCGCGCCAGATCCTGCTCGGCAGAGTGCTGTGCGTCGCAGGGTCCGGATCTGTGGCGGCATGGCTGTTCATCGAACCGGGACTGCATGGGATGTCAGCAGCGATCCCGATTCTCTTGGGCACTTCCCTGGTCGGGTTCGGCTTCGTCGTGGGCGGGCCGGCGATGCAGTCGATCGTGCCCGCCCTGATCCGCGATGGCGAACTTCCGACTGCGATGGCGCTCAACAGCATCCCGATGACGATCGGGCGGATTGTCGGACCCGCCGCCGGCGCCTATCTGGCCGCCAACGTCGGGGCGGCTACTGGTTTCGCGGTCAGCGCCGGCCTGCATCTCATCTTCGTCACCTTCCTTGTCGCCGTGCGTTTCCCGTCACCGCGGGAGCGCCGCTCGGGGGCGGACTATCGCGTGCGCGCAGCCGTCAGATACGTCTTGGGAGACCGCCCGTTGCTGCTGGCGCTGATTGCGGTGACCACCGTCGGTTTCGCGTCGGACCCGTCGATCACGTTGACGCCATCGGTTGCCGATGGGCTGGGCGGCGGCGCCGGACTCGTCGGAACGCTGTCGGCGGTGTTCGGCATCGGCGCGGCGGTCGGAATGATCGCGCTGGCGCTGATGCGGGGCCGACTGGCCTCACCACATGTGTCTTCCATCGGGCTGGCAGGGCTTTGCGCCGGGTGCGCTCTGCTCGCCGTGGGGTCCGTTCCGGTCGCGGCGCTGGCGGGGTTCGCCCTTGCCGGCTTGGGCTTCGGCTGGGCCATGACCGGATTGAGCACCGTCGTACAGGAACGCGCGCCCGAGGAGTTGCGCGGGCGGATCATGGCGCTCTGGCTGGTCGGATTTCTCGGCTCGCGGCCGATAGCGGCGGCGCTACTGGGCGGAACCGCCGACCTGGTCAGCGTGCAGGCGGCCTTCGCAGTCGCGGCGATACTGACCCTCGCCGTGACGATCTGCTGCCGACCGTCGAATCTGGTCGGGCCGGCGCCGACGCAGACCTAGCGGGCAGAGCCGCTCGCCTACTGATCTGGATCATCTTCGGAACCGCCAAGTCCCGGTGTAATCCCAAGCGCCACAGTGAGTTCAAGGATTTTCCGGGGGTCCTTCAAACTGTCCCCATAGAGTTCGCGCAGTTGGGTCATGCGATAGCGCACAGTCTGAGGGTGCACGAAAAGATCAGCGGCGACGGCGTCGCGCGCGCCTTGATGCAGTAGCCATGAGCGCAGAGTTTCGGTCAGCCGGTCCGCGGTGCTGCTTCGCAGCCGTGCGAGCGGTGCCAGTGCCCGCAGCCGCAAGTCGGCAGCTGCAGCGCGGTCGGCGCCGAGAACCAACTCGACGAGGTGTTCGTCGGTATCGACGACCTCAGAGCCGGGGGCGTGAACATCAGGGCCGGGGGCGTGAACATCAGAGCCGGGGGCGGGGACCAATATCCGGGCCTGAACCGCCCGTCGATAGGAGGTCCGCGCCTGCGTCCAGGGCCGCGCCGGCCCAACCCACGCCTTCTTGCCCTTCAGGCTGCGGAGCAGTCGGCGCCGCAACGGTCCAGCCATGTCCGGTACCAGGAGCAGAGTCAGAGACTCAGCCGGGTCGATGCCGGGCAGGTCTTCACTGAGCTGCAAGGTCGACGGGGCGAGTCCCGCCGCCAATCCACGAACCTGCATGGTGGGAACAAGCACGGCGGTAAGAGATTTCGGTATCGGCCAGTCAGCCTTCTCCGCACTGGCCTGCAGAATCTCCACGGCTGCGCCGGCAACCAGATTCTGCCCGAGTCGTTCGAGATATCGCTCCCTGACCCGTCCGGTAGTTGCAAGTTCGTCGGCATGTCCGGTGACACTCGAAGCAGACAGTTCATCGATGAACGCGAACACCAACTCGGCGAACCGGGCGATTCCCTCGGCGGGCAGCCCGGCGTTCACCGCGGTGGCGGACAGCTCCCGCCAGGCCACCCGGGCACCCACCCGGTAGGCCGCCAAGAGCGCGTCCACGGAGCGACCGTTTCGAGCTTCCCCACCGCCGAGTTCATAGGCCCCGTCCAGGGCGGGCGACAGTTGAGCTCCGGCGTCGGTGCCCTCAGCGCGAGTCGCCAGCCGCAGGAATGCGCCCAGCGCCATCTGAACCGCGTTCTCGATGTTCTGCCCCATCGGTCCGCTGAACGCATCGGCGTAGCTCGGAACCTCTACGGTGACCGCCGCAACAGTGCGCTCCGCCATCTGGGGCAGCACCGCCTGCAACGCCAGGACCACGTCATCAGCAAGCTCCAATCCTGTGAAGCGACTCGAATCGGGCATTACTGTTCCTTTCGAACAAGTATGAGCTGCTACTCCACGCTATACAGACAAGACTTAATCTCACGGAATAACTCACCATGGAGTCATGACGACAACAGCACCCCGACCCACCGTCGCCGGCGCGTTGCATGACCGGCTACTCAAGTTCGCCGAACGGGTCACCACTCCATTGGTGCCCGCCGACTACCTCGACATCATCGACCCGTTGCGCTCCGGCGCCGCGCTGCGTGGCCGCATCGTGGCCATCCACCCAGAAACCCGCGGCGCCGTCACCGTGGTGATCAAACCCGGCCGCGGCTGGGGGGGCCACACACCCGGGCAGTACATGCGCATCGGAATCGATGTCGACGGTGTCCGGCAATGGCGGGCCTACTCGCTGACCTCCGAAACCAAGCGAGCCGACGGCTGTATCGCGATCACGACCAAGGCAATACCCGGCGGAGTCGTCAGCAACCACCTTGTGCGGCACGCCACGGTCGGCGCCATCGTCCAACTCGAACAGGCGTCTGGTGAGTTCACCCTCAGCCACCCGATCCCCCCCAAGATTCTGTTCCTCACCGCGGGTAGCGGTATCACCCCGGTGATGGGCATGCTGCGAAACCTGGCCGACGCAGGCCCCGACATGGTCGACATTGTCGTCGTGCATTCCGCGCCCACCGCAAACGACGTGATCTTCGCAACGGAGTTGCGGCATATGGCCAGCGAGGGTCGAATCCGGTTGTTGGAGAGGCATACCGACACCGCCGGCAGACTCGACGTGACCCACCTCGCTCACCTCGTCGATGACATCGCGGAGCGTCAGACCTGGGCCTGCGGACCGGCCGGCCTGCTCGATGCTCTTGAACAGCGCTTCGCTCAAGACGGCATCGCCGACCGCCTGCACACCGAACGCTTCCGCCCCGCGATCATCGCCACCGGCGACGGCGGTGCGGTGACCTTCGCCAAGACCGGGACCGTCGTCGATGCCGACGGCAACCAAACCCTGCTCGACGCAGGCGAAGCCGCCGGCGTCCTGATGCCCTCGGGCTGCCGGATGGGCATCTGCTTCGGATGCGTCGCGCCGCTACGTCAAGGCGCCGTCCGGGATCTGCGCACCGGCCAGGTCACCAACGCCGCCGACGGCGTGGTCATCCAGACCTGCGTCTCGGCCGCCGCGGGCGCGTGCGACATCGATCTCTAAACGGACAACCTGCGCACGACAGATAGCCAGCGAAGATCTGCGACCGCTAAACCACCATGACTGCAAGGAAATTCACTCATGCCTACTCTGCATTACGCCCAAGATTCCAGCCAGGCCGACCACGCTGACCCGGCCGGTCACCTCACTTCCGAAGACATCGAAAATCTCGGCCGTGAACTCGACGCCATTCGCGCCGAGGTCATCGCCGGCCGCGGTGAGCGCGATGCCGCCTACATCCGCAGGGTCATAGCCGGCCAGCGCAAGCTCGAACTCGCCAGCCGCGCCATCCTGCTGTTCTCCCTGTTCCCGCCCGCCTGGATTGCCGGCACTGCCGGGCTCTCCATATCCAAGATCGTCGAGAACATGGAGATCGGACACAACGTATTGCACGGACAATGGGACTGGATGCGCGACAACAAGATCCACTCGACGACCTGGGAATGGGACAGTGCTTCTCCTTCGGAGATGTGGAAACACTCCCACAACGAACTGCACCACACCTACACCAACGTGCTCGGCAAGGACCACGACCTCGGATACGGCATCATGCGCGTCGATGAGGGCCAGAAGTGGATGCCGTTCTACCTGGCCCAGCCGCTCTGGAACTTCATCAACGCCTGCCTGTTTCAGTACGGCATCGCCGCGTACGACCTTGAGATCGGCAAGCAACTCAAGGGCCGCGGCGACAAAGCAGAGTTTCGTCGCAACGGAAAGAAGGTGCTCGCCAAGGTTCGTCGCCATGTGACACGGGACTACGTGCTACACCCGCTACTGTCGGGGCCCTCAGCGCTGACCACGGTGACCGCGAACCTGACGGCAAACCTGGTGCGCAACCTGTGGACGCACTCGGTCATCATGTGCGGCCACTTCCCCGAGGGCGTCCAGACCTTCGAGAAGACCTCGATCGACGGCGAGACCCGCGGCCAATGGTACCTCCGCCAGATGCTCGGCTCAGCGAACATCTCGGGAAGCCCGTTGTTGCACTTCATGACTGGCAACCTATCGTTCCAGATCGAGCACCACCTTTTCCCCGATCTGCCCAGCAACCGCTACGCCGAGATCGCGCCGCAGGTGCAGGAACTGTTCGAGCGCTATGGCTTGACCTACGTGAGCGGTTCGTTGCCGAAGCAGGTGGCATCGGCGTGGAAGAAGGTGTTCACACTCTCACTGCCGAACGACTTCGTACGCAAGGCCAGGGAGGCGGCGTCCGATTGGTCGGTCAATGCGTCGGTCACCGGGTCAGTCGCGCGCGCAGTGCTCGGCAGGTCGACGATCTCCCCCGAGGCCGCATAGCGGCGGGCTGCTACGGTTCGTGCAGGCTCCGATTCGATTCGCACCGGAGAAGGGGTGGACATGCGACACAGCGCCTACGTCTCGGCGATCGCGGCGACGGTCATCGGTCTCTTCGCAGCCGGTTGCGCCGGTTCTTCAGACTCAGGCACCGCGACCGAAACGGAAACGGTCACGATCTCTCCGACGGAGTCGCCGGCCGCTGACGCCGGCACCGATCTGCAGTCGCTGATACCCACGCCGGCGGACACCCAGCAAACCGACGGTCCTGACTCCGTCCAAGCCAACGGCGTCCATATGCATTTCCAGGTCCGGGGGGCCCCCGGCGCGACCATGGACTCCTACAAGACCGTCCTGGAAAACAAGGGCTGGTCGGTGACTGTCCAAAACGAGGGCGGCGGCGGAGGTGGGGGCGGGGCCACCTACACCGGTTCCAACAGCGACGCCTACGGGGTGTTCACCGGCGGCGGCTACGGCGACACGACTGATATCGACGCCTGCGTCTGGCCCACTAAGCCCTCGAATACGGAATGCGGTGACTGACACCGGCGGCGCTCACCATGACTGCTCAACATGACTGCTCCCCTGTGCTATGACTGCTCCTCTGTTGGGTGATCCCGGCGACCTGTCCGCGCTGCGCGCCCGGGGCGCCGACGCCGACGAACTGTTCACCTCATTCGGCGCATGGGCCGAGTCGTGCGGCACCGCGCTCTACCCTGCGCAGGAGGAAGCGCTCATAGAACTGGTCAGCGGCGCAAACGTTGTGCTGGCTACACCGACCGGGTCGGGGAAGTCTCTGGTAGCCACCGGCGCGCTCTACGCCGCGCTGGCTGTGGCCGGTGCCGGCGAGGGCCGCAGCAGCTACTACACCGCGCCGATCAAGGCACTGGTGAGCGAGAAGTTCTTTGCGCTGTGCGAGACCTTCGGCGCCGCCAACGTCGGGATGCTGACCGGCGACGCCGCCGTCAACGCGGGTGCGCCGATCATTGCCTGCACCGCGGAGGTGCTGGCAAATATCGCGCTACGCGAGGGCGAGCGGGCCGAGATCGGGCTGGTGGTCATGGACGAGTTCCATTTCTACGGTGACCCCGACCGCGGCTGGGCCTGGCAGGTGCCGCTGCTCGAGCTTCCCAACGCCCAATTCCTGCTCATGTCGGCCACCCTCGGCGACGTCACGTTCCTGCGCGAGGACCTCACCAGGCGCACCGGCCGGCCCACTGCGTTGGTCACCCAGGCCGAACGCCCGGTGCCGCTGTACTACAGCTACGCGACCACGCCGATGCACGAGACGATCAGCGATTTGCTCGACACCCAGCGGGCGCCGATCTATATCGTCCACTTCACCCAGGCCTCAGCGCTGGAACGGGCCCAGGCGCTGATGAGCATCAACGTGAGCACCAAGGAGGAGAAGGCGGCGATCGCCGAAACGATCGGCGCGTTCCGGTTCTCCACGGCCTTTGGTTCCACCTTGTCGCGGCTCGTCCGGCACGGCATCGGAGTCCATCACGCCGGAATGCTGCCCAAGTATCGGCGGTTGGTGGAACAACTGGCCCAGGCCGGGCTGCTCAAGACGATCTGCGGCACCGACACCCTCGGCGTCGGCATCAACGTGCCCATCCGGACCGTGGTCTTCTCGGCGCTGTCGAAATACGACGGCACCCGCACCCGGCTACTCTCCGCCCGCGAATTCCACCAGATCGCGGGGCGGGCCGGGCGCGCGGGCTACGACACCGCCGGCACCGTCGTCGTCCAAGCCCCCGACCACGAGGTGGCGAATCTCAAGCAGTTCGCCAAGGTGGCCGATGACAAGAAGAAGCGCCGGAAGCTGGTGCGCCGTAAAGCACCCGAGGGCATGGTCCCGTGGAGCGAGTCGACCATGACCCGACTGGTGAACGCTTCGCCGGAACCGCTGACCAGCAACATGCGCGTGACGACGGCGATGATCCTCAATGTTGTGGCACGGCAGGGGGCGAGCGCAGTGACGGGGGATAGTTCCAGCGATCCGTTCACGGCGATGCGACGCCTGCTTACCGAGAACCACGAGCCGCGAAAGCGGCAGTTGCAGCATGTCCGCGAGGCGGTCGGTATCGCGCGCTCGCTGTTGCAGGCCGGCGTCATTGAACGGGTGGATGTGGCCGGCGACCCATCGAACGGGCGCCGCTACCGACTGACCGTCGACCTGCCGCCCGACTTCGCCCTCAATCAGCCGCTGTCAACGTTCGCCCTCGTCGCCGTCGAGGTGCTCGACCCGGGGCCGGAGAACTCGGCGAACTTCGCCTTGGATGTTGTCTCCATCATCGAGGCGACCCTGGAGGACCCCCGCCAGATTCTTGCCGCGCAGTTGAACAAAGCCCGGGGCGAGGCGGTCGCCGCGATGAAGGCCGAGGGCATCGAATACGACGAACGCATCGAGTTGCTGGACGAGGTCAGCTATCCCAAGCCTCTCGCGGAGTTACTCGAGCACACCTACGAGCTTTATCTACAGAGCAATCCCTGGGCCGCTGACGCACACCCGTCACCGAAGTCCGTCGTGCGGGAGATGTGGGAGCGGGCCCTCACCTTCCGGGAGTTCATCAGCGTCTACGGGCTCACCCGCTCGGAGGGCGCAGTGTTGCGATACCTCGCCGATGCCTTCAAGGCATTGCGATCATCCGTGCCTGCCGCCGCCCGGACCGAGGAACTGACCGACATCGTGGAATGGCTCGGTGAGCTTGTGCGCCAGATTGATTCGAGCCTTCTCGACGAATGGGAGCAGCTCACCAGCCCCGAGTACCAGGGAGGTGCGCCCATCCCGGACCTTCACGCGGTGCCGGCTCGCCCGCGCCCGGTGACCGGGAACGAGCGCGCGTTCACCGCGATGGTGCGAAATGCGTTGTTCCGGCGAGTGGAGCTCTTCGCGCGGCGCCGCTGGGATGAACTCGGCTCACTGGATGGCCGGGTGGATTCGGACGCGGCATGGACGCCCGGGCGCTGGGAAGAGGTGGTGCGCGCGTACTTCGACGAGCACGACGAGGTGGGCACCGCCGCCGACGCGCGCGGCCCGGGGTTGTTGATCATCGACCGGCAAAGCGATGTGTGGCGGGTCCGGCAGATCCTGGACGATCCTGCGGGCAACCATGATTGGGGCTTCGACGTGGAAGTGGACTTGGAAGCATCCGACGAGGAGGGCGTGGCGGTTATCCGACTGCTCGACGCCGGCCGCTTGGACTAATCCCCCGCGGCGACCAGGGAACGCAGCCGCACGGTGGGATTGTCCCGTTGGAAGCCTTCGAGGCGCCACTTCGTGGAGAACACCGCCAGGACGACACCGTCGGTTCGGGTGAACACCTCGGCTGACGGCTGCTTCTGCAGAAACTCGGCATCCTCGGGTTCGGCGGCACGGGCCACCGTGTAGGGGAGCGGCTCGAGCTCGATCGGCGCACTGTATTCGCTGGCCATCCGATGACTGGCCACCTCGAACTGCATCGGCCCGACGGCGGCGAAGACCGGTGCCTGATCCCCACGGCGGTCCGAACGCAACACCTGGATAACGCCCTCCTGCTCCAGCTGCTCGATGCCCCGCCGAAATTGCTTGTGCTTGCTCGGATCGGTGCCCCGCGCGACGGCGAAATGCTCAGGCGAGAAGCTCGGTATCGGGGGATACTGCACGGCCGTCTCGCGGTAGAGGGTGTCGCCCGGACGCAGCGCGGCGGCGTTGGCAAGCCCGATCACGTCACCTGGCCAGGCAGTATCCAAGGTGGATCGCCGCTGACCGAAAACCGATTGCGCGTACTTGGTGACAAACGGCTTTCCGGTCGCGGCGTGGGTCAGAACTTCACCCCGTTCGAACGTTCCCGAGCAGACCCGGGCATAAGCGATGCGGTCACGGTGGGCCGAGTCCATACCCGCCTGGACCTTGAAGACGAAGGCACTGAACGGCGCGACGACTTCGCGTGTCTCGCTATAGATGTCGAGTTGTCCGTTCGGTGGCGGAGCAAGCTGGACCAGGACGTCCAGGAGCTGGTTGACTCCGAAGTTGAGCGCGGCCGAAGTGAACAGAACCGGCGTTGAGGTGCAGTCGAGGAACGTCTGCGAATCGAAGTCCGCCCCATCCGCTGTCAGCAGTTCGGACTCCTCCACCGCGGTCTCCCAGTCGACACCGGCGACGTCGTGCGCTCGAGCTGGATCGATGTGCTCTTCGGGAGCGGCGGTGGCGCCCCCGGCAGTACGGGTGAATCGAATGAAATTTCCGCTGCGGCGGTCCAGGACTCCTTCGAACTCGCCGGCGATACCGACCGGCCAAGTCAGCGGCGTGGGCCGCAGCCCGATCCGGGCCTGGATCTCATCCATCAATTCCAGGGCGTCACGGCCTGGCCGGTCCCATTTGTTGACCACCGTGATGATCGGGATGCGTCGATGACGGCACACCTGAAAAAGCTTGAGCGTCTGCGGTTCCAGACCTTTGGCGGCGTCGATGAGCATTACCGCGGAATCGACGGCGGTCAGCACCCGGTAGGTGTCTTCGGAGAAGTCGGCGTGCCCGGGGGTATCGAGCAGGTTGATGATGCACGTGTCCCCGCCCTCGCCCCGGTAGGGGAATTGCAATGCCGTAGAGGTTATGGAGATACCGCGGGCCTTCTCCATCTCCATCCAGTCCGAAACGGTCGCGCGGCGACCGGCCTTGCCATGGATGGCGCCGGCCTCGGTAATGGCGTTGGCGTGCAGGACCAACGCCTCGGTCAAGGTGGACTTACCGGCGTCGGGATGGCTGATCACCGCGAACGTTCTGCGACGTTTCGCTTCAGCGGAGATTCGGTCTGCCTGAGGCCCGGCGGCGGCCGTCGACACACCTGGGGCGGAATCGGTCATTGCATCTTCGACTTTATTGGCCACGGCCCAAAAACGACAATCGCGGCTGTCGGCAAGGCCTCGGCGCGCCGGCCCGACGGAAACCTGTTGGTACCCCCTTGGGGTACCGGCGTCCAGGTTGAAAGAGAAACCAGGGGCGCCGAAGTTCGTGGCCTGCGCCCAAGCTGATGTTCACTCGGTCCTCTTGTCGCCATCGGCCGGGTCGACATCATCGGACAGGTCGATATCTTCGGACAACAAGTCGTGCAGCGTGTTTGATGTCGTATGCGCTGCCGCGGAGAACGGCTCGAGAACCGTATGGACCCCCGCGGCACGCAGCTGCTCGGCGTCGTGGGGGGTATGGGCGGTCAATGCGACGGTGCCGGCAAACTGGTGGTGGCGCAGGCCGTGAAGTAGCGCCAAATTGGTCTCCAGTATCGGAATGGCGCTGACGACGTACCGCGCCTGATTCAGGGGTAAGGCGGCTAGGAGGTCTACATCCTCGGCGCTGCCGAACATCGCCGTCACCCCCTCACGGTCGTTGCTCCTCACCGCATGCGGGTCGTAGTCGACCGCGAGGATGCGGTGCCCGGCATCGCTGAGTCGCTGCGCCAGATGGCCACCGAATCGCCCGAGTCCGAAAACCACGACGTCGTAGTAATCGTCAGCGCCGCCACCGTCGGGCGTGGCACTGTCCCTTCGTTCGAACACCGAGAGCCAACGCTTGAACCAGTCGTACAGCTGGTGCGAGTACATGATCATATAGGTCGATCCGCCGATAGTGATCAGGCCGACGACGGTGATCAGGCTGACAGTGCTGCTGGTGATATGGCCAAGGCTCAAGCCGAGCGCGGCGAGGATCAGCGAGAACTCCGATATCTGTGCGACGGTCAGCCCGGCGAGAAAGCCGATCCGAACGGGATAGCGCAGCGCAGCCATAATCAGAATGACGATCAACGGGTTTCCGAGCAACACGAACGCTGAGAAGACAACAGCCTCCGTGATCTGCCTTGCAGCGTCGGTGAATTCGAGGCGAGCGCCGAGGTCCAGGAAGAAGAACAACAGCAGGAAATCCCGCAGGCTGACCAGCCGCGCCCCCAACGCCTCACGGAACGGGGTGCTCGCCAGCGACACTCCCGCGAGAAAGGCACCGACTTCCGAACTGAACCCCAGCCACTCGCTGAGGGCCGCCAGCGACGTGGCGTAGGAAACCCCGAACAGCACCAGCAGTTCTTGAGACCTCGCGATGTGCGGCAGCAGCCAGGGCAGGAAGAAACGCATGAGCAGCCAGGTGCCGCCGAGCAGCCCCGCGCCCTTCAGCAGCACGGTGGCGATACCGAGACCAAGGTGGTCACCTGTCCCGTGTCCGAAGGCGGTCAGCGCGATCATGACCAGAACCACGACGATGTCTTGGACGATCAGGAAGCCAACTGCGATGCGCCCGTGCAGCTGGTCGAGTTCTCGTATGTCCGACAACAGCTTGACGATGATGATCGTCGATGAAAACGTCAGTGCCACGGCCACGTAGATGGCCGTGACGCTGTCCATGCCGAGCCCCAATGCGATCAGATAGCCGATCACGGAGGTGAAGGCCACCTGTCCGAGACCGGTCGCCAACGCCACCGGGCCAGTGCTGCGAATCATGTGCAGATCCAGTCGCAGTCCGACGAGGAACAGCAGGATCGCGATGCCGAGCCTGGCAAGCAGGTCGATCGTGGAATCGGTCGAGACCCATCCAGTACCTACGGGACCGACCACGATGCCGACCACGATGAAAGCAACAATGAGCGGCTGACGAAGCCGGGTGGCCAGCACCCCGGCGACCGTAGCGATCGCCAGAATCACGGCGAGGGTGGGAAACGGGTGTAGGTCCATGCTCAGGTGTTGACCGTGGGCGGCGCTGGTGTGGCGGCCGGATTGGCACAGCCCCAGCAGGCGCGACGCAGGGTTACAGCGTTGACGCCCATTTCAGCTCCTCCTAAGTGCTGACAAGTTTATTGCGCGCCCGCAGCCATTTCTCGGCCCCTACTGCCAGACTTACCAGTACCCCGATGGCGAAGATGCGCAGCCAAACTCCGGCGTCCAGCGGCGCCGTCTGGAACACCGTATTCATGGCCGGCAGGTAGGTGATCACCAGCTGGGCAACCGCCTGGGTGACCACACCCAGGATGAGCCAGCGGTTGGTGAACAGGCCGATGCGCCAAGCTGACTGGGTGAGCGACCGACAGCTGAACAGATAGAACGCCTGAACGACAGCGAACATGTTCATCGCCGCGGTGCGGGCCTCGGGCAGCGTGGCACCATTCGCAAGTTCCCACTCGAACAGCCACAACGCACCGGCGACCAGCAGACTGGACACCAACAGGATGCGGCCCACCAGGGCTCGGGTGAGCAATGGCTCGCTCGGGTCGCGCGGCGCCCGGGCCATGACCCCCGACTCCTTGGGCTCGAAGGCCAGCATGAGTCCGAGCGCGACGGCGGTGGTCATGTTGATCCACAGGATCTGGGTGGGAAGAATCGGCAGTGCTGCGCCCACTGCTATCGCCACCAGGATCACCAGGCCCTGACCGACATTCGTTGGCAGGGTCCAGGTGATGAACTTCGTGAGGTTGTCGAAGATGCCGCGGCCTTCCTCCACGGCGGCTTCGATGGTGGCGAAGTCGTCGTCGACCAGCACCATGTCAGCGGCATCCTTGGCGACCTCGGTGCCGCTTCGACCCATCGCGACGCCGATGCTCGCCTGCTTCAACGCCGGTGCATCGTTGACGCCATCTCCGGTCATCGCGACGACGTGGCCCTTGCTCTGCAAGGCCTCGACCAACCGCAGCTTCTGCTCGGGTGACACTCTGGCGAAGACACTCGCGCGCTCGACCGCGTCAGGGAAATCCTCGGGTGGCAGCGCGGCCAACTCAGCGCCGGTCAAGACGGCCTGATCTAGCGGTTCGCCGCGGTCCAGCACCCCGACCGCGCCGGCGATCGCGCTGGCCGTGCCGGCGTGGTCGCCGGTGATCATCTTGACCGCGATGCCGGCCGAATGGCAGGCCGTCACCGCCGCCGGGGCCGCCGCGCGGGGTGGGTCGAGCATGCCTTGCAGACCAGTCAGCGTCACCGCGCCAGGTAGCCCCTCTTCGGTGAAGTCGTCAGGGTCGGCCGGCACCCGGACGCCGGTGGCCAGCACCCGCAGGCCCTTGGCGGCAAGACGCTCGA
>JAHZIT010000050.1 GCA_022601275.1 Actinomycetes bacterium
ACCGCCGTCACCGTGTCGTCATCAACCTTCACCCGGAGCGCGCGGAATTCCCGCCGAACGAAGTCTGCGCGCTCGGACACCTTGGTGACGCGCGCACAAGGATGGACCTGTGCCCCCATCTTCTTGAGCCGCTCGGCGAGTGCCTTTGCCCGGCCGCCCCCGGAGTGGGCCACCGCCAGTAACGTTCCCTCGGGCAGATCCGCGGCGGCGGACTCGATGATCGCCACCGCATCCTTACCGGCCTCGCCCGCGGACTCCAGCACCACTACACGTTCATCGGCGAAAAGCGACGGGCTGAGCAGCTCGGCGAGTTCACTGGTGCTGACCTCGCCCGCGCGGAGCCGATCGACCGGAATATCCGCAGCGGTGGCTGAGGGTTTGCTTCCGGCACCCGCTGCTGCCCGTGCGTCCCGCAGCACCGAGGCGATAGCGCGGTCCACCAGAAACTCTTCGTCACCCAGGATCAGGTGCAGGCCGGTCACCTCATGACTCACCGCCCGATCGTGTCATGCCCGGCTGACAGCACCAATGCCACACCATCGCCGCGCCGAGCGCGGCAACTGCGACAACCGCCACACCGGCGGTACCCGAGGGGACGCTCACTGACGCCGCCGGGAGATCCGCGGCCCGGCGGGCCACGGCCAGCAGCCACCACACTTCGGGACCGGTGAAGCGGATCAGCAGGTCAGCACCCATCGGCCACATGACACATAGCGCCGCGGCTGCGGTACCGATGACGGTGATCGGTGGGATCACGGGCGCCACCAGCAGGTTCGCTGCGACGGACACCAGGCTCACCGACCCGGAGATGCCTGCCACCAAAGGCGCTGTGACCAGTTGGGCAGCGACCGCGACACTCACCGCATCCGCGAGTGGTCGTGGCCAGCCACGGTCGGCCAGACACCGTGACCAGGCCGGGGCGACGAGCACCAGCGCGGCTGTGGCCGACGCCGAGAGCGCGAACCCGACGTCGACGGCGAGTCGCGGGTCGGCCACCATAAGGACGAGCACGGTCGCCGCCAGCGCCGGGATCGCCTGTCGGCGGCGATGGGACAGCACCGCCAGAAGCGTGATCGCGCCCATCACGGCGGCTCGGAGCACGCTCGGCGACGGCTGTACGACCACGACGAAACCCACCAACGCCAGCGCAGCCAGGGCGACGGCGGCCCGGGGCCCGATCAATCCCGCGGTCAACAGCACTGCGCCGCAGACGATCGTCACGTTGGCCCCCGACACCGCGGTCAAGTGCGTCAGACCCGAGGTACGGAAGTCGGCGGTCGTGGAGCCCGGCACGGCCGTCATATCGCCGAGCACGAGCGCGGGCAGCATGGCCGCCTGGTCACCGGGCAGCGCCCGATGAGACGCCTGCGCGAAATGGTCGCGGATACCGTGGGCGGCCCGGTATATCGGCGCCGCCTCACCCAAGATGGGTTGGCCCCGAGCCGCCAGAACCGCGACGGTGAGGTCACGTCGGGTCGGCAGGCCGACTCGCGCCCGAAACGCAGCCGGCTGTCCGGCGATCAAGCGCGAGAATCCTGCACCGGAGGCGAAGACAAACACATTGCCCGAGGACTGGACCCCGTCGAGTGCCAGCAAGGATCCGCGGAACATCAGCCGGCCACCCTTGAGCGGGCGTGGAGTCTCGGTCGGGGTGACGACGACACCGGTGACCTCACCCAGGTGGCCCAGGATCCTATGGTGGCGAACTTCATCGACGCGCAGCATCACCGCGACGGCGA
Organism: Actinomycetes bacterium; assembly: GCA_022601275.1. Classification (GTDB taxonomy): domain Bacteria; phylum Actinomycetota; class Actinomycetes; order Mycobacteriales; family Mycobacteriaceae; genus Mycobacterium. The sequence continues at coordinate 1,740 of JAHZIT010000050.1, forward strand.
ACCCGGCGCCCGCCAAGAACACGGTCGCGACGCCGGCCGCCAGCGCCCGCCGGTGCCCGGAACGTCCACCGCGGCTACCCCGCCATCCCGCCGCCGCGGTCGTGACAACCGCGACCGCAACCGCGGCCAGCGAACCGGCCTGACCCCACAAGATCCCGGCCGCCGTGACCGCCCAACTGGTCAGCGCCGCCGGAACCAGCCGCAGATCCAGCGCCGGTGCGCCGGAGCGGTCGGGCATCACCCTGGTCACACGCGGACGTGCTCGCGCAGCTTGTCCAGTCGAGCCGGACCGATGCCGTCGACGTCACCGAGCTGATCCAGCCGGGCGAATCGGCCGTTGGCCTCGCGCCAGGCGACGATCGCCGCGGCGGTCACCGGCCCCACCCCGGGCAACGCGTCGAGATCATCGGCGGTCGCGCTGTTCAGATCAGTCAAAGTGTCTGAGCGCGAGGTTTTCCCGGCCGACGACGGACCGGCGACGGGAGCGGCGGGATCGGAGACGATCGAGCTGCCCATCTGCACTGGCCGACCGGGTGGCGCATCGACGCCGACCACGATCTGCTCACCGTCGGTGACGCGCCTGGCCATGTTCAACCCCATGACGTCGGCTCCCGCCAACGCCCCACCCGCCCCGTCCAGCGCATCGGCGATCCGCGCCCCCGGAGCGAGGGTGACCAGGCCCGGTGTGTTGACCAGGCCGATCACGCTGACCACGACGGGTACCCCTGGGCCGGGCGCTTCTCTACCCGGCGTCGAAGCCGCCGGCGAAACCGTTTCGACCGGCGGGAGTTTGGCAGACACCACAGCCGGCGGCCGACCACTCATCAGACTCAACACCGTGACCAGAACAGCCACCCCGCCGATGATGCCCAGTGCCACGACGCCGGCGCGGCCCGGATCAGCTCTGATCGTCGCGACCCAGCCCGCCGGGCCTGTTGAGGCGGACTCCGGCAGCCATCGGGACAAAGATGTGTCCGATGGCTCTTGGGTGTCCTCGGTGCCGGGTTCCTGCTCGAGCCGGCCCTCCTTGCCGAGTGGGCTATCCCCGTCGAGGTGGCCGTCCCCGTCGGGGTGGCTGTCGGCACCCAGACGTCTACGCAGCCGCTCAACAGGCAGTTCGATTGACATGCGCCGACCGTATGTCCGTTGCCCGACCTCACCCGGCCCGGGAGACATTCACGGCCCCAGTTTGGGGATGAACTCGGAATTGGGGATGCCCGTGGCTAGCATTGCACTGAGATGAACCGTCGAGCCCCGATGATCGCCGGTGTCGCGTTCGCGGTGCTCTACGCGACAGCGGTGGTTCTCCTGCACGCACTTCCCGGGTCCGGCGCCGGCGCCATGCGCACCCAGGCGCTGCTACTGGCTTTCGCGACACTCGCCCTCGTCATCGTTCTGGCGTTCGCCCGCAACCGGCTGACCGGCCCACCCGCACACCTGTTCACCATTGGTTCGGGTGCGTTGGTAGCTCAGATGTGTGTCGCGATCTGGTTCATCGGCGGCACTTCGCTACAGCCTGGGCAGATGACGCGGGTAACCGCGGGAGCCATCGAAAACGTCGGCACGATGTGGCTGCCAGTGGCTACCATCTGCAACATCCTGGTGGCGGTCCCGATTCTGTTGACCGCCAACGAAGATCGCCTGCCTCGGTGGCTCGGTGTCGGTGCCGCCGTATTCACCGTTGAGCAGCTGATCGAGACGATCACGATCATCGGTCCGCCCGGTAGCTTCATCTCTCCAGGCGGCCCGATGAGCCACTACCTCGGCGGAACACTGACAGCCGCGTTCTACCTCGCGCTGGGGGTCGCGCTGTGGCTCACAGAACCGAACCACTCTCCCAGCCAAGATGCGGCCTTCGAGGACAAGGCCCCGAGCCAGGACGCCCGAGGGCTCGGCCCCACTGGACCGGTCGACGGCGCCGTGGCCAACTGATGGCACGGCCTCGCTTGGTACCCCGTACCGCCGTTGAACCCTCCAGAACCGAGGGGCTGCGTAACGAGGTGAGAGCGTTCCTCGCCGCGCAGGCCGCGGCAGGCGCCTTCACCCCCGCCGTGGACGCCTGGCTTTGCGGTTGGGACGAAGGCTTCACCGCTGCGCTTGCCGCACGCGGCTGGCTGGGCATGACGGTGCCCGTCGAATACGGGGGGCACGGACGCTCATTTCTGGAAAGGTTCGTCGTCGCCGAAGAACTCTTGGCCGCAGGCGCGCCGGTGGCGGCCCACTGGATCGCCGACCGGCAGATCGTGCCTGCGCTGCTCAAGTACGGCACCGAGTTCCAACGCTCGCAGTTCCTGCCCAGGATCGTGCGGGGAGAGTGTTTCTTCGGCATCGGGATGAGCGAACCGGATTCAGGATCCGATCTGGCCAGTGTGCGCACCCGCGCCGAGCGAGTGGACAACGGTTGGGCGTTGACCGGCACCAAAGTGTGGACCTCCGGCGCTCATCGCGCCCATGCCTTCATCGCCCTCGCACGTACCGAACCTGTCGATCCGGCTGATCGCCACGCCGGTCTCAGCCAGTTCATCGTCGACCTGCGCGGACCGGGTGTCGAGGTGCGGCCGATCGTCTCGATGAACGGTGCGCATCACTTCAACGAGGTAATCCTTGACGCGGCGTTCGTCCCCGACACTATGGTGTTCGGCGAGATCGGCCAGGGCTGGCGGCAGGTGACCGCGGAGCTCAGCTTCGAACGCAGCGGCCCCGAGCGATTCCTATCGACATTCGTTTTGCTGGATGCTTACGCGGAACGCATTGCTCTGCAACAGATCTCGCGTTCTGCCGATCTCGGACGTCTGGTGGCGCGCGTCGCCGGGCTGCATCAGATGTCCTCCGCGGTAGCAGAGGCGTTGGAGCGCGGCGAATCTGCCGACGTGGCCGCCGCTGTCGTCAAGGTTCTGGGTACCACCGCCGAAGGTGACATAGCTGAATTCGCTCACCTCTCCAGCGATCACACTGCCGAACAATCCTTCTCCGCGATCGCCTGCACGGCTGTGGATCAGCGGCCGGGCTTCACCTTGCGCGGGGGAACCAACGAGGTACTGCGTGGCGTCATCGCCCGCGGATTGGGCATGCGATGACCGCACCCGAGGTTGAGCCCGAACTGGCCGACATGATGGATGCCGTGTTCGCCGAGTACCGCCAATCGCGCTCGGCCGGCCCCGTCAGCCGCGACACTGATTTCTGGCGCACTCTCGACGAGCTCGGGCTGGTCCGCCTCACCGGTGCCGAGCAGTCCGGCGGGAGCGGAGCCGGCTGGCACGAGGCCACTGAACTGCTGGCCGCCGGGGTCCGCCACGGGGTACGAATTCCTCTGGCCGAGCACGATCTACTGGCCTGCTGGCTACTGGAGGCCGCCGGCATCCCGGTCGACGGCGCGGCGCGCACACTCTGCCTGCTCGACGCGTGCGGCCGCGCCTCGGGGGTACCGTGGGCGTCCTGCGCGGAGCGGGTCGTGATCGTATGGCAGCCCGCCGGCGAGTATCTGGTGGCTGATGTCGAGCTCGCCGATCTCCGAATCACGAACGCTGTCAACATGATCGGCGAGCCGCGGGACACCGTCGTGACCGACTGCAAAAACCTCGCCGGCGTGACCGTCTCCCCCGATCTCGTGGCACAGCTGCAGTTGAAATCTGCGCTTCTGCGGTCGATCCAGGTGTGCGCGGCGTTGGATAAAGCGCTGGAACTGTCGATCGAGCATGCGACGTCACGCGAGCAGTTCGGCCGTCCGCTCTCGAACTTCCAGGCCGTTCAGCATCTGATCGCCGACATCGCCGCTGAAGCCGCGCTGGCGCGGTCCGCCACCGAGGCCGCGCTTTCCGCTGCAATCGCCAGCGACTGGTCGGCTCCTCAGCTCGAATTCCTGGTGGCAGCAGCACGGTCGTGCGCGGGCCACGCCACGACGGTCGTCGCGCGCAATGCACATCAGGTGCACGGTGCAATAGGTACCACCAGCGAGCACCGGCTACACGAGTTCACCCGGGCCGCACTGGCCTGGCGTTCGGAGTTCGGTTCGGTGCAGTACTGGGATGACCGAATCACCGACATGGCTCTGCAGACCGGGGCCAACCGACTATGGGGCCTGATCAGCGGTTGATCTAGCGGACAATGACCGAACTCGGCACCCTTGGAGCTCCGAGCATCTCGCGGTGCGACGGCGGTCTGCGGCCACCTTCGTCGGTAATCCCGTAGCGCTGGCCCAACTCCGCCCCGATCACCGTATGGCCGCTCACGTCACCGAGCGCGGGATCACGGTACAACGCGTCGATCAGATTGCCCGTGAACTCCGGTGTCTCCGCCTGCTCTGCGAACCCGGCCAGCGCCGCGGGCTGCCCCTGGAACGCCGATAGCATCTTGTCCGTCAGAAGTATTCCCATCCATATCGACACCGTGGCCACCCCGGTGTCGCTGAAGTCCACCGCCATGTCGGCGGCCATCTTGTCCACGCCGGCCTTCTGCGCCCCGTAAGCGGGGCCATGCATGTAGCAGACTGAACCCGGCGACGAGGTGAACACGATCAGGCCGCGCTCACCGGCCAGCAGCAGCGGCGCCGCGTGCCATGCCGCGATGTAGGAGGACCGCAGTCCAACGTCCAGCACGTCGGCCAACTCCCGCGGTTTCGCCCAGAACGGCCCCGGGCCGACCAAGTCGTCGGAGATGGTCGCAGCATTGTTCACCAGCAGATCCAGCCGTCCGCACTCCCGCCCCACTCGTTCGAACAGTCGGCCTACGGCATCGTCGTCACGATGGTCCACCTGGACTGCCACGCCATTGGGAGGCGCGTCGGAGATGGTGCGGGCCGTCGCGTAAACCCGCCAGCCTCTGGCGTCGAGCGCAGCCGCGATACCGCGACCGGCGCCGCGGCTGGCGCCGGTCACCACGGCCACCGGCGCGGTGTCAGTCATGTGGCTAACCCTAGAGGCAGTAGCTTGATCTGTTGAACCGCTCTGGATAGGGAGATGTCATGAGCACACCGGCCACCGACCGACCGCTGCGGGTCATCCAATGGACCACCGGCAACATCGGGCGACGCTCGCTGCACGCCATCATCGGACGCGACGACATGGAACTTGTCGGCGTGTACGCGCACGGAGCCGACAAGTCCGGTGTCGATGCAGCCGAGCTCTGCGGGTGGCCGCACGCAACCGGCGTGAAGGCCACCAGCGACATCGACCAATTGCTCGAGCTGCAGCCCGACGCCTGCTGCTACAACCCGTTGTGGTCCAGCGTCGATGAGTTGGTCCGCCTATTGGAGTCCGGTATCAACGTGTGCTCGAGTGCCGCCTGGATCACCGGCGGCAAGCGGTCACCGGAGGATCTGAACCGGATTCGCATCGCCTGCAAGACAGGCAATTCCACGATTTTCGGCAGCGGCGCACATCCCGGTATGAGCAACTTGGTGGGCATGGTGCTGTCCGGCGCGTGCGAGCGTGTTGACGAGATCCGCATCACCGAGTCGGTCGACTGCTCGACCTATGAGTCCGCAGGCACCCAGACCGCGATGGGATTCTCTCAGGATCCAGACACCCCGGGTCTGGCCGAGAGTGTGCGCCGGGAAAGCGAAGTTTTCGCCGAGTCCGCCGCGATGATGGCTGACGCCATCGGCGTCAAACTCGACCGGATCACGTTCGACGTGACATTTACCGCGGCCACCGGCGACAGCGACCTCGGCTTCATGCGGATTCCGGAGGGCACGGTGGCCGGGGTGCTCGGATACCATCGGGGATGGGTCGGCGACCGAAACGTGGTCAACGTCGGCTTCAACTGGATCATGGGCGAGCACGTCACGCCGCCCAAGCGACTTGAGCACGGTCATGTGGTGCAAGTGTTTGGAATGCCCAACATGCGCACCGTGCTGCACTGCCTACCTCCCAAGGACTGGACCGAACCCGGATTCATGGGGCTGGGCATGATCTACACGGCGATGCCGGTGACCAACGCCGTCCCCGCGGTAGTGGCGGCGGCACCGGGCATCGTGACTCTGGCCGACCTGCCGCCAATAACTGGCCGTGCGGCATTGTGATTCCGGTATGAGCACCCTGGGCTCCGAGGCGCCCTTAGGCAGAACGACGATGGCGAAGGTCACCCGTCGTCTCATCCCATTCCTTATCCTGCTCTATTTTGTCAACTACCTCGACCGCGTCAACATCAGCTTCGCAGGGCCGAATGGTATGACCGAAGACCTCGCCATGAGCGCCACCATGTTCGGATTCGCCTCTGGAATCTTCTTCTTCGGCTACCTGTTATTGGAAGTGCCGAGCAATATCGCGTTGGATAGGTTCGGCGCACGGCGGTGGCTCGCCCGCATCATGGTCAGCTGGGGAATCATCAGCACCGCGATTGCGTTCGTCCCAAACGCGGAAACGCTTGTCGTGCTGCGCTTCCTGCTGGGTGTGGCCGAGGCTGGATTCTTCCCCGGAATCATCCTCTACCTCACCTTCTGGTTCCCGGAAAAACATCGCGCGCGGGCGGTCTCGTTGTTCATGATTGCCGTGCCGGCCTCAACCGCCATCGGTGCCACGGTGTCGTCACTGATAATCGAATGGGGCCACGGGCTTTTCGGTCTCGCTGGCTGGCGCATCATGTTCTTGGTCGAAGGACTGCCCGCAATTGCGCTGGCCTTCGTCTGCTGGTTCTACCTCACCGACCGGCCGGCCAAGGCGAGCTGGCTCGATTCCGGCGAGAAACAATGGTTGGAAGCGAAACTCGAGGCGGAGCGAGCCGCGGTGGCTGACCAACACTGGCCGCTCAAGAAGGCGCTCACCCACCCCAGGGTTCTCGCCCTGGCTGTCATCTACTTCGGAATCACTTATGGCCTGTACGCGGTTGGATTCTTTCTCCCCAGCATTATCGTTGGCTTCCAGGATCAGTACGGTACCCAGCTCAGCGTCATTGAGCGCGGGGTGGTCACTGCGATCCCCTTCGTCATCGCAGCCGTCGTGATGGTGCCGTGGGCGCGCCACGCCGACCGGACCGGTGAACGCGTCTGGCACGTGGCTATCCCCGCGATCGTCGGTGGTGTGTCCATACCCGCCGCCCTCTACATGACCAACCCCTATCTGGCGATGCTGGCAGTAACCCTGTCCACCTGCGCGATCATGTGCGCGCTGCCGGTATTCTGGTCCCTGCCATCAACTTTCCTGACCGGTGTCGCCGCGGCCGGGGGTATCGCCCTGATCAACTCGCTCGGCAACCTCAGCGGATTCGGGGGGCCCTACATCACCGGCTGGCTCACGGACCTCACCGGCGACACCAGAGTGGCACTGTGGGTGGTGGGGGCGCTGTCCCTCGTTTCTGCGGCCCTGGTCGTCTATCTGGGCGCACGCCCCAAGTCGGCAGATCAACCGGCGCGGGACAGAGCGCGGCAGGGACCATAGGGATCCATCACCGAACTGCGGCAATGGGTTCACCGGCGGCTCCGTTGGCCAGCACGATCTTGGCGCGAGCCTAGATCAGGACGTCCGGACAGTGCGAGAACCATTCGTGCACATCGGATTCAGCGGCAGACGTACGGTCGCGGCTGCACTCCCGCTGTGGAACGGGTGTCCCGGGTGTGCCCGTCAAAATCACCGTCGCGATTGCCAGGAAAAGGTCAGACCCATCCCGGCAATGCTGACAACTGCCGCGGCCAATGACACTGTTGCAATCGAGTTGTGGACACCCCGGGCCGTGATCGAATTCATCCGTCGCTCCCTTGTACGGCAGATCCGTGCCGTATTGGTCCTGCATGGCGCTGCTTGCCTGACGCTGAAGGTAAAGGGTGCTGAAGGTAAAGGGTGCTGAATAGCCGCCTACGGTGCTGCGACCTGAATCGCCACTCCAACTGCACCCGCACCGACATGCACCGACAACACCGGACCCAAATCGGTGACACTGAGCGATGAGAGCTGTGGAAGTCGTTGCGTCAGAGCCGCACCCAGTGCGTCGGCGGCATCATGATTATCGACGTGATGTACCACAACCTCGGCCGAATTCTGCCCCACCAACTCGGCCACTCGATCCACCATTGCCGCATGAGCCCTCGTGACAGTGCGGATGCGCTGATCGAGCACCAACCGCCCGTCGATGTCCAGACACAGCAATGGCTTGATCGACAACGCCGTTCCCAACCAGGAAGCGGCGGAACGGATGCGTCCACTTCGCCGAAGATTGTCCAAGCGGTGCACCACCAGAAGGACATGCGTCCGTTTGAGCGCCGACCGTGCCGCGGCTTCGACACTCGCGATGTCGCCACCGGAGGAAGCACGGCGCGCAGCCGCCATTGCGACCAAGCCGACACCCATCGCCGCCGACCGTGAATTGACCACGCGCACCGACGGACCGAACTCCCGCGCCGCCGTGACTGCCGCGCTATAAGTGCTCGAAAGAGCGGCCGAAAGATGCACCGCCACGACGCCGTCACCATCGCTGTCGATCAGGGCTTGCCGGTAGGTATCCACGAGTTCAGCCGGCGTCGCCCCAGCTGTCGTGACCTTGGGCCTATCGTGGATGTCGTTCGGGATATCGTCGATGCCGTCACGCAGGTCCCTGCCGTCGACCAAGACATGCAACGGCACCTCAAGAATGTTCATTTGTTCGCGCACATCGAACTGCAAGCGCGATGACGAATCACTTACCACGACAACAGACATGACTGAGCGCTAACCACTCGAGTCGGGCAGCTGCACGCCCGCTTCGGCGAGTCCTTTGAGCATCAGGTCGGCGACCGCCCGGTGCGCCACGAAATTCCAGTGGATACCGTCTGGATTGCCCTGGCCGCTCATCACCTGCTCGGCCACCGCCGCCTTGAGGTCGACCAGCGGTACACCGTGCGCGGACGCCCAATGGGTGATCGCCTCGACCGTTCCCGATCTACCGTGATGAGCCATCCCGTAGGTAGGCGCAATGTGCACCGACGGCAATGACGCTACGACAGGGATACCAGGACGGTTGAAATCAATTGCTGCTCTCGTCATTTCGAGATACTTAACGGTCAGGTGCGGCGGCAGGGCGGCACGAGCAACCGGCGAGAACTTCGGCTGCACCCAGCCGTAACCGTCGCGAGCCCAGCGACGCAGCCAGGCGGGCCGAATGTATCGGATCGTCTCCCGCAGCGCCGTGGGTAGCGGCGACGGCAGCGAATCCATGCCCGATGTTGCGAAAATCACCGCGCCGGCACGCGGGAGCGCCGCCCACGAACGGGGATCTTGGGTGGCAGCCCACCAGACGTCTCGACTGGTCCAGCCGATCCGGCCGATCAGTTCCAGCTCCCAACCCAATTTGTCGGCAACGATGTTAGGCCAGATCCTGGGATCATCCGAGGGCAATCCTCCGGTCGGGCCGTAGTAGGAGAGCGAGTCGCAGAAGATCAGCAGGGACCGGCGCGCCGGGGTTTCAGGGGGCCGCTCAGAGGACATCGTTGGCGACCTGCGCCGAGGCGTTCCAGACGTCCAAACGCCAGCGAGTATCGTCGAAGGAATCACGGGCCCCGCTCACGCGAGTGTGCCCGGCAAGCTGCACCCAGCTGGCATTGCCCATGCCCCCCAGGATCGGCCAGTTGTCGACCGGCAGGCCCAGCAGGGCGCCGGTCAGGGCAGCGATCAGCCCGCCGTGCGCCACCAGCACAACCGGCCGATCGGGCTCGTCGACTCCCCACTCTGGCTGCTGAGCGACCAACTCCTTCACCAATGGGATGCTGCGATCGGCCACATCGACCCGGCTCTCGCCGCCGTGCGGTGCCCAGCGTGCATCCTCTCGCCACGCCAGCCTGGCGCCGGGAGCGGCGGCATCCACCTCGAGATGCGTCATGCCCTGCCAGTCTCCGAGATGGGTCTCGCGCAACCGGGTATCGATGCTCACCGATTGTCCACTGCGGTCACCGAGGGCGACCGCGGTGTCCAGCGCACGCCCCAGATCTGACGAAACGATAAGCAGCGGCTGACGTTTGGCGAGCACCTCGGCGGCGGCAATCGCTTGTTCGCGCCCGAGGTCACTGAGCTCGGTGTCCAACTGCCCCTGCATTCTGCTGCTTGCGTTGTAGTTGGTCTGCCCGTGGCGCAGCATGACCAGCCGGCGGACCGTCATTCGGACGCCTCCCCCGCAGTGTGCGATGAGGCTTCATTCGCCGGGGCTTTTGTCGATGGGGTTTCCAGATCGACTGCCAATGTGGGGCAGTCCCGCCAAAGTCGATCCAGCGAATAGAATTCGCGCTCATCCTGGTGCTGGATGTGCACCACGATGTCGACATAGTCGAGCAGTGTCCAGCGCCCTTCCCGGGTGCCTTCGCGGCGAGCCGGCTTATGCCCGGCGTCGCGCATCTTTTCTTCGACCTCCTCGACGATCGCGTTCACCTGCCGCTCGTTGCCGGCCGATGCGATCACAAAGCAGTCAGTGATGACGAGCTGGCCTGAAACGTCGATGACGACGACGTCATCGGCGAGTTTGGCAGCCGCGGCCTGGGCCGCGACGGTGGCCATGTCGATGGCTTCCTGGGTGGCGCTCAGGGACGGTCTCCTTCGGCTGAGATGGGGCTACTGCTGTGATGTCGGTAGAGGTCTCGCTTGGCAACGTATTGCACGACGCCGTCAGGAACCAGGTACCTGATGGGCCGGGCCTCCCGGGCCCGATTCCGACAATCGGTCGACGAAATCGCCAATGCAGGAACCTCGACGAGCTGCAGCGAGTCAGCGGGCAACTCGGCCATGGCTGCCGAGATGTGCCGGCCGTCGAGCTCGTATCCGGGTCTGCTGACACCGATGAACCTGGCGATCGAGAACATCTCCTCCCAGTTCTGCCACGACAGGATGGATGCGAGCGCATCAGCGCCGGTGATGAAGTAAAGGTCTGCATCGGGATTGAGCGCGTGGAGGTCTCGCAGTGTGTCCTTAGTGTAAGTCGGCCCGGCGCGGTCGATGTCCACCCGGCTGACCGAGAACCTGGGGTTGGAGGCGGTCGCGATCACCGTCATGAGATAGCGGTCCTCGGCAGGCGTCACAGGGTGTGTCCGCTTCTGCCAGGGCCGGCCGGTGGGAACGAAGACCACCTCGTCGAGTCCGAACAGGTCAGCTACCTCACTGGCAGCGACAAGGTGGCCGTTGTGGACGGGGTCGAACGTCCCACCCATCACCCCGAGCCGCCGTCGTGATTGCACGAATAGCGAGCTTACGGGACCTAAAGGGCAGCCAGAGAGCCGCGGACCGTCGACGAGCGTGCGGTTTCATGCCAAACCCGCCGACGCGGCCGGATCACACCGCACATTCACCGCGTCAACGCGCAACCACGCGCCGCCAGTGCCGCAGTCACCCGCTCGATGATCACACCCTGACGCCGCAGCAAGTCCACGCTGACCCGGATGACCACCCACCCCGCCGCCTCGAGCAACGCCATCCTGTCGATGTCCCACGCTCGTTGCCTGCCGTCCGACCAGTGCTGTTTGCCGTCGTACTCGACCGCGACCTGCCAGCGCAACCAGCCCATATCGAGGCGGGCAAAGACTCTCCCGAACTTGTCGCGGACCTCGATCTGCGTCTCCGGCCGCGGAAAGCCATTCCGGACCAGCAGTAGTCGCGTCAGCGATTCATACGGTGACTCCGCGCCTCCGTCGACGAGTTCGATCGTTCTGCGAAGCCTGCGAAGGCCGCGCGCACCAGGATGACTCCGGGCGACACGCTCGATATCCTTGGTCTTGAGATCTGTAGCGTGCATCAATGCATCGACACGTTGCACGCCTTCGGTTTCCGACAGCAACCGACCGAGGTCGAATGCCGTACGCGCCGGGCTGGTGACCGGCAAGCCGTCGACTTGCACGGCCTCACCAGGGGCCAGCGACTCCGAACGAACGACGATTCCCGATGGCGGGCGCCGGTTGCTGTGGATCAACTCGGCCGGTGTATCGGAATCCACCCACTTGGCGCCCTGCACCGCCGCGGCCGACAGGCTGCAGAGCACACCCTTACGACGAGACCACAGCCACGCGGCCCGGGCACGCCCGATTGCATCCAGCTCGGCACCCCGCGGAATCCAGACGCCCGGATAGACCGCCGCGTGAAATCGGCGCAGTTCGCGGAATGTGAGTTTGCCTGCGTTCAGTTGCTCGGATGCGCGAAACGGCCACTGGATCTCGTCCATGGCGGCAGCGTGCCCCCGCTGCCCGACAACTCTGGCGCCTCGAAGCCCGGTTATCCACAGGCAAACGCACCGAGTGTGCGGGTCTATTCGCCCCGCCCGGCTGGTCGCGCATGAAACTGCACAACCGCCTCACCCGGCAACGCAACCGCCTCACACCGGCAGCAGCGCGTCGATCACCGACGCCAATTGTCTGGCCGACCGGCATTCGTGCATCGTGATGATGTCCTGGTATCGGGGTACCGCGGAATCACCACTGCCCCAGAGGTGTTTGGGCTCCGGGTTCAGCCAGTGCGCGTGCCGGCTGGCGTTGACCATGTGAGCGAGCAGTTCCACCTCAGGGTTGCGGTAGTTGTTGCGCCCATCACCGAGGACCAACAGTGAGCTGCGCGGGGACAACACGCTCGGATACTGGTCGAGGAACGAGACGAATGCGTGGCCGTAGTCGGAGTGTCCGTCGCGGGTGTAGACGCCGGCCTCGCGGGTGATTCGCTGTACGGCGACTGCCAGGTCGGAGTCCGGTCCGAACAGCTCGGTTACCTCATCGGTCGTGTCGATGAAAGCGAAGACACGAACCCGCGAGAACTGCTGGCGCAGTGCGTGCACCAGCAGCAGCGTGAAGTGACTAAAGCCTGCCACCGAGCCCGAGACGTCGCACAACACCACCAGCTCGGGCCGCGCGGGATGCGGTTTCTTGAGCACCAGGTCGATCGGAACCCCGCCGGTGGACATCGACTTGCGCAGCGTCTTGCGCAGGTCGATCTCGCCGGCCCGGGCACGCCGACGTCGGGCAGCCAGGCGCGTGGCCAGCGTCCGCGCCAGCGGCACCACCACGCGGCGCATCTGGCGCAGTTGCTCGCCGGAGGCCCGAAGGAACTCGACATTCTCGGCGAGCTGCGGGACACCGTACATCTGCACGTGCTTGCGGCCGAGTTGCTCGGCAGTGCGCCGCTTGGTCTCGGACTCGACCATCTTGCGCAACTGCGCGACGCGCTGCGCGGCGAGAGCTTTCGCGATCTGTTCCTGAGTCGGCGTGGGTTCCTCGCCGTAGGGTGCCAGCAGCCCGGCCAGCAGCCGACCCTCCAGGTCGTCGAGGGTCATGGCCTTGAGCGCCTGATAGGACGAGTACGAGGGTCCGCGACTGGAGTTGTAGCGGCCATAGGCCTCGACGATCTGGGCGATCATCGCCGCCAAACGCTCGTCGAGGTCGGCCAGCTCCTCTGCATCACTCAGCATGTCGACCAGCGCGGCGCGCAACGCCTCGATGTCGGCCGGCGGCAAAGCTGGGTCCTCACCGCCGGCATCGTCATCGAGCACAGTCCGCGCGCCGAGAGCGGCCGGGAAGTAGAGATCGAACAACGCGTCGTAGGTTTCGCGATGATCCGGGCGGCGCAGCACCGCGCAGGCAATACCCTCGCGCAGCACCTCACGGTCGGCAAGACCCAGTACCGACATCACCTGGCCGGCATCCACCGTCTCGGAGGGACCCACCGAAATACCCTGCCCGCGTAATGCTTCCACAAACTCCACCAAGTGGCCGGGAAGCCCATGCGGAGCCAGAGGTTGCGGCGGCCGGGTGCGTTGAACGCCCATCAGTTGAGCCTCAGCTCCCCGGCTGCCTTGGTCTGGTCGGACTGGTGTTTGAGGACGACACCCAGTGTCGCGGCGATCACCTCGTCGTCGATGGTGTCCATGCCCAGCGCCAGAACCGTGCGGCCCCAGTCGATCGTCTCGGCGACCGACGGCAGCTTCTTGAGCTGCATGCCACGCAGCACACCGATGATGCGCACCAATTCCTCGGCCAGATGCACCGGCAGCTCGGGAACCCGCGAGAGCAGAATGCGGCGCTCCAGGTCGGCGTCCGGAAAGTCGATGTGCAGGAACAAGCACCGACGCTTGAGCGCCTCAGACAACTCCCGGGTCGCATTCGACGTCAGCACCACCAGCGGCCGACGCTCGGCGACGATCGTGCCGAGTTCAGGCACCGTGACCGCGAAATCGCTGAGCACTTCGAGTAGCAGACCCTCGATCTCGATGTCCGCCTTGTCGGTCTCATCGATCAGCAGCACCGTCGGCTCAGTGCGGCGGATCGCGGTCAGCAACGGGCGGGAAAGCAGGAACTCCTCGGAGAAAACGTCGGTCTTTGTCTGATCCCAGTCGGTCTGATCCCAGTCGGTCTTAGTCTGATCCCCGTCGGTCTGATCCCCGGCGGCCTGATCCCGCCCAGCGCCGACCGAGCCCGCTTGGATTCGCAGAATCTGCTTGGCGTGGTTCCACTCGTAGAGTGCGCGCGCCTCATCGACTCCTTCGTAGCACTGCAAACGCACCAGACCCGATCCGGTGGCCTGGGCAACGGCGCGGGCCAACTCGGTCTTGCCAACGCCTGCCGGCCCCTCGACCAGCAGCGGCTTGCCCAGCCGGTCGGCGAGGAACACCGCAGTGGCGGTTGCAGTGTCAGGCAGGTAGCCGGTCTCGGACAGCCGACGCGCAACATCGTCAATGTCGGCGAACAGCGGCGCCGAGTGTGCGGGGAGGGTCATCGAGTCTCCTGACTCAAGCTGGGCGGGTGTGACCAGTAACGGGCGAGCCCCACACGATCCACTTGGTCGACGTCAGTTCGGGCAGGCCCATCGGACCTCTGGCGTGCAACTTCTGGGTGGAGATGCCGATCTCTGCGCCGAAGCCGAACTGTTCCCCGTCGGTGAATGCCGTCGATGCGTTCACCATCACCGCTGCCGCGTCCACCCCCTCGGTGAATCGTTGGGCGGCAGCAAGATCCGCCGTGATAATGGCTTCGGTGTGGCCGGTGCCGTACTCATTGACGTGTGCGATCGCAGCATCGAGTCCGTCCACGACCGCCAGCGCGATGTCCATCGAGAGGAACTCCGTGCGTAGCTCCTCTTCGGATGGATCGGCGTGCACCGTTACCCCCGCATCCTGCAGCGCCCCAACCAACCTGGGTACCGCAATGTCAGCGATGGCCGCGTCGATCAACAGCGACTCCGCGGCGTTGCATACGCTGGGCCTGCGCGTCTTGGCGTTGAGCAGAATGCGTTGCGCCATCTCCAGATCTGCTGATTCGTGCACGTAGACATGACAATTGCCGACACCGGTCTCAATGGTGGGCACCTGTGCGTCCCGCACCACGGCATCGATCAGGCCCGCTCCGCCACGCGGGATCACGACATCGACCAGGCCGCGGGCCCGGATCAGGTGCGTGACGCTGGCCCGATCCGCACTGGGCAGCAGTTGCACGGCGTCACTGTCCAGATTCTCGGCTGCAAGCGCGGCGCGCAGTGCGCCCACCAGTGCCGCGTTGGAATTCGCCGCCGAGGAACTGCCGCGCAGCAGAACAGCATTTCCCGACTTCAGCGTCAACCCGAACGCGTCGACGGTCACGTTCGGGCGGCCCTCGTACACGATGCCGATGACGCCGAGCGGAACGCGCTGCTGGCGCACCTGCAGACCGTTGGGCAGGGTACGGCCCCGCAACACCTCACCGATGGGGTCCGGCAGTTCGGCAACTTGCCGCAACCCGTCGGCAATGCCCTCGATGCGGCTCGGGTCCAGCGCCAGGCGGTCGAGCATCGCTGGGGAGGTTCCTGCCGCGCGGGCGACATCGAGGTCGACCTGGTTGGCGGCCAGGATCGCGGGGGTGCCTATCAGTACATGCTCGGCAGCAGTCCCCAGAGCCCGGTTCTTGACCTCAGTGCTCAGTGTGGCCAGCCCGCGAGCCGCAGCACGCGATCGCCGGGCAGCACCGTGCACCTGCTCGCGGAGGCTGTCCCGGGCTTGCGTGCACTCGGGCGACGGATCCTCGGCCGCCTGCCCGCGCTCCGGGGCGTGCAGAGTCATTAAACCAGCGTATCGGACTTACCGACGTCACCTCATGCCGGGAACCAGCACTGGTGACAGAAAGTTCATCCTTTTCTGAATACATTGTTATCTGTACTGTTGGCCGGATGCAGACAGCAGCCCTCGACAGCGACGCACTCTCTCGATTCGGCTGTGCCCTGTCGGACCCCACCCGCGCGCAGATCCTGCTGACACTGCGCGAGGGGCCCGGCTACCCGTCCGAGCTCGCCGACCGCATCGGGGTCTCGCGCCAAATCCTGTCCAACCACCTCGCCTGTTTACGGGGATGCGGTCTGGTCACCGTGTCTCCCGAAGGCCGACGCAGCCGCTACGAACTGGCCGACCCGCGAATCGCGCACGCGCTGAGCGACCTCGTCGGCCTCGTGCTGGCCGTGCACCCCGCGTACTGCCCCGCCACTGATGACCAGGGGTGCTGCTGATGGCCATCTCAGATCAACGTCGGAGCCTTCTCACCCGACGCGTCCGACTGCTGGTTGGCGCAACGATTTCCTACAACGCCGTCGAAGCGACGATCGCGCTGATCGAGGGCACTCGGGCATCGTCATCCGCACTGATCGGATTCGGCCTCGATTCGCTCGTGGAGATCTCCTCGGCAGCGGCAGTGGCGTGGCAATTTTCGGCAAAGGATCCCGAATCCCGGGAGAAGACCGCGCTGCGCTTCATCGCGTTCTCTTTCTTCGCGCTGGCCTGCTACGTCAGCGTCGACGCCGCCCTTGCGCTGACCGGGCTGCGTGAGCCCCAACCCTCGGCCATCGGGATCGCGCTTGCGGCGGCAAGCCTGGTGATCATGCCTGCATTGTCGCTTGCGCAGCGATGCACCGGTCTCGAACTCGGTTCGGCGTCTGCGGTGGCCGATGCCAAGCAGACACTGCTGTGCACCTATCTGTCCGCGGTGCTACTGGGCGGCCTGCTGCTCAACGGAGTTCTCGGGTGGTCCTGGGCCGATCCCGTCGCCGCGCTGGGCATCGCAGCACTCGCAGTGCGCGAAGGTCGCAGCGCCTGGCGGGGCGACCCGTGCTGCGCACAGATACCTGCAGAAGGGACCGGAGAAAGCCACTGACATGCCCACCTTCAAAACCTCACAGCGGTCGGGCGCTTGGTTAGGCCCCGGGAATCGAGCGGTCGATCTCGTCGAGCCAGGTACGCGCCGACATGTCCGAGGGCGCACGCCAATCCCCCCGCGGCGACAGCGACCCGCCGTGGGAAACCTTGGGACCGTTGGGCATCGCCGATCTCTTGAATTGCGCGAACGAGTAGAAACGCTGCGCGAACACCCGTAGCCAATGCCGAATCTCGCCCAGTGTGTAGGACGGACGCTTCTCGGGGGGGAAGCCCGGGGGCCACTCGCCGCTGGAGGCGTCGCGCCAGGCATGCCAGGCCAGGAACGCGACCTTCGACGGCCGGAACCCGTAGCGCAGCACGTGAAACAACGAGAAATCCTGCAGTGCGAACGGGCCGACTTCGGCCTCGCTGCTCTGGATCTCGTCCCCTTCTGCGGCTGGCACGAGTTCGGGGGTGATCTCGGTTTCGAGCACCGACTGCAGCGCAACATTGATCGGATGGTCAGCACGGGATGCAAACTGGTTCGATGAGATCACCCACCGAATCAGGTGCTGGATCAGCGTCTTGGGCACCCCGGAGTTGACGTTGTAGTGCGACATCTGGTCACCGACGCCGTAGGTGGACCACCCGAGCGCGATCTCGGAGAGGTCTCCGGTGCCCAGCACAATGGCGCCCCGCTGATTTGCCAGCCGAAACAGATAGTCGGTGCGCAGCCCGGCCTGCACGTTCTCGAACGTGACGTCATAGACCTTCTCGCCGCGAGCGAACGGGTGGTCCATCTCGGAAAGCATCAGTTGCGCGGTGGAACGGATGTCGATCTCAGAGAAGGTCACCCCGAGTGTTTCGCCAAGCCGCATGGCGTTGTTCTTGGTGCGATCCCCGGTCGCGAACCCCGGCATTGTGAACGCGAGGATATCGCTGCGCGGACGCCCCAGCCGATCCATCGCCTTCGCGGCGACGATCAGCGCATGGGTAGAGTCCAGGCCGCCCGAGACACCGATGACGAGATTCGGGGTACCCAGGGCACGCACTCGCTGCTCCAGCCCGGCCACCTGAATGTTGTACGCCTCGTAGCAATCCCGTTGCAGCCGTGCGGGATCGGACGGGACGAACGGGAAACGCTCGACGCGGCGCCGCAAACCGATGTCACCGGTCGGCGGGTCCAGCAGAAAGTCGACGCGACGGTACCCATCGGCGGTGATGCCGTGGTGCACGCGGTTGTCGTCGAAGGTTCCCATCCTCAGCCGCTCCGAGCGCAGCAGTTCGAGATCGACGTCGGCGACCGATCGGCGCATGCCGGCGGGGAACCGCTCCGACGAGGCCAGACATGCACCGTTCTCCCAGATCATCGTCTGGCCGTCCCAGGCCAGGTCGGTGCTGGACTCCCCCTCCCCTGCAGCGGCGTAGACGTAGGCGGCCAGACAGCGGGCCGAAGCCGAGCGAGCCAGCAGTGCACGGTCCTCGGCACGCCCGATCGTGATAGGGCTGCCCGACAGGTTGGCCAGCACCGTCGCGCCGGCCAACGCCGCTTGCGCGCTCGGAGGGATCGGGACGAACATGTCCTCGCAAACCTCGACGTACAGCACGAACCCTGGTATGTCGGTCGCGGTGAACAGCAGGTCAGGCCCAAACGGTGCAGTGATGTCGCCGATGCGCAACACTCCCCGGACGTCGTCGCCGGCAGCCATCTGACGCCGCTCGTAGAACTCTCGGTAGGTCGGCAGGTAAGACTTCGGGACGAACCCGAGCACCTTGCCCCGGTGCACGACGACCGCGGTGTTGTAGATCCGGTGCCCGTAACGCAGCGGCGCACCGACCACAAGCACTGTCATCAGGTCCGCGGACCCGGCTACCACGTCGAGCAGTGCCTCCTGCACGGCGTCGAGCAGCGCATCCTGCAGGAGGATGTCCTCGATCGAATACCCGGACAACGTCAACTCCGGGAACACTGCGAGTGCCCCACCGTCGGCGTCACAGTCACGCGCGGCCGCCAACACCGATTCGGCATTTGCCGCGGGATCACCTATCGCCGTGTGCTGCGTGCAGGCTGCGACACGGACGAACCCGTGTTGGTAGGCCGAGTAGAAGTCCATCGTCACCATTGTCGCCCACCAGGGGTTCGGATTTGGCCACTGGGTGCGAATTGGCCTCTCAAGGCGGCCGATCACCTAGATTCAGTGGCGTGGACTCACCTGAGCTGGTCGCCGTCCTGCGGGGCAGGCGCCTGGCGGTTCTGACCGGTGCCGGAATGTCCACCGACTCAGGGATCCCCGACTACAGGGGCCCGAACTCCCCACCCAGCAACCCGATGACGATCCGGCAATTCACCTCCGATCCGGTGTTCCGCCAGCGCTACTGGGCACGCAACCACCTGGGCTGGCGGCACATGGACCAGACACTGCCCAACGCCGGACACCGAGCTCTCGCTGCACTGGAGCGCGCGGGAGTCGTTACCGGGGTGATCACCCAGAACGTCGATCTGCTGCATCGCAAGGCGGGCAGCACGATGGTCATCGACCTGCACGGCAGTTACTCCCGGGTGACCTGCCTTGACTGCGGCCACGGAATGTCGCGGTCAGCTCTGGCTGATCTCCTTGAGGACGCCAACCCGGGATTCGCCGAGGCAGCCGCCCCCCTCGGCGGCATCGCGGTGGCTCCCGACGCCGACGCCCAGATCGACGCTACCGGCGCATTCCGGATCGTCGACTGCCCCTGCTGCGGTGGGATGCTGAAGCCCGACATCGTGTACTTCGGCGAGAACGTACCGAAAGATCGCGTCGAGAAAGCCTATTCGCTGGTCGACGATGCCGACGCACTACTGGTGGCCGGGTCATCGCTGACCGTTTACTCCGGCTATCGCTTCGTTCGCCACGCCGCCGCCGCGGGCATCCCGGTTGCCATCGTCAATCGCGGCCAGACAAGAGGTGACGAACTCGCGGTGGTGAAGGTCGATAACGGCTGTTCGCCAATCCTGGCGCTACTTGCCGACGAATTGCCCCCGCTGAGGAAGACCAGCCCTTCAGACGGCAACGAGATCATCGGCATGTACCGCGGGCCTGCGCATCTCCGCGGGTAGGGCCGCGGTAGACCGGCCCAGCATGGTAGCCAACTCGGCCGCGTCATATGCGACGACCCCGCGCGCGATCATCGTCGCGTCCTGCGCGCGCAACTCGACGACGTCGCCGCCGTAGAACCGGCCCGACAACGCCGTGATGCCTGCGGGCAGTAAGGAACGTCGCTGCCGTACAACGGCGTTGACAGCTCCGGCGTCCAGCGTCAAAGTGCCGGCCGCCTCTGCCGCGTAGCGCACCCAGAACCGACGGGCCGACATGCGCTCGGCGCGGGGGGCGAACACGGTGCCGACCGAGGCGTCGGCAAGTGCGGCGGCCGCATCCTTCGCGGCGGCCAGCAATACCGGAACGCCCGCGTCGGCGGCCAATAGCGCCGAGGACAACTTCGAGACCATACCGCCGGTCCCCAAGTGACTGCCACGTCCGGCTGTGACGCCTTCCAGACCAGCGGGACCATCGACCTCATGGATGAAGCGCGCGTTCTCTTTTCGCGGATCACTGTCGTACAGACCGTCGATGTCGCTCAGTAGCACCAACGCGTCCGCTCCGACCAACTGCGCGACGAGTGCAGAGAGCCGGTCATTGTCGCCGAATCTGATCTCGTTGGTCGCCACCGTGTCGTTCTCGTTCAC
Source organism: Actinomycetes bacterium (assembly GCA_022601275.1). GTDB lineage: Bacteria > Actinomycetota > Actinomycetes > Mycobacteriales > Mycobacteriaceae > Mycobacterium. The sequence continues at coordinate 22,480 of JAHZIT010000050.1, forward strand.
GATCCCCACTGCATGCAGAGCTCGCAGCCGGTCCAGGGTGCGCTGGGCGTTGTTGTGCTGCACGCGCATCGAGATGTCGTGCGCAGTCAGCAGCACCTGGCCCACGGTGCGGTCATAGCGCCCGAATGCTGCGCTCCACGAGTTGACCAACGCCACCTGCCCGACGCTGGCCGCCGCCTGCTTGGTGGCCAAATCCGTTGGCCTCCTGCTCAAGCCGAGCGGCTCAATTCCGGCGGCGATCGCACCGGAGGATACGATCACGACATCGGATCCGGCCTTCATTCGCGCTTCGATGGCGTCGGCGAGACACTGCAACCGACTCGCATCGAACACGCCGGACGGGGTTGTCAGCGCAGTTGTGCCGATCTTGACGACAATTGAGCGAGCGGTCCGCACAGCCTCCCGGTGAGCACTCATCGCGACTCGTCGCTCTGCCTGCGTGCTTTGCGCGCCGCCTTGCGCTCGTCAGCGGGCACCCGATCGCTTTTTTCGAGGCGGACATCGGTACCCCGGCCCGACGGCGGTAGGTCCACGCCGGCCGGGGTTTGGGGCTCCCAGTCGAACGTCATGTCGCCAATCGTCACCGCGCAGCCGGGCCGGGCGCCAAGTTTGAACAACTGCTCCTCGACACCGAGGCGGGCCAGCCGGTCCCCCAGATAGCCGACCGCCTCGTCGTTGTCGAAGTTGGTCTGCGCCACCCACCGCTGCGGCCGGGTCCCTCGCACCACGAACCCGCCATTGCCGTCGGCCTTGACGGTGAAGCCGCTGTCATCCACGGCGACCGGCCGGATTACCGGACGGCGCGGAACCACCTCGGGTTGCGCGGCGCGATATGTCGACACCATCTCCCACAACGCGAATATCAAGGGCCGCAAATTTTCTCGAGTTACCGTAGACACCTCGAATATCGGCCAGCCGAACCTTTGGGCGATATCGTCGCGGACGAAATCAGCGAGTTCGCGGGCGTCGGGCACATCGATCTTATTGAGCACCACCGCCCGCGGACGTTCGGGGAGATCGCCCAGCGCGGCATCGCTCTGCAGTGTCGGGGTGTACGCGGCGAGCTCGGCCTCCAGGGCCTCGATGTCCGAGACCGGATCGCGGCCAGACTCCAGCGTCGCGCAATCGACGACGTGCACTAGGACCGCGCACCGTTCAAGGTGCCGTAGGAAGTCCAACCCTAGGCCCCGCCCTCGGGAGGCGCCGGGGATGAGGCCGGGCACATCGGCGACGGTGAACGTGTGTTCTCCGGCCGAGACCACCCCGAGGTTGGGCGCCAGCGTGGTGAATGGGTAGTCGGCTATTTTCGGCTTCGCCGCCGAGATGGTCGACACCAGCGAGGACTTGCCGGCCGAAGGGAATCCGACCAGCCCGACGTCGGCGACCGTCTTGAGCTCGAGAGTTAGGTCACCGACCTCGCCCCTCTCGCCCAGCAGCGCGAAGCCGGGCGCCTTGCGGGCCCGCGAGGCCAGCGCAGCATTGCCCAACCCGCCCCGCCCGCCGGCGGCAGCCTCGAAGCGGGTACCTGCGCCGACCAGGTCGGCGAGGAGGCGGCCTTGGTCATCGAGGACGACGGTGCCGTCGGGCACCTTCACCTCCAGGTCTTCGCCGGCGGCTCCGTCACGGTTATTGCCGGCGCCCTGTTTGCCCGAGGGGGCCACGATGTGCGGGCGGAAGTGGAAATCCAGCAGGGTATGGATCTGCGGGTCGACGATGAGCACCACGCTGCCACCGCGGCCACCGTTTCCACCGTCAGGTCCACCTAGGGGCTTGAACTTCTCGCGGTGTACCGAGGCGCAGCCGTTTCCGCCATTGCCCGCTCGCACATGAACGACGACGCGGTCAATGAACCGAGTCATCGGACTTCCTTTCCCCACCGATATCGACATGTGGGCAATCGACATGAGGGCGCGGGCGCACGTGTGCGCGACGCCACGACGTCGATCTGGACGCGAAAGTCAGGCGTCGGTACGCGTAACCCGCACGATATTGACGAACTTGCGGCCGCGCTTCTTACCGAACTCGACGGCGCCGGGGGCAGTGGCGAACAGCGTGTCGTCACCGCCGCGACCGACGTTAGTGCCGGGATGGAAATGAGTACCCCGCTGCCGCACTAAAATCTCCCCGGCCTTGACGACCTGCCCGCCGAACCTCTTGACGCCGAGGCGCTGGGCATTCGAGTCACGACCGTTGCGTGAGCTGGAAGCGCCTTTTTTGTGTGCCATGTCTCTCGCTCCAGTCGTTACTTGATGCCGGTGACCTTGAGCACGGTCAGCTGTTGACGGTGGCCTTGGCGCTTGTGATAGCCGGTCTTGTTCTTGAATTTGTGGATCCGGATCTTCGGACCTTTGATGTGCTCGAGAACCTCGCCGGTGACCGCGACCTTCTCCAGCGCCTTGGCGTCGGTAGTCACTTTTGAGCCGTCTACGACCAGCGCAACAGGCAGCGAGATCGTGCCGCCGGGGTCAACGTCGAGCTTCTCTACTTTGAAGATGTCTCCGGCAGCGACCTTGTACTGCTTGCCACCGGTCTTCACGATCGCGTACGTGGCTGTTTCGGCTGCCATCGTTGGTCTTCCTCTTCGCGTGCGGGCGCACAGCACTTGCGGTGTGCGCGCGGATCTGGGGTGCGGGGGCCCTGAGAGCTTCCCACTGTCTCCAACCAGCCGTAGGTAGGCCCTGGAGACAACTGCTCAAGGTTACGTGACCAGCGGGTAGAGGGTCAAACCGCTCACTCGAGCCTGGGCGGACCTGCGGGACGCGCCGCGGCGCGTCTGCGGTGCCGGGCACCCGCGGTGGCCAGCGGCCCGGGCTGCTCAAGTTCATCCGGCCCGCCTGAGTCAGTGTCCCCGCCTGAGTCAGTGTCCCCGCCTGACTCGGTGTCGATGTCATCTAGGACGTCGATCTCGTCGTCCTCATCCTCGTCGTCGTCATCCAGATCGAGCTCGTCATCATCATCGTCATCATCATCGTCGTCATCGTCATCGTCGTCGTCATCGTCATCGTCGTCATCATCGTCATCGTCGTCATCGTCATCGTCGTCATCATCGTCATCGTCATCGTCATCGCCGTCGTCATCGTCATCATCACCACCATCACCATCATCAGCATCATCAGCATCATCGGCATCATCATCATCATTTTCATCACCATCATCATCGTCATCGGCACCATCATCTTCGTCATCACCATCGTTATCATCATCGTTACCAGTGTCATCGTCATCGTCATCATCACCATCATCACCAT
>JAHZIT010000004.1 GCA_022601275.1 Actinomycetes bacterium
GCGACCGAAATGGCTAGGAGCGCGACGATCAAGCGGCGAGGGACGAGCGGCGTTGAGGAGTGCGACCGAAATGGCTAGGCGCACGACGCGATATTCCCCATACACCGGTGGTCCCGATCCGCTGGCGCCCCCGGTCGACTTGCGCGAGGCGCTCGAGGCGATCGGGCAGGACGTCATGGAAGGCGCTTCTCCGCGTCGGGCTCTGTCCGAATTTCTCCGGCGCGGATCGCCGAACATGGCGGGTGCAGACAAACTGGCTGCAGAGGCCAATCGGCGCAGACGAGAGCTGTTGCAGCGCAACAACCTCGATGGCACCCTGGGTGAAATCAAGAAGCTGCTCGACGAAGCGGTGCTGGCCGAGCGCAAGGAGTTGGCGCGGGCTCTCGATGACGATGCTCGATTCGGGGAGTTGCAACTGGAGTCCCTCTCGCCGTCTCCGGCGAAGGCCGTTCAGGAACTCGCCGAGTACGACTGGCGTTCGCAGGAGGCGCGGGAGAAGTACGAGCAGATCAGGGATCTGCTCGGCCGCGAGATGCTCGAACAGCGGTTCGCGGGCATGAAACAGGCCATGGAGAACGCTACCGACGAGGACCGTCAGCGGGTGAGCGACATGCTCGACGACCTCAACGAACTGCTCGACAAGCACGCCAGGGGTGAGGACTCGCAACAGGATTTTCAGGAATTCATGGCCAAGCACGGCGAGTTCTTTCCCGAGAATCCAAAGAACATCGAAGAGCTGCTCGACTCGTTGGCCAGCCGCGCCGCAGCCGCCCAGCGGTTCCGTAACAGCCTGTCCGATCAGCAACGCGCGGAACTGGATGCGTTGGCACAGCAGGCGTTCGGATCGCCATCGCTGATGAGTGCATTGAGTCGGCTCGACGGTCACCTGCAGGCAGCGCGGCCCGGGGAGGATTGGACCGGCTCGCAGCGTTTCTCCGGAGGTGACCCGCTGGGTATGGGGGAGGGTGCGCAGGCGCTGGCCGATATAGCCGAACTCGAGCAGCTGGCCGAGCAGCTCTCGCAGAGCTATGCCGGGGCCACCATGGATGACGTTGACCTTGACATGCTGGCCCGCCAACTCGGGGACGAAGCCGCTCTCGACGCGCGCACCCTCGCCGAGATGGAGCGGGCGTTGATGAGCCAGGGCTTCCTGGATCGAGGATCAGACGGACAGTGGCGACTGTCCCCCAAAGCGATGCGTCAACTCGGCCAGGCGGCCTTGCGTGATGTGGCGCAACAACTCTCGGGACGCCACGGCGAGCGTGACACACGTCGAGCCGGTGCCGCGGGTGAGTTGACGGGCGCTACTCGACCCTGGCAGTTCGGCGACACCGAACCGTGGAACGTCACTCGCACGCTCACCAATTCAGTTGTGCGTGAGTCGGGAAGCCCCGCGGACCGTTCGAGCTCACACATCCGCATGAAGGTCGAGGACGTCGAGATCTCCGAGACCGAGACTCGCACCCAGGCAGCGGTGGTGTTGTTGGTCGACACGTCCTTCTCGATGGTGATGGAGAACCGCTGGCTACCGATGAAGCGCACAGCGCTGGCCCTCAGTCACCTGGTCAGCACCCGGTTTCGGTCGGACTCACTACAAATCGTTGCTTTCGGCCGGTATGCCCGCACCGTGACGGCCGCCGAGCTGACCGGAATGGAGGGCGCCTACGAGCAGGGCACCAATCTGCACCACGCGCTGGCGCTGGCCAGTCGGCACCTGCGGCGTCACCCCAACTCTCAACCGGTGGTCCTCATCGTCACCGACGGCGAGCCGACTGCGCACCTGGAGGACTGGGACGGTACCGGGAGTTCGGTGTTTTTTGACTACCCGCCGCACCCCCGGACCATCGGGTACACAGTCAAGGGCTTCGACGAGATCGCCAGGCTGGGAGCGCAAGTGACGATCTTCCGGCTCGGCAGCGATCCCGGTCTGGCGCGATTCATCGACCAGGTTGCCCGCCGGGTCGGCGGGCGGGTGGTGGTGCCCGACCTGGACGGATTGGGCGCTGCGGTGGTCGGTGATTACCTGAGTGCGAAACGTCGCCGCTGAAAAACCCGAAACGTCGCCGCTCGCCGAGCACCCTGCTCAGGCAGTGTCGGTGCGCTTCCTGCGCTTCACATTGACGCTGCCCCACAGCGAGAAACCGCGAATCCGCACACATGGCGCGCCGGGCGAACCTTCGCCGTCCACTTTCTGGTCGAAGCTTCCCATCACACCGACTCCGTGCAGATCGAGATTGATCTCCGGTGGCACGACGATTGTCTGCCCGCCCATGATCGAATACGAACGGATTTCGACGTCAGGCGAGGTGAAGTCGGCGTAGCGCAGGTCGAGTACCCCGCCACCCCAGAAGGCGAACGTGGTCAACTGCCGGGGCACGTTCCAACGGCCCCGGCGTTCAAATCCGGTCAGGATCGCCAGCAGCAGAGTCGACGGCGCCGGCTGGCACATGCCACCGCGACCCTGCGTAACTGCTCCCGGGAGATCGGCCGACAGCCGGTCGAGCTCGTCGTAGGTTTGCGCAGCATAAGCCCTGGTCAGTCGTTCCTCGTACTCATTGAGTTGCAGCATGCCCGACGCGGCGGCATCAGAGAGCAGTTGCGCAATCTGAATGCGGTCGGTATCGGCGGCCTGCATCGAGCCGTGCCGCGGCGCGGGTTCGTTCACTTCGGCCTTCTCGCCTTCGCACAAACACACATCTCCCTGAGCCTACGACGAACGTCGGCACAGGCAAGTGACATGACCAAACCGTAAGTGTTATCCGGACACGGTGTGCGTCATCCGGCCCAGTTGGGGGGCCGCTTCTGCAGGAAAGCCAGCATTCCCTCCCGCGCCTCGTCGGAGACGAACAGCGCCCCCGAGTGTCGAGTCAGACGCTCTGCGTGGCGATCGAAGTCCTCCAAGATGGATGCCGTCGTCAAGGCCTTCGACTCGGCAAGACCCTGCGGTGAACCCAGGGCGATCTCGGATGCCAACTTCGTGACGGTTGCCGCCACGTCGTCGGAGGCGACGGTGATGAGCCCCATGTCGGCGGCTGCAGTGGCGCTGAACTTTTCGCCGGTGACGAAGTAGCGGCCGGCGGCGCGCGCCGTCATCTTCGGCAACAGAGTCAGCGAGATGATCGACGGTGCGACTCCGATACGGGCCTCGCTGAGCGCGAAGGTGCTGGAATCCCCGGCAACGGCGATATCGCACGCCCCGACCAACCCCAAGCCGCCGGCCCGCACGTGCCCGTCGATCGCCGCGATGACCGGAAGTGGTAGCTCGAGGATTCGGCGCAGCAGGCGGGTCAACTCTCGTGCCCGATCGGCGACCAGTTCGGCGGGATCCTGGGCTGCAGTGTCCGTTGCTGTCTGGCTGAGATCAGCGCCGGCGCAGAACGTTCCGCCGGTGTGACCAAGAACGACAACCCGCACTCCCGGTTCGTCTGACGCCCGGGTGAATCCCTGGTGCAGTTGCTCGACCAGCGCAGTGGAAAGCGCATTGCGATTGTGTGGCGAATTCAGGGTGAGCCGGGCAACCGGACCCTCCACGGTGAACTGGACCAGGGTTTCCATCAGTACGACCGGGGGAGGCCCAGGGACGTCTGCGCCACGAAGTTGAGGATCATCTCGCGGCTGACCGGTGCGATCCGTGCCAGCCGTGACGCTGTCAGGACTGAGGCGATGCCGTACTCCTTGGTCAGGCCGTTGCCCCCCAGACACTGAACCGCCTGGTCGACTGCACGCACCGATGCCTCGCCGGCAGCGTATTTCGCCATGTTGGCGGCTTCTGCTGAGCCTCCGTCGTCACCCAAGTCATAAAGGCTGGCTGCCTTCTGCATCATCAACTTGGCCAGCTCGATCTCGATGTGATTCTGCGCCAGCGGGTGCGAGAGCCCCTGATGCGCCCCGATGGGTGTCTTCCACACTTGACGGGTCTGCACGTAGTCGACCGCCCTATCGATCGCGAAGCGGCCCATTCCGACCGCGCTGGCGGCACCCATGATGCGCTCCGGGTTCAGCCCCGCGAACAGCTGTGCGATGGCCGCATCCTCGGCGCCGACCAGCGCATCTGCGGGCAGCCGCACCTCATCCATGAATACCTGGAACTGAAACTCAGGGCTGACGATCTCCATCGGGATCTTGGTGAAGGTGAAACCCGGTGTGTCGGTGGGCACTACGAACAGTGCGGGACGCAACGACTCGGACTTCGCGCCGTCCGATTGGACGGCCCGACTGACAACGAGCACTGCCTGCGCCTGGTCGACTCCGGAGATGTAGACCTTCTGTCCGGAGAGAATCCAGTCGCTGCCGTCACGGCGCGCGGTCGTGGTTATCTTGTGGGAGTTCGACCCGGCATCGGGCTCGGTGATGGCGAACGCCATGGTGATCGAACCATCGGCGATTCCGGGGATCCAGCGTTTCTTCTGGTCCTCGGTGCCGAACTTCGAAATGATGGTGCCATTGATGGCCGGGGAAACCACCATCATCAGCAAAGCTGAGCCGCCAGCGGCCATCTCCTCCATCACCAGGCTCAACTCGTACATACCTGCCCCGCCACCGCCGTACTCCACGGGCAAGTTCACCCCGATGAAGCCGAGCTTTCCTGCCTCGGTCCACAATTCATCGGTGTGCTGTCCCGCGCGGGCCTTCTCCAGGTAGTAGTCCTGTCCGTAGTTGGCGGTCATTGCGGCCACCGCCTTACGCAGCGCTCGCTGTTCCTCGGTCTCGACAAAGCCGTTGAGCATTTGTGTCCTTCTCCTAGTCGGTCACGTGATCGTGGTGCTTATCCGCGTCATCCACTCGGGCGAGGATGGCGCCGACCTCGACCTGGCGGCCGGGTTCGACGTTGAGTTCGACGAGCACACCGTCTGCCGGCGCGGTGATGATGTGCTCCATCTTCATCGCCTCCAGCCAGATCAGCGGCTGACCCGCGGTCACCGCGTCGCCGACCACGGCTCCCAGGCGCAGAACCGATCCCGGCATCGGCGCAAGCAACGAACCGTGAGCGAGTGAGTTGTCGGGATCCGGAAATCGGGGTAGCGCGTTGAGGTGCACTGCGCCGCTGGGGGAATCGACGAAAATTTGCGAAGAATCGTTTCCGGTGTAGCGCGCAATGTCGAATGGGTGATCCACCCCCGCGACGGTGAGGACGACGTGTGCGGGTGTGGCAGAGGTCAAGGTGATCTCATCGTGATCTGCGATATGCACGCCGGTACGGGTGAAGCGGTACCGAACCTCATGGTTCTCACCGTTGGCGTCTTGGTAACACTTGGTCTGATATCCCGACTCAAGATTGCGCCACCCGCTGGGCAGCCCGCCGAAAACCGTTGCAGTGCTCCGGTTATACGCTGCATCCGCCAGTGCTGCCGCGACGGCGGCCAGTGCTGGTGTGCGGCCATCTCCGGTGGGGGCGGCGAGCGCTGCCAGACCATGAGTGTCGAAGAACGCGGTGTCGGTCGATCCATCGAGGAAGGCCGGGTGGCGCAGAACATTGACGAGCAGGTCGCGGTTGGTGCTGACACCGTGGATTCGGGTCCGGGTCAGGGCGTCGGCGAGCAAGGTTGCGGCCCGACGCCGCGTCGCTGCGTAGGAGATGACCTTCGCGATCATCGGGTCGTAGAAGACTGAGATCACCGATCCGTCAGCTATGCCCGAGTCCAGACGCACTCCGCTCCTGTCTGTGGGGCCGAACTCCACGGCCGCGTTCGGCACGCTGAAGTGGTGCACTGTCCCGGCCTGGGGTTGCCAGTTCTTGGCCGGGTTCTCGGCATAGAGCCTGGCTTCGATCGATGAGCCCCGCGGGGTCGGCGGTGCGGAGCCCAGTGGCGCGCCTTCGGCGATTGACAGTTGCAGTTCGACGAGGTCCACTCCGGAGGTGAGCTCGGTAACGGGGTGTTCCACCTGCAGGCGGGTGTTCATCTCGAGGAAGTAGAACTCGCCAGCTGCATCAGCTTGGCGGGAGGCCATGAACTCGACCGTCCCGGCGCCGGTATATCCGATCGCCGTCGCTGCCAGCTTCGCGGCCTCGAAGAGCTTGGCTCGCATGCCCGGGGTCCGTTCGACCAACGGCGACGGCGCCTCTTCGATGATCTTCTGATGGCGGCGCTGAATCGAGCATTCCCGTTCGCCGACTGCCCAGACGATGCCGTGGGTGTCGGCCATCACCTGGACTTCGACGTGGTGACCGGCCTCGAGGTAGCGCTCGCAGAACACCGTCGGATCGCCGAACGCAGACTGGGCCTCGCGGCGCGCACCGTCGACCTGTGTGGGCAGTTCGTCGAGGTCACGCACCACTCGCATGCCGCGGCCGCCGCCGCCGGCTGATGCCTTGATCAGGACGGGGAGCACGGCTGCGGTCACGGTGTCCGGATCCAGCTCGTCGAGCACCGGCACGCCCGCAGCAGCCATGATCTTTTTCGCCTCGATCTTGGACCCCATCGCCGCCACGGCAGCCACCGGCGGCCCGATCCAGGTCAGCCCCGCATCCCCAACCGCGGCGGCGAACTCGGGGTTCTCGGAGAGGAATCCGTAGCCGGGATGGATGGCGTCGGCGTCGGCCGCGAGGGCAGCGGCGATCAGTTGCGCAGAATCAAGATAGCCGCCGGTGCCGTCCAGACGTACTCGCGCATCGGCCTCGGCGACGTGGGGGGCGTTGGCATCGGGGTCTGTGTAGACCGCAACGGTGCCGATGCCCAAGCGCCGGCAGGTCGCGAACACCCGGCGGGCGATCTCGCCGCGGTTGGCCACGAGAACTCGATTAATCATGTCTTCCTCCCGGCGATTTCGGCGTGGTTTTGTTCGCTCAGCGACGGAAAGCACGCCGAAATCGCGGACACGAGCGGCCTCACATCCGGAAGACGCCGAAGTTCGACGTCCCCTCTATCGGACCATTGGCGATGGCGGACAGGCACATTCCCAGTACGGTCCGGGTGTCGCGTGGGTCGATGACGCCATCGTCGTAGAGCATGCCCGAGAGCACCATTGGCAGCGACTCTGCGTCGATCTGCCCCTCGATGGCGGCGCGCATGGCTGCATCTGCGGCTTCGTCAACCTGTTGCCCGCGCGCTTCGGTGGCGGCACGGTTGACGATCGACAAAACACCGGCCAATTGCGCGCCACCCATCACCGCGGATTTGGCGCTCGGCCAAGCGAACAGGAAACGGGGATCGTAAGCTCGGCCGCACATGCCGTAGTGGCCGGCGCCGTAGGATGCCCCGATCAGGAGCGAGATGTGCGGCACGGTCGAGTTCGACACCGCATTGATCATCATGGACCCGTGCTTGATCATCCCGCCTTCCTCGTAGTCCTTGCCCACCATGTATCCGGTGGTGTTGTGCAGGAACAACAGTGGCGTGTGGGACCTGTTGGCCAACTGGATGAATTGGGTGGCTTTCTGGGACTCCTCGCTGAATAGCACGCCCCGCGCGTTGGCCAGAATCCCGAGCGGGAACCCGTGCAGAGTAGCCCAGCCGGTAACCAACGATCCCCCGTAGAGCGGCTTGAACTCGTCGAACTCCGAACCGTCGGCAATGCGCGCGATGACTTCCCGCGGATCGAACGGGATCCGTAGATCCGGCGGTACCACGCCGATCAGTTCGTTCTCATCGAACAATGGTGCGCGCACGCTCCCCGGCTGTGGACCTTGCCTATGCCAATTCAGCCGGGCAACGATCCGGCGCCCGATACGAATTGCATCGAGCTCGTCGATCGCAAAGTAGTCGGCCAGACCCGAGGTCCGAGCGTGCATCTCGGCACCCCCGAGCGATTCATCGTCGGACTCCTCGCCGGTGGCCATCTTCACCAAGGGTGGCCCTGCCAGGAACACCTTCGAGCGGTCCTTGACCATCACCACGTGATCCGACATCCCGGGTATGTATGCCCCACCTGCGGTGGAGTTGCCGAACACAAGTGCGACCGTCGGGATACCCGCCGCTGACAGCTGGGTCAGGTCGCGGAACATCCGCCCGCCGGGGATGAAAATCTCCTTCTGGGTGGGCAGATCGGCACCGCCGGACTCCACCAGGGAGATCACCGGTAGCCGATTCTCGCGGGCGATCTGGTTGGCCCGCAGTATCTTCCGCAGCGTCCACGGGTTGCTGGTGCCACCCTTGACCGTCGGGTCATTGGCGACAACCAGGCATTGCACGCCGCTGACTGCACCGATTCCTACGACGACGCTGGCGCCGACAGTGAAGTTGGTACCCCAGGCGGCAAGGGGGCTGAGTTCCAGAAAGGGCGAATCCGGGTCGAGCAGTGCCTCCACGCGCTCGCGCGCCGTCATCTTGCCGCGGTCGTGGTGTCGCGAAACGTACTTTTCGCCGCCGCCCGCCAGAGCCTTGGCATGTTCGGCCTCCAACTCGGCCAGCTTGCCCGCCATGGCTTCGGCAGCCTCGGTGTAGCCGGGGGAGCGGGTGTCGAGAAGGGATCGCAATGTCATGACTGGTATCCGAGGGTCTTGGCGGCAAGCGTGGTCAGGATCTCGGTGGTGCCGCCGCCGATGCCGAGAATCCGCATGTCACGGTATTGGCGCTCGACTTCTGACTCGGCCATGTAGCCCATACCGCCAAACAATTGGACCGCCTGGTTAGCTACCCACTCACCGGCTTCAACCGAGGTGTTCTTGGCGAAGCAAACCTCGGTGATGAGGTTGCTCTCACCGGAAAGCTCCCGCTCTACGATGTTGCGAGTATAAACGCGGGCTACGTCGATGCGCCGAGCCATCTCGGCCAGCGTGTTCTGTACGGGCTGCCGGGCGATGAGCGGCTTACCGAAGGTCTCGCGATTCCGGCACCAGTCCAGGGTGAGGGCGAGGCAGCGCTGCGCGCTCGAATACGCCTGTGCCGCAAGCCCCACACGTTCGGAGACGAACGCCGCCGCGATCTGCCAGAAGCCGGTGTTCTCGGCACCAATCAGGTTGGCGGCCGGCACCCGAACATCGGTGTAGGACAGCTCGGCGGTATCCGATGAGCGCCAGCCCATCTTGTCCAGCTTTCGGCTGACCTCGAATCCCGGTGTGCCTTTGTCCACCGCGATCAGCGAAACGCCCCCGGCCCCGGCACCCCCGGTGCGCACCGCGGTGACGACGTAGTCGGCCCGCACCCCCGAGGTGATGTAGGTCTTGGCGCCGTTGATGATGTAAGAGTCGCCATCTCGGTCAGCGCGTGTGGTGAGGTGGCCGACGTCGGAGCCCCCGCCGGGTTCGGTAATGGCCAACGCCCCGATCTTCTCCCCGTGCAGGGTTGGCCGCACGTAGGTGTCAATGAGCCGTTGGTCCCCCGAAGCGATCATGTGGGGTACGGCGATGCCACAGGTGAACAGTGAAGCGAACACGCCGCCGGGCGCCCCTGACTGGTGCATCTCCTCGCAGATGACGACCGCGTCGGCTCCATTGCCGCCCCCGCCGCCGACCGACTCGGGAAAACCCGCACCGAGCAGTCCGGCTGCGGCTGCCTTGCGATGCAGGTCGCGCGGCAGCTCTCCGACTTTCTCCCACTCGTCAGCGTGGGGCAGCACTTCGCGGTCGGCGAACGCGCGCACCGTCTTTCGCAGTGCGTTCCGCTCGGGTGTCGTCCAGATGTTCACGAGAGGAGCTCCTCCGGTATGTCGATGAGGCGACTGCGCAGCCACTCGCCCAGCCCTTTGGCTTGCGGATCGAACCTGGCCTGGTAGGCGACGCCCTTGCCGAGGATGCCATCGATTACGAAGTTGACGGCCCGCAGTTTCGGAAAGAGATGTCGGGTGACGGGGAGATCGGCTGCTTCGGGCAGAAGCTCACGCAGCTTCTCCACGGTCAGAGTGTGTGCCAGCCATCGCCATTGATCGTCAGCCCTGCTTCCCGTCGCTTCGCTCGCCCGGGTGCGTTCTCCCGTCGCTTCGCTCGCCCGGGTGCGTTCTCCCGTCGCTTCGCTCGCCCGGGTGCGGATCCACACGCCGATGTTCGCGCTGCCGCCCTTATCTCCGCTGCGCGCCCCGGCGATGGTGCCCAGCGGTACCCGCCGCGTGGGGCCGGCCGGCAGGGGTTCGGGCAGGCCGTCGATCGACACGCCGTTGGTGGAC
>JAHZIT010000051.1 GCA_022601275.1 Actinomycetes bacterium
AGCACCGAAGGGTTTGATCCGCCCAGCTCCCGAAACGTGCCGAGGGCGAACGCATCGTGGCGGCGGCGCACCGCGAGCATGGTCCGAGTCCAGTTCAGCAGCGACGCCGAAGTGTCACGCTGCGCTTCGACATTCACCGACTGATACCCGTAGATCGCGTCCTGGTTCGGCGGCAGGTACAGCCGACCCGGCGTGGCGGTGGAGAAGCCGGCATTGCGGTCCGGGGTCCACTGCATCGGCGTACGTACGCTGTCGCGGTCGCCCAGCCAGATGATGTCGCCCATCCCGATCTCGTCGCCGTAGTAGAGGATCGGCGATCCCGGCAGCGAGAGCAGAAGCGCAGTGAACAACTCCATCTGGTTGCGGTCATTCTCCAACAGAGGTGCCAGGCGCCGGCGGATGCCGACATTCGCCTTCATCCGCGGGTCCTTGGCGTATTCGGAGTACATGTAGTCGCGCTCGTCGTCGGTGACCATTTCCAACGTGAGTTCATCGTGGTTACGCAGGAAGATGCCCCATTGCGCCATGTCCGGGATTGGCGGGGTGTTGGCCAGGATCTCCGAGATGGGGAACCGCGACTCGCGGCGGACCGCCATGAAGATGCGCGGCATCAGCGGGAAATGGAACGCCATGTGGCACTCATCGCCGCCGGTGTCGGGGTTTCCGAAGTACTCGACGACGTCGGCGGGCCATTGGTTGGCCTCCGCCAACAGCACCCGGCCGGGGAACTCGTCGTCGACCACCTTGCGGCAATGCTTCAGGAAAGTGTGCGTCTCGGGCAGGTTCTCACAGTTGGTGCCGTCCCGCTCGAACAGGTAGGGCACGGCGTCAAGGCGGAAACCGTCGATGCCGAGGTCCAACCAGAACCTCAGCACATCGATCATCGCCTCTTGTACGGCAGGATTGTCGTAATTCAGGTCGGGCTGGTGGGAGAAGAACCGGTGCCAGAAGAATTGGTTTCGTACTGCGTCATATGACCAGTTGGATTCTTCCGTGTCGACGAAGATGATTCGCGCGTCGGGGTACCTGTCACTGCTGTCGCTCCACACGTAGTAGTCGCCGTACGGACCCTCGGGGTCGCGCCGGGACTCCTGGAACCAGGCGTGAGAGTCCGACGTGTGGTTCATGACGAGGTCGGTGATCACCCGAATGCCGCGCCGGTGCGCCGCGTCTAGCAGCTCGACGAAGTCCTCGACGGTGCCGAACTCGGGCAGCACCTTGTAGAAGTCGCGGATGTCGTAGCCGCCGTCACGCAGGGGCGAGTCGTAGAACGGTGGAAGCCAAAGACAGTCCACACCAAGCCACTTCAGATAGTCGAGGCGATCCGTCAGGCCGCGCAGGTCGCCGGAGCCGTCGGAGTTCGAATCAAAGAACGCGCGGACCAGCACCTCATAGAAGACCGCACTCTTGAACCAAGTGCGGTCCTCGGGCAGCGCGCGGGCGCGGCTGAAATCCTCGGCGCTCGGATGCTCTACCGAGCGACCCTCCGGGCCGACCTCGACGTGGGTACCTTCCGCGGGGCCGGCGTGCCGGGTGCGAATGACGTCGTCCATACAGTTCCCAAACCTACCCAGCAGGGCCCCAAACCTACCCAGCAGGGCGGAGAACAAACCACCCGACTATCGTGCCGACGTGACGTCCGGCAACTCGACCCGTGATCATGGCGACCCGGGAGACGCACCGACCGTGCCCCCACCGCTGACCGAACCGGTCAACGCAGTGCGCCCGACGGCGGCCGAGGAAGCGCGCACAATCGCCGCGTCGGCGAACACCGGCACGTTGGCAACCCTGACCGCAGACGGCGATCCGTGGGCGTCATTCGTCACCTACGGTCTCCTCGGCGGCAGTCCGGTGCTGTGCGTGTCCAACCTTGCCGAGCACGGTCGCAACCTGGCAGGCGACCGCCGCGCCAGTATCGCGATCGTCGCACCGGGTACCCAGACCGATCCATTGGCCAGCGGTCGCATCACGCTGGCCGGGCACGTCGAGATGCCCGGCGACAATGAGCGCTTGGCTGCCCGCGCGGCGCACCTGTCAGCCGTGGCCGCGGCGAAGTACTACGTCGACTACAGCGATTTCTCGCTATGGGTGTTGCGGGTTTCCCGGGTGCGATGGGTCGGCGGCTACGGACGCATGGATTCGACCGACGGCCGGACCTACGCCGAGGCGCAACCGGACCCGGTGACACCGTTGTCGACCGATGCAGTGGCACACCTGAACGACGACCACGCCGAAGCGCTGGCGGCGATGGCCAGAACACTCGGCGGGTACCCCGACACCACCACGGCTGTGTGCACGGGGGCCGACCGCTACGGCCTGGACCTGCGGCTGACCACCGACCGGGGCCTGGCGTACACGCGTATCGGCTATCCCGACCCGATCGACTCGATAAGTGAATTACGTTCGGCTACAGTCGCTTTAACACAGCGCGCCCGCCGGGGATGAGGTTGTCACCGGCGGTGCAATACGATCACGGGTATGCCTGAGCAGCCTTCCTCTCACGAACGTCCCCAGACCTGGCAGGCGGCGTTCGACCTGATCCGCACCCGAGGCTACGAACATCGCGACGAGCCGTTCCGGCTGGCCAGCGGCCAGCTCAGCCAGGACTACATCGACGGCAAGTACGCGGTCGACACCGGCGAGCGCCTCACGACCGTCAGCCGCGCGGTCGCCGACCTCGCCGCGGCCAACGGCGTCGAGTTCGACGCGGTGGGAGGTCTCACGATGGGTGCCGACCCACTCGCCCACGGAGTGGCGATGGTCACCGGCAAGGCATGGTTCTCGGTTCGCAAAGAACAGAAAAAGCGCGGGCGTGAACAGTGGATCGAAGGCACCCGGCTGCACCCCGGCACCAGGGTGCTGTTGGTTGACGATGTGATCAGCACCGGTGGATCCACCGAGATCGCTCTTGAGCGGGTCACCGCGGTCGGTGCCGTGGCAGCCGGGGTCATACCGATGGTGGACCGCGGCGACGGCGCCGCCAAGCGGTTCGCCAGGCACGGCGTGCCGTTCTACGCGTTGGTCAGCTATCGCGATCTGGGCATAGAGCCGGTCAAAGACGTCTGACCGCCAAGTCAGCGCACTGCTGCGGCCCAGTTGTCCGCCAGGTACTGCGAGGCCGCCTCGGCCTGCTGAGGCGTTGGAACCGTCACCGGTCCGTGAACGATCGGCATCGACGCGACGACCGCCTTATCGAGCGTGCCGTCGAGGATCATGTTGTCGGCCCGCACCGGTCGCACCCCGCCCATGCCCAACAGGTTCTGCCCCTCGTCGCTGTAGAGGAACTCCTGCCACAGCCGGGCCGCCGCGGGGTGCGGCGCGTCTTTGTTGATCGCCTGATAGTAGTAGCCGGCCACCGTCTTTCCTGGCGGCACGATGACGCGCCAAGTGGACAATTTCTTGGTCTCACTGGCGTTGGTGTAGTTCCAGTCGATCACCACAGGCGTCTGTCCGGATTCGATGGTGGCCGGTGTCGGGTCGGTCGGCAGGAAGTTGCCCAGTTGCCTCAGCTTCCCGAAGAACTCGACGCCGGGTGCGATATCGTCCACCGAACCGCCCTGAGACAGGGCGACCATCAGAACGCCGGAGAAAGCCGCGCCGGACTCGGTCGGGTTGCCGTTGAGCGCTACCATGCCCTGGTATTCGGGCTTGAGTAGATCGTCCACGTCGGTAACCGTCGGCACTTTGGCCGAGTCGAAACCTATCGACATGTAGCCGCCGTAGTCGTTGACCCAGATCCCGTCTGGGTCCTTGAACGCGACCGGGATGTCGTCAAATGTCGCGACCTTGTAGGGCGCGAACATCGATGTGTTCGCCAATGCGACGGACTGACCGAGATCGAACACATCGGGCGCGGTTGGCCGGCCCTTCTGCTCGATGGCAGCAGTAATCTCATCCTCGCTGGACGCGTCGGGTTGCGCCGAGTTGACACTAATGCCGTACTTGTTCGAAAAAGCCTTGATGATCGCGCCGTAATTGGCCCAATCCGGCGGCAACGCAATCACATTGAGCTCACCCTCGGCCTGCGCCGCTTCGATCAGCCCCGCCATGCCGCCGAAGTCGTCGGCGGAGGTGGCCTCCGCCGCCTTGACTCCCCCCGACTGATCCGCGCCCGAGTCGTCCGTCGCCGAGGGTGCGCACGCCACCCCGCCGGAGACCAACACCGCGGACGCGGCGCAGGCAACAAGCCTGGCGACTGGGTGTCGCATGCGCGCGGTAGTCCGCGAAATGTTCACGGCGACCCCTTCGATGAGCGCTCCGCGACGGTGTCTTCTCGGCGCTCCGCGACAGTATCTTCTCGGCGCTCCGCGACGGTATCCTCTCGGCGCTCCGCGACGGTGTCTTCTCGGCGCTCCGCGACGGTGGCCTCAAGTTGCTCCTCGTAGGCCCCTTCATCCCTGCCCAGCGCGATCGTGGCGGCCGCCATCGCCAGGGTGGAGACCGCTATCGCGACTGCTTCCCAGCGCCCGACATCGAAGTGCTCGCCGAGCACGACCGCGCCGATCAGCACCGCGACCACAGGTTCGAGCACCAGCATCGTGGGCACCGACGTCTGCAGAGACCCAGCGTGGAAGGCGGACTGCTGCAGCAGCATCGCCACCACCCCCAACGCCGCCAGCAGGTACAACACGGGGGTGGACAGCACCGCACGCAGACCGTCGTGGGTCAACACGTGCATGACGAGTTTGGTGAGCACCGCGACGACGCCGAACAGCACGCCCACCGCAACGGCCAGCAGCACCGCACGGCGCCAGCCGACGATTCGCGTCGCGACCAGCACACAAGCCGACACAGCCGCTGTGCAGACCACCGCCACCACAACGGAGGCGGACAGCGACGCCTCGTAATCCCCCGGAGGAGCCTTGGCCAGAACCACGAACACTGCAAGCGCGGAGGTGAGCAGCATGGCCCACGCCCATTCGCCCCGGGTCACCCGCCGATGCGCAAGCCGGGCGCTGAGCGGCAGCGCGAACAACAGTGCCGAAGTCAGGATGGGCTGCACCAGTAGCAGCGACCCGTTGGCCAGGGCAAGCGCCTGGCACACATAGCCTGCGATCGCCGCCGAAGTACCCGCCCACCACAACGGTCGGCGGATCAGCGTCTGAATCATCACGGGGCTGACCCCGAGCTCGGCGGGCACATCCATGGTGGCCCGTTGGCGAACCACAATTCCGATGGCCAGGAACGCCGCGGCAAGCAGCGCCAGAAACACGGTCAGACCCTGGCTGACGAGTGCGCCTCCCACAGTGTTGGGCTCCCTTCGGTCAGTTTCCGACCAACCGGTTCTGCGACCAACCGGTTGTGCGACCAACAAGTTGCGCGACCAACATCGGGCAGCCGCCGGACCAGAACAGCACATTGCGCGACGCAACGCCCGGTTCTCTGCGTCGCCAGGTGATGCCGGCCGAGGCCGACCGTGTCCTAGCTCGCCTCGTCGACAAGCCGCAAATTCGGCCGCGGCGCAGGTTCCGCAGGACCGATCCTGTCGTTGACCGTGGCCACAGCCGAGTCGACCCGGTTCACGGCGCGGTCGCATATCCCGCGCACGCGGTCACCCGCAGCATCGACATCGTCAGCCGCGCTGCGAAGATAGCCATGAAGATTGATCCGAAGCCGCTCACCGGCCAACCGCAGTCTGCGCCGCACCCGCTCATCGACCTCGACGGTGACGTAGGGCAAGATTTGAACCTTCATCTCCGCGCTCCCGTTCGTGGACATCTGAGCCCTACCCTATCGGTGCGGCGATCCAGCACCACTGCGCCGGCTTCGCGTCAATGGTGTGACCGGCCGCCATGACCGGCCGCCATGATCAGCCTCAGTGATCAGCCGCCATGATCAGCCGCTGTGATCAGCCGCTGTGACCGGCCGCCATGATCAGCCGCTGTGACCGGCCGCAATGGTCGCCCTCAGTGGTACGGCGGCGTCCGGTGCCGCCGGATGGGTTCCCGCCCCGGCGGCTGCTGCGGTGGTGGCAGCAGGGGCTCCCGAGGTTTCACCGCCACCTCCGTAGGTTGCTGGGTGGTGATTTTCAGCGGTTCGCCCGCGTGGCGGATGGTCAGAACTCCGTGCGGACCGTCCCGAAGCGTGTAAATGACCGACGAGTGGGTGACTTCGACCGTCACCCGAAAATCACGCCAGCGCAATCTGAATCGCAATCTCGTGATTCCTGCGGGCAGCTGCGGGTTCAACGCCAGCACGCCCTCGTCGTCGCGCAGGCCACCGAATCCCGCGACCAGTGCGGTCCAACTACCGGCCAGGGACGCCAGGTGCAGGCCATCGCGGGTGTTGTTGTGCAAGTCGCGCAGGTCGATCAGCGCGGCCTCGTAGGTGTAGTCATGGGCAAGCTCCAGATGGCCGACCTCGGCGCACATGACTGCCTGGGTGCAGGCCGACAGCGACGAATCCCGGGTGGTGCGGCGCTCGTAGTAGTCGACGTTGCGGGCTTTCTGCTCGAAAGTGAAGGCGTGACTCTGCCACTGCATCGCCAACACCAGGTCGGCCTGCTTGATGACCTGCGCCGGGTAGAGCCGAACGTACGGTTCATGCAGCAGCAGAGGATAATCCGTGGTTGCGGCGAAGTCCCACTCACGCATTGTCGTGAAACCTTCGCACTGCGGATGAACACCCAACTCGTCGTCATACGGAATGTTCACGGCCTCGGCGGCGTCGCGCCACGAGGCGGTCTCCTCGGTGTCCACCCCCAACTCGGCGGCCGCATAGGGATGTCGGGCGCAGGCGTCGGCCGCGATGCGCAGGTTCGCGGCGGCCATGAGGTTGGTGAACACGTTGTCCCGCACGATCGCCGTGTATTCGTCCGGACCTGTCACGCCATCGATTCGCCAGCCGCCGTGACGGTCATGGTGCCCGAGCGATAGCCACATCCGTGCGGTCTCGATGAGCACCTCCAGCCCACACTCCCGTTCCAGCGATTCGTCACCGGTAACCACCCGGTACCGCTCGAAAGCCACCGCGATGTCGGCGTTGATGTGGAAGGCGGCAGTCCCCGCGGGCCAATACCCCGAGCACTCCTCACCGTGGATGGTGCGCCACGGGAAACTCGCGCCCGCCAGCGCGAGTTCGGCGGCGCGGTCCCGGGCGAGGTCCAGCGTCGACGCTCGCCACCGAAGAGCGTCAGCGGCCGAATCCGGCGCGGTGTAGGTGAGTACCGGAAGTACGAAACCCTCTATGTCCCAGAAGGAGTGGCCATCGTAACCGGTACCCGTGAGCCCTTTGCCCGCGATGGCACGCCGCTCGGCACGCGCACCGGCCTGCATGACATGGAACAGCCCGAACCGCACCGCCTGTTGACAATCGGGGTCACCGTCGACCTCGACGTCGGCGGCGTCCCAGAAGTCATCGAGGTATTCGCGCTGAGCGTCGAGCAGGCCCTGCCAACCTGTATAGCGGGCGCTGGCGATAGCGGCGGCAGCCTGGTCGCGCAGCGCCGGACGGGAACGCAGGCTGGACCAGCCATAGCCCAGGTACTTCACGAGACGCAGCCGCTCACCGGCCTTCAGCCCGCACACCACGGTCGTGCGCGCCCAGTCATCGCCGGCATCGCCACTGATCTCTACCCGGCCGGGCACCTCCACCACGTGGTCCATCGCGGCGGCAATCATCAGTTGGGTCCCGCGCGTGCGGTGAATCAGCAGCGCCCCGCGTTCACTGACCTCGTGCTGCACCGGTTCGAGCAGATTACACAGCGCAGCCGCCACCCGCGGGTCGCTCGATCGCACCGGCTGGTCCTCGTTGGCCACCAGCTCGGACTGCAGCGTGACGCGCACATCGTCGACCGCCTCGACCTCGTACTCGATGGCGGCGAGTCCCCTCTGCACCAGCGAGACCAGCCGCGTCGAGTTCACTCTCACCTGCTTGCCGGCCGGTGACCTCCACTCTGCGACGCGGGTGAGTGTGCCCGCCCGCAAGTCGAGAGTCCTTTCGTGCGAGAGCAAGTCGCCGTAACGAACGTCCAACGGCTCGTCCTCGACCAACAGCCGGATCAGCTTTCCGTTGGTAACGTCAACGATCGACTGCCCGTCCTCGGGATAGCCGTACCCCGCTTCGGCGTGCGGTAGCGGTCGGACCTCATAGAATCCGTTGAGGTAGGTACCGGGCAGACCGTAGGGCTCGCCCTCGTCGAGATTGCCCCGCAACCCGATATGCCCGTTGGACAGCGCGAACAAGGACTCAGCTTGAGCCAGCATGTCGATCCGCAGCGCCGTCTCGCGGATCTGCCACGGTTCGATCGGGAAGGTTTCATCGTCGAAAGCCATTACTCGAGCAACTCCCCGAGGTCATTCACGACAATGTCGGCGCCGTTGTCCCGCAATGCTTCTGACTGCCCTGTGCGATCGACACCTACCACCAGACCGAAACCTCCCGCCCGGCCCGCAGCTACCCCGGACAGGGCGTCCTCGAAGACGGCCGCATCGGCGGGGTCCACGTCGAGTAGCTGCGCGGCCCGTAGAAAAGAGTCCGGTGCGGGCTTCCCCGCGATGTTCTCGGTGCGCAGCGTGACACCGTCCACCCGGCACTCGACGTAGGCATCCAGCCCGGTCAGTTCGAGAATCTCGCGAGTATTGGCGCTCGAGGACACGACCGCACGACGCAAGCCCGCGTCGACGGCGACCTGCAGATACCGCCGGGACTCCTCGAACACCGTCACCCCGTCGGTGTGCAGCTGCTCCAGGAAGAGGTGGTTCTTGCGGCTGCCCATATCGCTGATCGCATCGTCATCGACGGTGATGTCGCGGCTTGCCAGAAATGAGCGGATCCCGTCGTCGCGCGGCTTGCCGTCGACGTAGGTCTCGTAATCGAAGCGCTCGTCGAAGGCCAGGAACCGCTCCCCAGAAGATGCAGCGCGAGCGTGCAGATACTCGTCGAACATCACCTTCCACGCCCGCCGGTGGACGCTGGCGGTGTCGGTGAGCACGCCATCGAGATCGAACAGACAGGCACGTATGCGATCGGGCAGACCGAGCATCAACCACTCATACCCCGTCGAGCCCCGGATCGAGGCTGAACACGCGGTAAGTTACTTAGCCGACGCCGAACATCGACCGCAACTCTATGGTGCGCCACCAGATCAGGGCGACGAATGCCGCGGCCACCGCGACGGTGGCGCCCGCCTGCACCAGATTCCGCTGCTGTCGGGGGGCGTAGGCGTATGCGGCGGCCACTGCTGCGCCGGTGACCAGCCCGCCGATGTGGCCCTGCCAGCTGATGTTCTGCGACGTGAACAGTGGGATGACGAAGGTGAACGCGAGATTCAACCCGATGATCGCGACGACGGCACGAACATCCATGTTCAGCTTCTTACCCACGACGAAGGTGGCGCCGAACAGACCGAACACCGCGCCGGACGCACCGGCGGTGGCCGCATTCAAGGTCAAGAGGTACACCAGAACCGAACCGCCCAGCGCGCTGAGCAGGTAGAGGGCGCTGAAGCGCAGCCGACCCAGCGCCATCTCCAGCGGCGGACCCACAAAGTAGAGCGCCAACATGTTGAACGCGATGTGTGCGAATCCGAAGTGTAGGAACGCCGATGTCAGCAGTCGATACAGATCGCCATCGGCTACGGCGGGCGGCCATAGCACCATGGCGCGAAGCACGTCTGGGGATATGTTCTGCAGGACGAAAACCGCCAAGTTGATCCCGATCAGCACGTAAGTGACGACGGGGACAGCTGACCTTTGCGGCTGAGCGCCGAACGACGTTGTGACCGGACGCACGGTGCGGGCGGCCGCAGCGACACAATCCGCACACTGGTGACCGACCGCGGCACCATGCATGCACTCGGGGCAGATGAACTGGTTGCAGCGGGTGCAGCGGACGTAGGTCGGCCGGTCGGGGTGTCGGTAGCAGGTCGGGGTCTGCGGGAGGTTACTCGGCAGGCTCGGGTAGCTCATGTCCGCCTCACGTTCGCAGCGTCGTACACAAATCCAACTTCACGGACCCCACGCTATCGCGCCGGCACTTGGATCCGGCACTTAGAATTGTTTGCGATGAGCCCGATGATGAGAGCCGCGACGGCCGCGGTGGTGCTTTCAGGGTGGTGGGCCGCAGCTCCGCAGGCCGTGGCCCAACCCGCTCCCCCGACGCCGCCGACGCCCGCACCTGCGGAGATGCCGGCCGGACTCAGCACTACCATCGATGCCGACGGGTCGTATGCCGTCGGCATCGACATCGCGCCGGGTTCCTATCAGTCCGCGGGCCCGGTGGACGGCGGCGCCTGCTATTGGAAGCGCACCGCGGGCGACGAACTGCTCGACAATGCACTCACCAAGAAACCGGCGTTCGTCCAGATCCTGCCGACCGACACCACCTTCTCCACCAGTGACTGCCAGACGTGGCAACTCACCGACGCGCCTCCGCCGCCGCAACCCGGACCCGGCGACCTGCTCGGTGAGCTGACGGGCCTCATCGGCAGCGGCTTCTTCTCCGCTGGGCCGCCATGAGCCCGGGCAAGGTTGTCGTCTCCGACGAGAGAAGCAGAATCCAGGTCCCAGCGGATCTGGATGAGGTCACCTCCGTCGGCCGCGAAGACCACTCCGATATCGACCCGGCGGCAGTGGAACGGATCTGGCAGGCGGCCCGGCACTGGTATGCGGCCGGCTTTCAGCCGGCGATTCAGCTGTGCCTGCGCCGCGACGGCCGGGTGATCCTCGACCGGGCGATCGGTCACGGTTGGGGGAACGGGCCGGCCGACCCGCGCCGCGCCGCAGACATCGGCGCCGAAAAAATCGGCGCCGAAAAAATCCTGGTCTCCACCGAGACTCCGTTCTGCGTGTACTCCGCCGCCAAAGCGATCACCACCACGGTCGCGCACATGCTTGTCGAACGCGGGTATTTCTCCCTCGACGACCGCGTGTGCGACTACCTGCCGGATTACACCAGCCACGGCAAGGACCGCACGACGATCCGCCATGTGCTGACCCACAGCGCGGGGGTGCCCTTCGCCACCGGACCCAGGCCCGACCTCAAGCGGATGGACGACAGCGACTACGTGCGAGAGATGCTGGGCAGGATGAAGCCGATGCATCGGCCGGGCCTGATCCACATCTACCACGGGGTGACGTGGGGGCCACTCATGCGCGAAATAATCTCAGCAGCAACGGGACGCAATATCCGCGATATTCTGGACGCAGAAATACTGGAACCGCTCGGCTTCCGATGGACCAACTATGGCGTTGCGGCACAGGACGTTCCATTGGTCGCGCCCAGTCAGGTCACCGGCAAGCCGCTGCCCGCTCCGGTTGCCAAGGCATTCAAGACGGCGCTGGGCGGCACCATGACCCAAATTATCCCGTATTCGAACACACGACAGTTCCTCACCGGCGTCATCCCGTCGTCCAACACGGTCTCCAATGCCAACGAACTCTCTCGTTTCGCCGAAATTCTTTGCCGCGGAGGTGAACTCGATGGCGTGCGGGTGATGTCACGGGAGACTCTACGAACCGCCACCGCCGAGTGCCGACGACTGCGCCCCGACATCGCAACCGGGCTCTCTCCGACGCGGTGGGGCACCGGCTACATGCTCGGGTCGAAGAGATTCGGCCCGTTCGGCCGGGACTGCTCGGCAGCGTTCGGCCACACCGGGCTCACCGACATCGCGATGTGGGCCGACCCGACGCGAGGGTTGTCGGCAGCCGTGGTCAGCAGCGGCAAGCCCGGCAGGCACCCCGAGGCAGACCGGTACACCGCGCTACTGGACCGGATCAACGCCGAGATACCGCGTCTGCGATAGCTACTCTTCCCGCACTCCGCGGTAGATGCCCCACTTCACGATCCACGGCATCAGCACCCGGTCGAACGCCCAGGCCGGAAACCGGAAAGCCCTGCCGTTGGGGGCGAACACCTCGAGCCCATCGGGCTGGATACCGAGCACCGACCCCCACCGACGCTTGGGTGGGCGATACCGGCGCAGGCCTTTCCCGGTAACCGCCGCGCGCACGTTGTGGGCGACCAGCACGTCGGCGCGGTTGCGAGCAGAACTTCGCAGCGCGTCGGTGGCGGCGACATCCCCGACCGCGAACAACTCGGGATGCCCCGGTACCTGCAGCTCAGGGGTGACGCGGACGAATCCCCGCTCGTCGAGGATTGTCGGGGGCAGCCAGTCGGTGTTGGGACGCACCCGCCCCACCGCCCACAGCACCGCGTCGGCGGATGCCGTCGGCTGTCCGGTGCTCCAGTGCACGGGATCTGCGGTCAGCTCGTCACCGGTGAACCCCGTGGCGAGCACGGCGCGGTGACCGGGATGCAACCCCACCCCGGCGTCGGCCAACCTGCGCCGAACTCTCTCCCAGGTACGCCGATGATGGCCGGCCAGCGCGCGTTCGCCCGGATAGTAGAGATCGACGCGTTTGTCGGGCCAGGTGATGGCGATGTTCGCGGCGCTGCTGACGGCTGCGGCGCCGCCCCCGATGACGATCACCGAACCGGCCGCTGCGAGCCGCTCGTGCCGAGCGCGCAGGTCCACACCGACCTCGGCCGCTGTCTGCAGCGCCGGCTGCCTCCAGAAACCGTTGGTGACTCCGGTGGAGATCACCAGCGTGTCGTAGGGAATGTCTGTCATAGAACCGTCAGCGCGCCGCACCGCAACGGTGCGGGAGGCCAGGTCGACACCGGTCAGGGTGCCGTGGACGCTGCGCACCCGGTCCAAGCCGCGGAACCGGCCGAACGGAATCCAGTTGTGCTGAGCCCACTGATCGGGATGCGCCAGCCGCCAGCCGAGTTCTTGCCCGCTGACCAGACCGGGCTTTGCGGATATGCCGACCACCTCGGCATGGTTCGCCAGCTTGATTGCCGTCAGCACCCCGGTATCGCCCATCCCGGCGATGACGACGCGTTGGCGCGTCATGCGCCGACCAGACTGATCATGTCGGGCGCCCTACTGTCCCAGCTGGACGCGAAACATCTTCGGCCATTCCTTGCCGGTGACCAGGAACTCGCTGCCCTGGACGTGTGCGATTCCGTTGAGAACCCTCGCGCTGGGCGGTATTCCGCGAGCCCGCAGTCCTGCGGCGTCGACGACGAGGTTGACCGCACCGGTCCCGGGGTCGATGCGGACGATCTGGTCACTGGGCCAGAGGTTGGCCCAGACCAGCCCGCCGACGCACTCCAGTTCGTTGAGCCCGGCCAGGGCCCGACCGTCCCGGGTGACGTCGATACCGCCGATTTCAGCCATGCTATCGGGATCATGGAACCAAAGTCGGCTGGTGCCGTCGCTGCGGATCAGCCGCTCGCCGTCGAAGCACAGGCCCCAACCCTCCCCGTCCAGCGGCACCTCCCGCACCGGGACCAGCGCCGCCGCGTCCCATTCGACCACCACCCCGTCCTGGTAGGTGAGCTGCCATATTCGTTCCCCCACGACGGTGATCCCCTCGCCGAAGTAGGCGTCCGGGATCTGCGACTGACGGCGCACCTCGCCGGTGGCCGGGTCGAGCTCGCGCAACTGTGACGCCCCGGCAAGCCCGGTGCCCTCGTAGAGAACCGATCCGGCAATCTCGAGCCCCTGGGTGAAGGCTTCGGGGTCGTGCGCGATCTCCTCCAGCACAACGGGCTCTATCACCGGGACGGCGGCATCACCCGGGACGACCGCATCACCCGGGCCGGCGTGGGCAACCGGGGCAGCGACGACGCACCCGATCGAGATGGTGACGACCGAGCTCACCCACATCCGCAGCTTCCTCATACCGTCGTTCTACCGTGCAACGATGGTGGAATGAAAGCGGTCAGCTGTGTAAGCAGCACACTCGAAGTGGTCAGCCTGCCCGATCCCCGGCCCGCCGACGGGCAGATCGTCCTCGACGTGCTGCGCTGCGGCATCTGCGGATCGGATCTGCACGCCAAGGATCACGCCGACGAACTCACCGAGGTGATGGCCGAGGGCGGCTACACGGACTTCATGCGCAGCGACACCCCGGTCGTTATGGGCCACGAGTTCTGCGGGGCGGTCGCTGAGCGCGGGCGCAAGGTGGGCAAGGAGTTCGCACCGGGAACTACCGTGGTGTCCTTTCCGCTCGTCCGGGCCCAGGGCGGGGTGCACCTCACCGGCCTGTCCCCGGTGGCGCCCGGCGGCTACGCCGAGCAGGTGCTGGCGGAGGCGGCGATGACGTTCGTCGTGCCCAACGGCCTGGACGCCGCGACCGCCGCGCTGACCGAGCCGATGGCGGTGGCCTACCACGCGATCCGGCGTAGCGAGATCGGTCGCAAGGACGTTGCCATCGTGCTCGGCTGCGGACCGGTCGGATTGGCCGTCATCTGCCACCTGAAGGCCCGAGGCGTAGACACCATCGTGGCGAGCGACTTCTCGCCGGGGCGGCGCGCTTTGGCCGCCCGATGCGGCGCTCACATCGTCGTCGATCCCGCGGTCGGTTCCCCCTATTCCGCCGTGCCCGCCAAGCAGCAGGGGCTCACCAGCCTGCCCGCGCTCTACGAACTCGGGGTGGGATCGATGCAGAAGCTGCGACGCCTGCCGGGATGGTCGCACGTCTATCGGGCGATGGACCGCCTCGGCGGCACGGCCCCCAAGCGGCCGGTGATCTTCGAGTGCGTCGGCGTTCCCGGAATGATCGACGGTGTGGTCGGTGCGGCACCGCTGGCGTCGCGGATCGTCGTCGTCGGCGTATGTATGGGCGACGACAAGTTGCGGCCCGCCATGGCTGTCGGCAAGGAGATCGACATGCGGTTCGTCTTCGGTTACACGCCTTTGGAGTTCCGTGACACGCTGCACATGCTCGCCGACGGAAAGTTGGACGCTTCGGCGCTGGTGACCGGAACCGTCGGCCTGGACGGCGTCGCGGCGGCGTTCGAGGCTCTCGGCGACCCCGAAGCGCACGCCAAAATCCTCATCGACCCGGCCAGTCAGGCCACCGCACCTTAATCGTGGATCGCATCCAGCGCGCGAAATATCCGTTGTTCGCTGACCGGACGCGCGGTCCCGAGTTGCTGCGCCCATAAGCTGACCCTGAACTCCTCGATGAGCCATGCGATGTCGCGGACCTCGGCGGACCCTGCCCTCGCCGGTGACAGCGCCGAAAGGAGTTCATCGTAGGCGTCCTGAACCACGGCTATTCGGGCCATTCGGTCCCGGTCGGCGGCCGGCGCCTGCGGCAACCGTTCCAGGCGGCGTTTTACCGCGGCCAGGTACCGAGCTAGATCACCGAGACGACCAGCACCGGCAGCCGCGACGAATCCGGCAGGCATCAGCCGCGCCAGTTGGCCGCGAATGTCGGCGACTGCCTCGGACTGCGCGGGGGTCGGCGCATCCGGCAGTGTGCCCTGCACCTGGTGCAGGGCAGCGAGCACCTTCTCGACGCGGCGTGCTACTTCCAGGGTGGTGGGCGCCAGTGCGTCAGCCAATCGGGCTCGCGCAGAATCGAACTCATGTCTGGTCCAGACCGGCTTCGCGACAAGCCGCGCGACGGCCGCATCGGCACAGTCCTCGAGCAGCGCAGCCAGCGATCCGTCGGGGTTGCTACCCAGCACCAGCTTGGTCCGTGTATCAAGCATCCGCTCAACCGATTTCGCAATCGGCGGCCCGGCCAGCCGCAACAGTCGCAGGCTTCCCGACGCTGCGCTGGCGGCCTGCTCACCGGGTGTCGCGAACACCCGAATATCCACCGCCGCAACCCGGTCGACCAGCGCCGGATAACCGCGGACCGCATGTCCGGAACTTCCGCTGCTCTCGACGACCCTGGGCAATTCGTCTAGATCCTCTGGCCAGTCCCGCAGACCTGAGCGCTCCAGTCCACCCGCCAACGCGGCGGCCACCGCCTGCCGGGCGGGTGCGGCGAGGTGATCCTGAAGTTCAGCGAGGTTCTTACCCCGCGCCACTACGGCGCCGTCTGCGGCTTCGACGGCGAAGGTCACCCGGAGGTGCCGCGGCAGTTTGTCGAGATCGAACGCATCGACGGGAACGAGAATCCCTGTCATCCTTTGCAGTTCGCGCTGTACCGCGTCCAACAGCGATTCGATGTCGGGTGGGATTTCCCTGAGCAACGCCCGGGCGGTGTCGGGGGCCGGTACGAAGTTGCGCCGCAGTTCCTTGGGCAGACTGCGAATCAACGCGGTGAGGAGCTCCTCGCGCAGCGCGGGGACCTGCCAGGCGAAGTCATCACCGCCCAGTCGGGCCAGCACGTCGACCGGAACATGCACGGTGACACCGTCATCGGCGGCGTTCGGGTCGTACCGGTAGGACAGCGGCAGCCTCAGATCACCTGACTGCCAGGTCTCCGGATGGTCGGTGTCTTCCTCGCTGCGCATCAGGTCGTCGCGGCTCAGGGTGAGCAAATCCGGAGCGCGCCGGCGCTGTTTGCGCCACCAACCGTCGAAATGGCGCACCGATACGATGTCCTCGGGAATGCGCGAGTCGTAGAAACGATAGATGTCGTCGTCATCGGCGAGCAGGTCCCGACGGCGGGCGCGTTCCTCGAGTGCGGCGAGTTCTAGACGCAACTGCGCGTTGTCTCTGAAGAAATGGTGTCGGGTCTCCCACTCGCCGTCGACGAGCGCATGCCGGATGAACAACTCCCGGGCCGCCTCCGGATCGATCTGCCCGTAGCCGACACGGCGGCGCGCGATGATCGGAAGCCCGTAGAGCGTCACCCTCTCGTAGGCCATCGCCTCCCCGCGCTCGGCATCCCAATGCGGCTCGCTGTATTTCCTCTGCACCAGATGTCCGGCAAGACGTTCGACCGACTCCGGCTCGATTCGCGCCGCGGTGCGCCCGTAGAGCCTGCTGGTTTCGACGAGATCGGCAACCAGGACCCACCGCGGGGGGTGGCGGGTGAGCACCGAGCCCGGCGCGAGGACGAACTTCGAGTTGCGGGCACCCTGGTAGGTACGTCCGTCGCCCTCCCGCAGCCCGATGTGTGACAGCAATCCCGCAGTCAGCGCGGCGTGCACCGCTGCGGTGTCCGCAGGATCGTCCTACTCACGGATACCCAGATCGCGGCAGATGGCGCGCAGCTGACCGACCAGATCCTGCCACTCCCGGATACGCAGGTAGTGCAAGTATTCCTGGCGGCACATCCGCCGAAAGGAGCTGCCGGAGCGCTCCTTCCGCTGCTCGCCGAGGTAGTGCCACAGGTTGAGGTAGGAAGCGAAATCCGAGCGTGCATCGGCGAATCTGGCGTGCTTCTCCCGGGCGGATTCCTCCCGGTCGGCGGGTCTTTCGCGCGGGTCTGGAATCGACAGTGCCGCGGCGAGCACCAGCACCTCACGCACGCACCCTTCGGTATCGGCCTGAAGCAGCATTCTGCCCAGCCGCGGATCCACCGGGATCTTGGCCAGCCTGCGGCCGGTGTCGGTCAGCGCTCCATACTCATCGAAGGCGCCGAGTTCCTGCAGCAGGGTCACGCCGTCACGGACGCTGCGCGCGTCGGGCGGGTCCAGGAACCCGAAGTCCTCCACCGCACCGAGATCGAGAGCAGCCATCTGCAGGATGACGGCCGCGAGGTTGGTGCGGAGCAGTTCGGGGTCGGTATAGCGGGGACGAGCGTCGAAGTCGGCTTCGGGGTAGAGCCGGATACACACCCCCGGAGCGGTTCGTCCGCATCGCCCGGCCCGCTGCTGCGCCGAGGCCTGCGAAATGGGCTCGATGGGCAAGCGCTGCACTTTGGTTCGGCGGCTGTATCGCGAGATGCGTGCGGTGCCGGGATCGACCACGTAACGGATTCCGGGAACGGTCAGCGACGTCTCGGCGACGTTGGTGGCCAGCACGACACGGCGTTTCGCCCGGCTCGGAACGAAGACCTTCTGTTGTTCGGCGGTCGGCAGTCTCGCGTACAGCGGAAGCACCTCGATGTCCGGACCGACAGCGCTGCCGAGTGCTTCACGGGTATCGCGGATCTCGCGCTCACCGGACAGGAACACCAGCACGTCGCCCGGCGGTTCGGCAGCCAGCTCGGCGACCGCGTCGACGATGGCCTCGGTCGGATCGCGAAGCTCGGTGCGGACGACCTCGTGGTCGGGATCGTCGGGATCGTCAGTCCCGTTGCCGGAGCCGGCCGCGGAGACAGTGACTTCCAGCGGACGGTAACGGATTTCGACGGGATAGGTGCGGCCCGACACCTCGACGATGGGCGCACCATTGAAGTGCGTCGCGAACCGCTCGGGCTCGATCGTCGCCGAGGTCACGATCACCTTCAGGTCGGGTCGCCGCGGCAGCAGTTCCCGGAGATAGCCGAGCAGGAAGTCGATGTTGAGGCTGCGTTCGTGGGCCTCGTCGAGAATGAGGGTGTCGTAGCGCAGCAGCCGGCGATCACGCTGGATCTCGGCGAGCAGGATTCCGTCGGTCATCAACTTCACCAGCGTGCGGTCGCCGGCGCGGTCGTTGAAGCGCACGGAGTAGCCCACGGCATCGCCCAGCGGTGTGGCGAGTTCGTCGGCGATGCGCTGGGCGACGGTGCGTGCGGCCAGCCGCCGCGGCTGGGTGTGGCCGATCGTGCCCCGGACGCCGCGTCCGAGTTCGAGACAGATCTTCGGCAGCTGTGTGGTTTTTCCGGACCCGGTCGCGCCGGCGACCACGACAACCTGATTCTCGGCGATGGCCTTGGCGAGGTCGTCCCGCCGCTCGCTGACGGGCAGATCGGGATAGGTGATCTCGGGGACCGCGGCCATCCGGGTCGCGACGAGCGCTTCGGCTGCGGCGAACTGCTGGTTCAGTCGACCCAACTGTTCGACAGTGGGCGCTCGCAATCGTTTGAGCCTGCGGCCGAGGCTGGCCCCATCACGAAGCGTCAGCCCGTCCAGCCGCCCGCGCAGGGCCCGCACGTCGACATTCGACGGATCGGACATCTAGGGCCGGTCCGGCGACCAGTACTCCAGCATGGCGGCGAAAGTCTGGAACGCAGGCGTGTTCACGCCATAGGTGGCCTCGAAGTGGACGCTCAACGGGAAGCCGAGCGCACCCACCCCGTCGACCACCCGCTTGTACAAATCGAGCATCAGGTGGCGCCGTTCGGCGGGTTCGCTGCCGGCGAGCGTCTTGACGAACTCCTGCTCGGCGGCCACCGCCGCATTGCCCGGATCCTGGATCAGCCAGTCGATCAGACCGACCTTGCCCTCGACCTTGGGCACAAATCCGAACGACAGCAGGATTTCGGGCCGGTGCTCCGTCACGGCGGCGAACTCGGTGAGGAACGCGACGATCGCGTCGGAGTACAGCAGCTGCGTCATGCCGTAGGTGGCCCCCCGATTGCATTTGAACTCGAAGCGCCCCTGTTCGCCCTCCCGGGTCGGGATCAGGATCACGCCGCGGTTGTCGACGACGCTGTCGAAAATCGACAGCGCGTCGGTGGGCGCGACGCCGGTGCCCTCGCCGTCGTTGAGCGTGCGGGGAACGCCGACGAACGCGATCCCGTCGAAACCGCTGTCACCCAACTGAGTCAGTCGGGCGCGCAGCGCGCGCTCATCCATGAACGCGGTCACCTGAGTGCAGAGGCCGTTGATGCCCGGGAGCTCCGGCCTGATCATCGACCAGAAGTCGAGCACATCCAGCTTCGGCTTCATCTCGACGGGCCGATCGTCATCCTCTTCGATCATTCCCGGGATCATGACGTGGCGGATTCGCCCGGCCAGGCCCGCCTCCGCTGAGCATCGCAGTACTTTTTCGGCGTCCTCGAGTGCCCGCTCGCGGCCCCGTTCCACATTCGGCGGCACCAGCTCCAGGGCGATGGTGTTCAGACTCACAGCGTTGCTCCACATCTGACATCGACTGTTCCCGGCGGCCCGCCGACGTCCGTCGTCTCCAGGTCATTCGGCCTCACATCCCCGCCGCCAGAGGAAGTTCACCCTACCGACAGCCAGATTCTGGGCGCTGCGCGGACGACCCCGTGCAAGATCACACTCGGGACTGAGCTTTCATTAGTGGCACAGCCACTATGAGAATCCTGCGCAGTCCGAAGACATCGTGCACCTTGGTCGCGACGCTGGTCCTGATCGCCGGCCTCGTCGCGGCCTGCACCGTCGGGGACTCCGTGCCTGGTTCCGCCCCGGCGCGCCCGAGCTCACCGTTCGACCCGACGCCGACTAAGTCGGCCGGACCGCTCCTGGCCTACCGGGCGTTCGATGAGATCGGGCTCGTCGATGGCACCAGCGTGATCGCCACATCGCCGGGTACCTTCGAGCCCTCCAACGACCTTATTGCCACCGCAGACGGCAGGTTCCTCTTCGCGCGCACCACCGACAACAGGGTCGCCACAATTGAGGTCGATACCAGGAAGACAACCACTCGCCCGGTGCCGGTCGGACCGGTTCTGGGCACCGGCGACGGGAGCACCATCGTCTGGTGGGAGCAGCCGAATCGGCTGATGCAGCTGGATTTGGCGGACCCGGACGCACAACCCGTACTGCGCCAGACGGTCGATCTCCCCCCGGCGGCCGGGGTGCGCCCGGGTGAGTCGCGACTGCTCGTCGCTCGCGGCGGCACCGCGGTGATTGCACGGGTGGAGACCCCACCGTCGCCGTTCGGTGGACCTGACACCCTGTACGTCGCGCGCGGTCCAGGTGCGCCGACCAGGCTCGGCCAGGCCGAGGCGAACTCACCGGTCTCGGTGGCACGGCTGAGCGCCGACGGTACCCAGCTCGCATACGCTCTGTACCAGGGCACGGGCAGCGCCTGCGGGACTGCATCCGTGGTACTGACCGGCGCCGACGGCGACCAGCAGACCTTCGATGTGGCGGAACCGGACGCCGCTACCGGCTCAAGGGTGCCCAAGCTGTGGTGGCCGCCGACTGGCCCGCCGAGGCTGAGCCTGGCGACCTGGCAGTGCGACCAGCCGACGTTGTATTCGCCGCTGGTGTGGCAATTGGACACGGCAGGCAGCGGCAGCATCCAGGAGGTCACCCCGCCGGCCGCGGCGCTGCAGACTGGCGACGTCGCGCCCGGCCAGCGCGCGCTGGTCCTGCCGAAGGCCGGCGCATACGCCGAGCCGACGGGAACGTTGGTGCTCGAGGACAGTGACCGCCGGATCTCGATCAAGGAGGGGGTCGACGCGATCGCCGTGCTTCCGCCGTCTCAGTAGGCTGGATGAGGTGAGCATCGCATTGCAGGACCGGTTCGGCCGGGAGCTTCCCGAGTTGGCGGTGCATTGGCAGGCGGAAGCGGCGCCCGCGCCCAAACTCGTCATTCTCAACGAGCCGCTGGCAGCCGAACTCGGCCTCGACCCCGCCTGGTTGCGCAGCGCCGAAGGGCTGGGCCTGCTGGTCGGGACGACGGTCCCCGAGGACGCGACGCCCGTCGCGCAGGCTTACGCAGGCCACCAGTTCGGCGGTTTCGTCCCCCGCCTCGGGGACGGCCGCGCATTGCTGCTCGGTGAAATCGTCGACGCCGGCGGCCAGGTACGTGACCTCCACCTCAAAGGTTCGGGGCGGACGCCGTTCGCCCGGGGCGGCGACGGACTGGCCGCGATCGGACCGATGCTGCGCGAGTACGTCATCAGCGAGGCCATGCATGCACTGCACATCCCGACTACCCGCGCTCTCGCGGTGGCCGAGACAGGACGGCCGGTATACCGGGAGACGGTGTTGCCCGGGGCGGTGCTCGCCCGCGTGGCAGACAGCCATCTTCGGGTCGGCTCGTTTCAGTACGCCGCGGAGATTTCTCGGTCGAAGGGGAACCTTGACCTGTTGCGGAGGCTGGCCGACCACGCGATCGCCCGGCACCATCCGGCTGCGGCGGCGGCCGACAACCCCTACGTCGCCCTGCTCGAGGCGGTCAGCACCGTTCAGGCCGAGCTGATCGCCCGATGGATGCTGGCCGGTTTCGTGCACGGGGTGATGAACACCGACAACACGACCATCTCCGGCGAGACCATCGACTACGGACCGTGCGCCTTCATGGAGAGCTTCGATCCGGCAACCGTATTCAGCTCGATCGACACTGGCGGACGCTACGCCTACGGCAACCAGCCGGGGATCGCGCTGTGGAATCTGACCCGCTTCGCCGAAGCGCTACTGCCGCTGTTCGTATCCGGCACCGAAGACACCGAGCGCGCCGTCGAGCTGGCGGAGGCGGCTCTGGGCGGGTTCGCCGGCCGCTACCAGCAGAGCTGGTCGGCCGGCATGCGGGCCAAGCTCGGAGTTGCGCACGCTCCTGCCGAGGCGGTGGCCCCGCTCATCGACGAGTTACTCCCGCAGATGCAGCAGAACCAGATCGACCACACATCGTTCTATCGCCGACTCAGCCAGGCAGCTCGCGGAGACGCCGAGCAGATCCGCGGCGAGTTCATCGACCTCGCGAGATTCGACGCCTGGGCCACCCGATGGCGGGCACTGGCTCCCGACCCGGCGGCGATGGATCTCGTCAACCCCATCTACATCCCGCGCAACCACCTCGTCGAGGAAGCATTGGCAGCTGCCAACGTGGGCGACCTGGAGCCGTTCCTGCGACTGCTGGAGGCCGTCAAATCCCCGTTCGAGGAGCGACCCGGATTCGCGCGCTACGCCGAGCCCGCCGAGCACCAGTTCAGCAACTCCTTTCAAACTTTCTGTGGAACCTGACCGCACCGGCGTACCGTTGCCTACACCATCAGCTACACCGCTAGACGAAGACACCAAGCAGCTACGGCCACAGGAGACCCCTTGAGCGACGACAGTGCCAGGCTTGGGTTGCAAGACCTGATGTTCATCTACGGCGAGACATCGAGTTCGAAGATGCACGTCGCAGGGCTTCTGCCGTTCACACCGCCCGCCGATCTACCCCGCGACTACCTGCGGGACATGATCGACGATGCACGGCGCCAGAAGGTGGTGGCACCGTGGAACCGTAAACTGGCCCACCCGAGGTTGCAGTTCAGCCCAGTCCACGATTGGGTGACCGACGAGGACTTCGATTTCGACTATCACGTCCGACGGTCCGCCCTTGCGAGTCCGGGCGACGAACGGGAGCTGGGCATCCTGGTTTCCCGGCTGCACAGCAATCACCTCGACCTGACCCGGCCGCCGTGGGAGATCCACGTCATCGAGGGACTCGAGGGCGGACGCTTCGCGTTCTACATGAAGATCCACCACGCGCTCGTCGACGGCTACAGCGCGATGAAAATGCTGGCGCGCAGCCTCTCCCCAGACCCGGAGGCGCGCGATACCCGGATGTTCTTCAACGTGCCCATGCCATCGCGATCGCGTCCTCCGGCCGCGGACTCGGGGATCTCGCTGAATCCATTGACCACCACGATGCGCGCACTCGGCGGCATCAGCTCAGCGGTCACCGGCGGGGTCAGCTCCGCAGTCGATCTCACCAACGCGCTGGTCAACACCCAGATCCGGCGCGACGGCGAGTACGGCCACATCGCAGGCTCGGTGTCGGCGCCCCACAGCATCCTGAACGCGCGGATCAGCCGCAACCGCCGCTTCGCCACCCAGCAGTATGAATTCGACCGGTTGAAGGCGCTCGGTTCCCAGCACGGCGCGACCATCAACGACGTCGCGCTGGCGATCATCGGCGGCGGTCTGCGTAAGTTCCTGGCCGATATCGACGAGCTACCGGAGCGCTCGCTGATCGCGTTCCTTCCGGTCAACGTGCGGCCCAAGGGAGACGAGGGCGGCGGCAACGCAGTGGGAGCCATCCTGGCCCCGATGGGCACCGACATCGAGGATCCGGTCGAGCGGCTGGCAACGATCACGGCGGCCACGCGAGCGTCCAAGGCCCAGCTGCAGACGATGTCACCGGCGGCCATCGTCGCCTACAGCGCGGCATTGCTGGCTCCGGCGAGCGGACAGATCGCAGGCGCTTTGACGGGCGTGAGGCCACCGTGGCCCTACACCTTCAACCTGTGCGTGTCGAACGTGCCTGGCCCCCGGGAATCGCTGTACTTCAACGGTTCGCGATTGGAAGCGACGTATCCGGTGTCTATTCCGGTGCACGGGATGGCGCTGAACGTCACACTGCAGAGCTACGCCGACAGCATGAACTTCGGCTTCATCGGCTGCCGCGACGCCCTACCGCACCTTCAGCGGCTTGCCGTGTACACCGGCGATGCGCTGGGCGAGCTCGAGAAGGCTTCGCTGGGCTGACGACCCGAACAGGTCCCACCGTCTTGACTATGCAAAACCACACTTCGGTGCTGCCCAACGGCCTCAGCGTCGAGGCCGCTCGCGCGCAGGCCACTCGGGCCTACGAACTCGACCGCGCCCACGTGTTTCACTCGTGGTCCGCGCAAGCCGAGATCACCCCGATGACGATCGTCGCATCCGAGGGCTGCCACGTCTGGGACGGCAACGGCAACCGGCTGCTCGATTTCTCCTCGATGCTGGTCAACACCAACATCGGCCACCAGCATCCGAAGGTTGTCGCCGCCATCGCCGAGCAGGCCGCGAAACTTTGCACGGTGGCACCCCAGCACGCCAACGACGCCCGCTCCGAAGCAGCGCGGCTGATCGCCGAACGCACGCCCGGTGATCTGAACAGAGTTTTCTTCACCAATGGCGGTGCAGAAGCCGTTGAACACGCGGTGCGGATGGCACGCCTGCATACCGGCCGCCACAAGGTGCTCTCCCGCTACCGCTCGTACCACGGCGGCACCGACACTGCGATCAACCTCACCGGAGATCCACGGCGCTGGCCCAACGACCACGGCGGCGCGGGCGTCGTCCACTTCTTCGGTCCCTTCCTTTACCGGTCCCAGTTTCACGCCACCACCGAGGCCGAGGAATGCGAACGCGCGCTGGCCCATCTAGGTGAAGTCATCCGGATGGAAGGACCGTCCACCATCGCGGCGATCATCCTCGAGCCGATCCCTGGAACTGCCGGCATCATGGTTCCGCCGGCCGGATACGTCGCCGGAGTGCGGGCCCTGTGCGACGAATACGGCATCATCTTCATCGCCGATGAGGTGATGGCGGGCTTCGGCCGCTGCGGAAAGTGGTTTTCCATAGACCATTTTGATGTCACGCCGGACCTGCTGACCTTCGCCAAGGGGGTGAATTCCGGTTACGTGCCCCTCGGGGGCGTGGCCATCAGTCCCGCGATCGCGGACACTTTTTCCCATCGCGCGTACCCAGGTGGGCTGACCTACTCGGGTCATCCGCTGGCCACGGCCGCCGCGGTCGCCACCATCAATGCCATGGCCGAGGAAGGCATCGTGGAGAACGCCGCACGCATCGGGAACGACGTGCTGGCCCCCGCGCTGCAACAGATGGCCGCTCGGCATCGCTGCGTCGGCGAGGTGCGCGGCGCGGGCGTGTTCTGGGCAGTCGAGCTGGTCGCCGATCCAGTGACCAGGGAACCGCTGGCGCCTTACGGCAGCTCCAGCGCGGCAATGAACACGGTGATCGGGGAGTGCAAGAAGGCCGGGCTACTGCCGTTCGCGAACTACAACCGCATCCACGTCGTGCCGCCGTGCATCGTCACCGATGAGCTGGCGCGCGAAGGCGTGGCCATCCTGGATCGCGCGTTGGATGTCGCCGACGCGGAGCTGACGGCCGGCTAACTGCCGAGCTCGCCGGAAATGCCCCGTTCGAGCGCGACACGCGCGCGCTCGGGCAGCACGATCAACCCGTCGAGCTCCCGCCGCGCCAGGCGATAAGCCCGCTCGCGTTCCTGCGGCGTCGCCGCACCGTCCGCCGACACCCGCAACAGCCGTTGCGCTCGGGCGAGGCGCTCCTGCTCCTCGCCCGAGAAGCCGTCGCGCCGACGCCTGATCACCTCTGCTTCGGCGACGTCGAAAGCGGTGACATACTCCTGCACCGCGTCCAGATACTCGCGCGTGGCATCGCGGTCATCGACGAGGTCCACCACCTCAGCCGGACGCAGGAAGTCCGCC
>JAHZIT010000052.1 GCA_022601275.1 Actinomycetes bacterium
AATCTTGGAGGGAATCCCGTCGAGCTTGGTGTCGAGCTGCAGCGCGGTGACGAAGTCCTTGGTGCCTGCGCACTTGAAGTCCATGTCACCGAAGGCGTCCTCGGCGCCGAGGATATCGGTCAGCGTGACGAATCGACGCTCCGACGTGGTGCCAGCCCCACCTTCGGCCGCTACTTCCACATCGTCGGACACGAGCCCCATCGCGATGCCTGCGACCGGAGCCTTCAGCGGCACACCGGCGTTCAGCATGGCCAGCGTCGACGCGCACACCGAACCCATCGATGTCGAGCCGTTGGAGCTCAGGGCTTCCGACACCTGGCGGATCGCGTAGGGGAATTCCTCGACTGTCGGCAGCACGGGCATCAGGGCCCGCTCGGCGAGCGCACCATGGCCGATCTCGCGACGCTTGGGCGAACCGACGCGGCCGGTCTCACCGGTCGAGTACGGCGGAAAATTGTAGTGGTGCATGTACCGCTTTTTGCTCTCAGGTCCCAGCGAGTCGATCTGCTGCGCCATTTTGACCATGTCCAACGTGGTGACGCCCAGGATCTGGGTCTCGCCACGCTCGAAGATCGCGCTGCCGTGAGCCCTCGGCACGACGGCCACTTCAGCCGAGAGCGCCCGGATATCGGTGACACCGCGTCCGTCGATGCGGAAGTGATCGGTCAGGATGCGCTGGCGGACCAGGTTCTTGGTCAGCGAGCGGTACGCCGCGCCGATCTCCTTTTCGCGTCCCGCGAAGGTGTCGCCCAGCCGGCTGAGCACCTCGGCCTTGATCTCGTCGGTGCGGCTGTTGCGCTCCTCCTTGCCCGCGATGGTCAGAGCCTTGGACAGCTCATCGGCCGCAGCCGAGGAAACGGCGTCGAACACGTCGTCCTGGTACTCGGGAAAGACCGGGAATTCAAGCGCCGGCTTGCCCGAATCTACAACCTTGTCGGCCAGCTCCTGCTGAGCAGTGCACAGCGCGGCGATGAACGGCTTGGCGGCCTCGAGGCCGGCAGCCACCACGGACTCCGTGGGCGCACCTGCTCCACCGGCGATCAGCTCGATGACCTTGTCGGTCGCCTCGGCCTCGACCATCATGATGGCCACATCTTCGTTGCCGGGATCGCCGGCCTTGCGGCCCGCCACCACCATGTCGAAGAGCGCGCCCTCAAGCTGCTCCACCGTGGGGAAAGCCACCCACTGGCCTGCCTTGTTTTCCGGAGTGGAGATCAGCGCGACGCGCACGCCTCCGACCGGGCCGGTGAACGGCAGGCCCGAGATCTGGGTTGATGCCGAGGCAGCGTTGATGGCCAAGACGTCGTAGAGATCCTTGGGATCAAGGCTCATGACGGTGACGACGACCTGGACCTCGTTACGCAAACCGGCGATGAACGTCGGGCGCAGGGGCCGGTCGATAAGGCGGCAGGTGAGGATGGCGTCCGTGGACGGGCGGCCCTCACGCCGGAAGAACGAGCCGGGGATGCGCCCGGCGGCGTACATCCGCTCCTCGACATCGATGGTGAGCGGGAAGAAGTCGAAGTGGTCTTTCGGCGTCTTGCCGGCGGTGGTGGCCGACAGCAGCATGGTCTCGTCGTCGAGGTAGGCGACCACCGAGCCGGCGGCCTGCTTGGCCAAACGGCCGGTCTCGAAGCGGATGGTGCGGGTGCCGAAGCTCCCATTGTCGATCACGGCGGTCGATTCGAACACGCCGTCTTCAATTTCAACTACAGACATGGACGTCCGTACGGCCTTTCTGGGTCGTCATTCAGCTGTTTCGCGTGAGCACCCCACGTTGAATGCGCAAAGTTGCAGACAACCTCGAGTGGCCCCGAGAAGACCTACCCGAATGCTTCGACGGCCGTCGATCGAAGCGGCCGGAGTTCATCCGGCAGCCACTACCGAAGACCGCGCGATCGGGCGGTACCTGTCGTGTCACGCGGGGGCGATGC
Source organism: Actinomycetes bacterium (assembly GCA_022601275.1). Taxonomy (GTDB): domain Bacteria; phylum Actinomycetota; class Actinomycetes; order Mycobacteriales; family Mycobacteriaceae; genus Mycobacterium. The sequence goes on from JAHZIT010000052.1 coordinate 1,935, forward strand.
ACGCGGATCTGCGAGGACCGCACCCGGTTGTTCGCGCCCTACGGCCAGCGAACGCCCTCATCGTACATCCCGGCATAGCCGCGATCCCTAATCCGGCCCGTTGCTGGGCTTGGCAGACCATTCACGACATTCACACCGGGTGCTCAACGCAGATGGTGAAGTTTCGGGTCAGCGACGCAGGCCGAGTTGTTCGATCAATTTGCGGTATCGGCTCACGTCGACCTGGGCGACGTACTTGAGCAGTCGGCGACGACGGCCGACCAGCAGCAGCAGACCGCGACGCGAGTGGTGATCGTGCTTGTGTGACTTCAGATGCTCGGTGAGGTCCGAGATCCGCCTGGTCAGCAGTGCGACCTGCGCCTCTGGCGAACCCGTATCGGTTTCGTGCAGGCCGTACTGGCCCAGAATGTCTTTTTTCTGTTCGGCTGTGAGCGCCACGAATTAACTCCATCACATCGGTCCGCGATCAAAGGTCGGAGAGATCCCGGAGGAACTCCGATGAGCACAGCCACCGCGAACTGCAGCGTGTGCCAGACGGGACTGGAGCTTAGCAGCGGCGATGACCAAGCGGCGAATCGTCACCGCGGCTCAGCACGCGTCTGTCACTGCGCGGAGAGGATGGCGCGCGCGCGGTCGGTGTCGGCGCTCATCGCAGAGAGCAGGTCAGCCACCGAGTTGAACTTCTCCTGCCCGCGCAGGCGCGCGACGAAATCTACGGCCACATGCTGGCCGTAGAGATCGGCGGTCGCGTCCAGAACATAGGCTTCCACTGTGCGGGTGCGGCCGGAGAAGGTCGGGTTAGTTCCCACGGACACCGCGGCCTGATAGCGCTCGCCCGGGGCCACGGAGCCGACGACGGGGCCGTACCCGAGAACGGTGAACCAGGCTGCGTAAACGCCGTCCGCCGGGATCGCGGAATACATGGGTGGGGCGACGTTCGCGGTCGGGAAACCGAGAACCTTGCCCCGACCTTCGCCGCGGACCACCACACCCTCCACCCGATGGGCGCGGCCCAACGCCTCTGCTGCCGCGACCATGTCGCCGGCATCGACACAGGACCGGATGTAGGTCGAAGAGAACGTCACCGGCTCGTGTTGTGCGGGTTCTGCCACTTCGGACACCAAGGTCAGGGAATCGACGGCGAATCCGAAACGTTCGCCGGCGTTTCGGAGCAGGGCGACATCGCCTGCCGCCTTCTTGCCGAACGTGAAGTTCTCGCCGACCAGGACCTCGACCACGTGGAGCCGCTCGATCAGCAGTTCGTGCACGTAGCGGTCGGGAGTGAGCTTCATGAAGTCCGGTGTGAAGGGCATGACGAGAAAGACGTCGATGCCCATTTCCTCGACCAGCTCCGCGCGCCGGGTGAGGGTGGTCAGCTGCGCCGGATGGCTGCCGGGGAAGACGACCTCCATCGGGTGCGGATCGAAGGTCATCAAGACCGTCGGGATACCGCGCGAGCGTCCCGCTTTAACAGCACGGCCGATCAGCTCCTGGTGACCCCGGTGGACACCGTCGAACACACCGATGGTGAGGACACATCGGCCCCAGTCGGTGGGGATTTCATCCTGCCCCCGCCAGCGCTGCACGTCGCCAGCCTACGTCCAGGACGGCACTGCAGGCCATCAGAGCCAACAGATGAGGTCACCATTGCCTAAACTTTGTTGCGTGAGTCCTGCCGGAAAGCACAGCGATCTGACAACGGTGGCGCAGGACTATCTGAAAACCATCTGGACCGCCCAGGAATGGTCACACGAGAAGGTCAGCACAAAATTGCTGGCCGCCCGCATCGGCGTGTCGGCAAGCACGGCCTCGGAGTCGATCCGCAAGCTCGCTGAACAAGGGCTGGTCGATCACGAAAAGTATGGCGCGGTGACGCTCACCCACGAGGGAAGGCGCGCAGCGTTGGCGATGGTGCGACGTCACCGTCTGATGGAGACGTTCCTGGTGTGCGAGCTCGGCTACGGCTGGGACGAGGTGCACGACGAGGCCGAGGTGCTGGAGCACGCGGTATCCGACCGGATGCTGGACCGGATCGACGCCAAGCTCGGGTACCCGACCCGCGATCCGCACGGTGATCCGATCCCGGCCGCCGACGGCCAGGTTCCGACACCCCCTGCGCGACAGCTTTCAGCCTGCCAGAACGGCGAAGCAGGCACTGTCGCACGCATCTCCGACGCGGATCCCGAAATGCTGCGCTACTTCGACAGCGTCGGGATCAGCCTGGACTCCCGGTTGCACGTCGTTGCCCGCCGCGACTTCGCCGGGATGATCGCAGTGACCGTGCAGAATCCGGCCGCCACCGGGCCAGACGAGGAATCCAAGGCCACCGTTGAGCTGGGAAGCCCGGCCGCACAAGCGATCTGGGTCGTCACATAGGAGGATCCATCAATGGCCAAACTTGAGTTGTCGCGGTCGCTGCCGATGCCGGCAGACCAAGCCTGGGCACACGCATCCGATCTGGCCACGCTGGGCGACTGGATGACCATGCACCAGGGGTGGCGTTCGGATCTACCCGAGGAACTCTGCGTCGGGACCGAGGTCATCGGGGTGGCCGCAGCGAAAGGCATGCGCAACCGCGTCACCTGGACCGTGCGCACATTCGATCCGCCGTCCACTCTGGAGATCAGTGGCCGCGGCGTCGGCGGTACCAAGTACTCATTGACGCTGAAGGTCGCAGCTACCGAGGAAGGCTGCAGGTTCACCGTCAGGATGGATCTGGGCGGCGCTCCATTGTTCGGCCCAATCGGTGCCGCTGCGGTGCGTGCGGTCAAGGGCGATATCGAGTTGTCGATCGCACAGTTCGAGTCGCTGTACTCCTAACGCAAGAGCCCAGCGAGCCAACGCACTCAAACGACGTAGACAGCCAGTGAACTTTGAGTGCACGTCCAGCCATTCATCGACTCCCGCCCCAGTCGGCGACGGATAATCTGCCCCACCATCGAGCGTGCCCCGATCCTGGTCGGGCAGCAAGGAGAAACGTTTCACAGTGGTCGCAGGCCGAAGAAAACTCGCAGCCGTCGTACTCACACTGCTCGCAGCTAGCGCGGCCGCGTGCAATGCACCCAGCACCGAAACCGGAGGTGCACCTAGCACCGAACAAACAGAAGGTCAGCCATGTGCGGCCGGCAATGAACGGAGCTGCGAGGCCGCTGTCGGCGATCTATTGGATGTCACGCTAAATCAACTGCACCCGACGCAGCCATCGCTGGGCTACGACGAGGTCTACTACCGGTTGGGCCGCTACACGATGGGTCCCGACCCGGCGAATCAGCTGCTCGATGCATGGTGTGCGACCAATGGTCAAGAGGGACTTCAGTCGGCAGGACCCGACGCGAGTCTGGCCGATCCCGCCTCGTTTACCTGCGAGGTGCCTCTCGGCTCCGAAACGCCAGAGACCATCGGCAAGATGAAGACCGCAGTCGTCGGCCCCGGAGGGCAGCTCTACCTAACCGACGGCCATCACACCCTGACCTCGTTCTGGGACGTACCCGGGGGCGGTCCGGACACGCATGTCCGACTGAAGATCACCGGCAACCTTTCCGATCTGACCCCGGAGGCGTTCTGGCAGGAAATGCAGTCCCAGGGCTGGACCTGGCTTGAGGACGCCGACGGCAAGCCCGTCACTCCCGAGCAGCTTCCAACCCGGCTGGGCCTCAGGGAGTTCGGCAACGACCGCTATCGCAGCGTGTTGTATTTCGCGCGGGACGTCGGCTTCAGCCAGGATGACAACAGCCCTGCCTTCCAGGAGTTCTACTGGGGACAATGGTTACGTTCGCAGACCGACCCCAGCCTTCAGCTGGACAATTTCAATCTCGACGAGATGGCGTCGTACTTGACGCTGGTGGGCAATGTGGCTAAGGCTATCGTGGCCCTTCCCGAGGACGCCGAGATCGCCAACTCGCGAGATGCGGCACAGCTTGGAAAGTTGGATTCGTTTGGGGAGAAGGCTTTCGACGCACTGTCTGAACCCATCGATTCTCCTAAACCGGGGAAGCTAACCTACTCGATCGCATACAAGACCAGGTAAGCGTTGGACCACCCTGGCAACGGCTCCGGTTAAGCCTCCGGTTGATCGGCATCACAGCGTCGCGGGCCTCACCACGACAACGCTTTTCGTTCGTTGCCCGGCGTCTTCCAGCAATGCGATGACTCGTCCGTCGGCAGCGGTGGCGGCGTACACCCCATCGAGGCCCCCCGGCTGCAAAGCGCGACCATGGCTCACGTCTTCAGCCTCACCGGCAGAGATATCTCGCCGCGGAAAGGCTTGCAGGCAAGCCTCATCGAGGCTGTAGGACAACTGTGGCGCCTCCGCGAGCTGCTCCAGCGTGCGGGCCTGGTCGAGGCCGAACGTCCCGACGCGGGTACGTCGCAGCACGGTGAGATGCCCGCCGACGCCGAGCCCGGCACCGATGTCGCGGGCGAGCGCACGGATATATGTGCCGCTCGAACAGTCGACATCGACATCCACGTCAACGACATCCCCGTCACAGACATCGGGTACGTCGGCACCCCGCCTCACACCACGCATCTCAAAGCGGTGAATCCGGATTCGACGCGGCTTCAGTTCGACGGTGCGACCCTCCCGAACCAATTGGTAGGAACGTGTGCCGTCGACTTTTATCGCACTGACCGCCGAGGGGGTCTGTTCGACGTCGCCCCGCCATCGGCTGATCGCAGAACTGATCTGCCCGTCCGTTATATGCGATGCCGAAACTGATTGCATGATAACACCTTCAGCGTCTTCGGTTGATGTCGTCTGCCCGAGTCGGATCGTCGCCGAATAGGACTTGTCGGTCGCGGTCAACAGACCGAGGATCTTGGTCGCCCGTTCGATCCCGACGACCAGAACCCCGGTGGCCATCGGGTCGAGCGTTCCGGCGTGGCCGACCTTGCGGGTACCGAAGAACCGCCGGCACCGGCCCACGACGTCGTGGCTCGTCAACCCGCCAGGTTTGTCGACAATCACTAATCCGGGGCCGACCAACTCGGGGACGGCTGATCCGGACGCGTTTCCGCCCGCGACGGTCACAGCACGATCGCGGTCAACGCGATGCCGTTGCGCACCGACCAGCGACCGGACAACGCCGTCAGCGGCGGTCCGGACAAAGCGGCCGGATCAATGAGGATCGCCGAGGTGAATGTCCCCGACTGGCCCGAAGCGTCGACGTCGAACGTGATGTGGGCGTCCTCGAAGCCCAGCCATCTGCGCGTCAACGGAAACCATGCTTTGTACGTCGCTTCCTTGGCGCAGAACAACATCCGGTCCCAGTGCACGCCGGCCGGTAGTGCCTGGAGCTGATCTCGCTCGGCGGCAAGACTGATCGCATCGAGGACCCCGTCGGGCAGTACACCGTGCGGTTCGGCGTCGATTCCCAACGAGCGGACCTCCTCGCTGCGGCCGACCGCAGCGCCACGGAAACCCTCACAGTGTGTGAGGCTGCCGACGACACCGTCGGGCCAGCGCGGTTCGCCCTTCTCCCCCTTCAAGATCGGCACCGGCTCCATACCGAGGTCCACCAGCGCCTGACGCGCGCAATAGCGCACGGTGACGAACTCGCTGCGCCGCTTGGCCACCGAGCGGGCGATCAGCGACTCCTCCTCGGGCAGCGGTGCGAGCTCCTTGGGGTCGGAGTACATCTCAGCGGCGGCCAGCGCGTCGATGAAGCCGGGCAACACTCCTGCCAGCAGAGTCGCCGAGATCATGCCCGCCGACTCGCGATCCGATCCTGTACCTTGACGGCGTGATCGCGCATTTCCTGGGTGATCTGGAAGTGTCCGCCGAACTCGTTGAGGTAGCCCGGCGCATAGTTCGGGTCTGGCAGGATCTGCCGCAACCAGCGATAGGGCCTGCGGCGGCGCCATTCCCGTGGGTAGCCGACCGACACCTCCTCGAACCGCACGCCGTCATACCAAGTGGTCCGCGGGATGTGGAGGTGGCCGTAGACCGAGCAGACTGCGTTGTACCGCGTGTGCCAGTCGGCAGTCGCGGTGGTTCCGCACCACAGCGAGAACTCGGGATAGAACATGGCGTCGCAGGGTTCACGCACCATCGGGAAGTGATTGACCTGGACGGTCGGCATCATCCAGTCCAGATCCTCGAGCCGCTTGCGGGTGTAATCGACCCGATCACGGCACCATGCGTCACGCGTCGAGTAGGGCTCGGCGGACAGCAGATACTCGTCGGTGCCCACGATGTTGCGTTCCTTGGCGATCGCCAGGCCCTCGGCCTTGGTGCCCGCGCCCTGCGGCAGGAACGAGTAGTCGTATAGCAGGAACATCGGCACTACGGTCGCCGGACCACCTTCTTCGGTCCATACCGGATATGGGTGTTCGGGGGTGAGGATGCCCATTTCATCGCACATGTTGACCAGATAGTCGTAGCGGGCCTTGCCGAAGATCTGCATCGGGTCGCGGGTGGTCGTCCACAACTCATGGTTGCCAGGTATCCAGATGACCTTCGCGAACCTCTTGCGCAGCAGATCGAGCGCCCAGCGAATCTCGTCGGTGCGCTCGGCAACATCGCCGGCTACGATAAGCCAGTCCTCGGTCGAGGACGGGTGCAGCGACTCGGTCACCGGCGTATTGCCGGTGTGTCCGGTATGGAGGTCGCTGACGGCCCACAACGTGGGACGCCGGTCGTCACTGGTCACAACCCGTCAGCCTACTGGTGAGGTGAATTGGCTGCGGGCTTGCGTAACCTCGAAGGCGTGACCGACGCTCCCCCGATCACCAGAATCCGCCCGCAACCGATGTTGCGGCAAGCCGCCCGAAGACTCGGCGGCAAGCTCAGCAGCAAACTCGGCGACGTCCTGGCTCTGCCATCGCCGACCACCGACTTCGTCGTCGAACGTCGGCTGCGTGCACCCATGCGCGATGGCGTCGAGCTCCTTGCCGACCACTATGCGCCAGAAACAACGAGCCCGGCAGGCACGCTGTTGGTCCGCGGACCATATGGGCGCGGCTGGCCGTTCGCCACGATGTTCGGTTCGGTGTATGCCGCGCGTGGCTACCACGTGCTGATCCAGAGTGTTCGCGGAACGTTCGGCTCAGGCGGCGACTTCGACCCGATGGTGCACGAGATCGACGACGGCGCCGACACGGTCGCCTGGCTACGCGAACAGCCCTGGTTCACGGGCACTTTCGGCACCGTCGGAATCTCCTATCTGGGCTTCACCCAGTGGGCTCTGCTCGCGGATCCGCCGCCGGAGATGAAGGCGGCCGTGATCACGGTCGGACCACACGACGTCAGTGGACCCCGCTGGGGCCATGGGTCTTTCGGTCTCAACGACTTCCTGGGCTGGAGTGATCTGGTCGCCAATCAGGAGGACCCGCGTCGACTGCGCGTCCTGTTGCGCCAGGCTCGCGCGCAGCGGAATGTGACCCAGGCCGCACTCGGCTTGCCGCTGGGCGAATCCAGCCGCGCGCTGCTCGGTGACGGAGCGCCCTGGTTCGAATCGTGGCTCGAGCACCCGCAGGCCGACGATCCGTTCTGGACGAGATTGCATCTGCGCGAGGCGCTGGAACGCACCGAGATCCCGGTGCTGTTGCTGAGCGGCTGGCAGGACCTGTTCCTGGAACAGACTCTCAAGCAATGCGAGCGCCTGCGCAGTCGGGGCGTCACCGCCGGCCTGACGATCGGACCGTGGACACACGGACAGATGATGACCAAGGGCGGCCCCACCGTGATCCGCGAATCGCTGGACTGGCTGGGCACTCACCTTGGCGAGGCACCGGCGCAGCGGTCGGCTCCGGTGCGCATCCATCTCGACAACTCACCCGGCGGAGATGGGTGGCTGGACCTGACCGAATGGCCGCCCCCGATGCCCGAGCGGGTGCTCTATCTGCAACCGAGGGGCCGACTCGCGAACGCCGCTCCGGCCGCCGAGGGCTCGGGGACTTTCGTCTACAACCCTGCCGACCCGACACCCACCGTCGGCGGCCGCCTGCTCTCGCCGGTGGGTGGCTATCGCGACGACACCGCCCTGGCGCGGCGCGCCGATGTCCTGACGTTCACCACCGACCCGCTGACGACGGACCTCTACGTGGTCGGGACCCCGGTGCTGGAGCTGTCCCACTCCTGCGAGAACCCGCACAACGACCTGTTCGTCCGGATCAGCCAAGTCGACGCGCACGGCCGCTCGCGCAACGTCAGCGACGGATACTGCTCTTCAGCGCCTCAATCCGGCACCGTCAGAATCGAACTCGACGCCATCGCGCGCACCTTCGGGGCGGGATGCCGAATCAGGGTTCTGGTCGCCGGTGGTTCCCACCCTCGCTTCGTGCGCAACCTCGGCACGGGCGAACCCGCCATCAGCGGGACCAGCACCGCCACCGCCCGGCACACCGTCCACTTCGGTGCGGCCTCACGGCTGGTGCTGCCGGCCGGCAACAGCCCGCCGTCAACCGATTGAGCAGCGCACCGGGTTGGGATGTCGAGCAGATACGGTGAGCAGATGACCAACGGCGCCGACTCTTCAGCCAATGACATCCTGCTCGTCGACACGCGAGACCGGATCCAGACACTCACCCTGAATCGGCCCGCCGCACGTAACGCGCTCTCCTCCGCGTTGCGTGCCAGACTCTTCCGGGCGCTGCGCTCCGCAGAGACCGACGACGGTGTTGACGTCGTCATTCTCACCGGATCCGATCCGGTGTTCTGCGCGGGTCTTGACCTCAAAGAGCTCGGCGACTCCACCGACCTTCCCGATATCTCACCCAAGTGGCCGCCGCTGACCAAACCCGTGATCGGCGCGATCAACGGTGCGGCGGTGACCGGAGGGCTGGAGATCGCACTGTACTGCGACATCCTCATCGCCTCGGAAGCGGCCCGCTTCGCCGACACCCACGCCCGGGTCGGTTTGCTGCCCACCTGGGGTCTTTCGGTGCGCCTGCCACAGAAGGTCGGCGTGGGGATGGCACGGCGGATGAGCATGACCGGCGACTATCTGTCCGCCGCAGACGCCCTGCGCGCCGGACTGGTCACCCAGGTGGTACCGCATGGCGATCTGCTGGGCACTGCCCACCAGATCGCCACCTCGATCGTCGGCAACAACCAGAAATCGGTGCGCGCCCTGCTGGCGTCCTACCACCGCATCGACGACACGCAGAACAGCGCCGGTCTGTGGCTCGAAGCAGACGCCGCCCGAGAATGGATGAGCGTTGCGACCGGGGATGACATCGCCGCCAGTCGCAGCGCCGTCATCGAGCGCGGCCGGGCCCAGGTGCGCTGACCCACCCATGAGTGACGAGCACTCCCTGCCGGTCAACCACCACGGCGATCATCCAGGCTTCGCCGGCCTCACCGGCGGTCTGTTCGCGGCGGCCTTCCTGCTGACCGGCCGCGCCCACGCCAAGCTCGCCGCCGATCTGATGCAGATATCACCCGAAGACCACGTGGTGGATATCGGATGCGGGCCGGGTAACGCGATCCGCACGGCTGCCCACCGTGGGGCGCTGGCAACCGGAGTAGACCCATCCCCTTCGATGCTGCGGATGGCGCGCATCATCACCCGCGACCGGACCGTTCACTGGGCCGAGGGCAGTGCGGAATCGTTGCCGGTTGCCGACGGGTGGGCGACGGTCGTATGGGCGCTGGCCACCGTGCATCACTGGCGCGACGCCGCCGCCGGGGTTGCGGAGGTCTACCGAGTGTTGTCTTCCGGCGGGCGTTTGCTCGCCGTCGAACGCCAATGCCGACCCGACGCCACCGGATTCGCCAGCCATGGCTGGACCGCCCAACAGGCGGAATCCTTTGCCGCACTATGCCGCTCAGCGGGTTTCATCGATGTCAGAGTGGCCGGCCACAGCGGTGGGCGGCGGCAGGTGTGGACGGTCATCGGCGTCCGACCCTGATGCTGCCGAGGCGATGACTCGGGTGGTCGAGCACCAGCGCCCTCAGCGTCCGGACGGCCCGCGCTCCCCTGCGGCGCCCCGCTCGCTGCTTTCTACCGTGTCCTCCGGTGCGCTGACGCGGTAAGGGTCGGCGTCGCCCGCGTGCTTGGCGCCGCGGCGCACTCTTGCCAGATCCTCATCTGCCGCCCGCGCGCGCGCCAGCAGTTCTTCCATATGAGCCGAAGTCTCTGGCACTTTGTCCAGCTCGAATGCCAGCGTCGGGGTGAAGCGGACGCCGGTGGCTGCGCCGACCTTGCTCCGCAGCGTGCCCTTGGCCCGCTCAAGTGCCGCCGCCGCCGCCGCATAGTCGGGTTCGTCCTGCAGCGTCTCGCCACGCACCGTGTAGAAGACCGTGGCGTCATGCAGGTCCCCGGTGACCTTCGTGTCAGTGATGGTCACCAGGGCCAGCGGCGGATCCTTGATCTCGAACTCGATTGCTGAGGCGACGACGGTGCCGATGCGCTTGGAGAGTCGCCGCGCCCGACCTACGTCAACCATGCTGAATTGGACGTTCTTCGCGCAAGCGGCTCATCACAATTGGACGTTCTTCGCGCAAGCGGCTCATCACACTCGCTCTTTCTCGACCAACTCGTACGCCTCGATGACATCGCCTTCCTTGATGTCGTTGTAGGTCAGCGTCAGACCGCACTCGTAGCCCTCGCGAACCTCGGTGGCATCGTCTTTCTCCCGCTTGAGCGAGGAGATGGTGACGGTCTGCGCAACCACGACGCTGTCGCGGATGAGGCGTGCCTTGGCATTGCGCCGCATGATGCCCGACTGGACGAGGCAACCGGCGATGTTGCCGACTTTCGACGACCGGAAGATGGCCCGGATCTCAGCGCGGCCGAGTTCGTTCTCCTCATAGACCGGCTTGAGCATGCCTTTGAGCGCGCTCTGGATCTCCTCGATGGCCTGGTAGATCACCGAGTAGTACCGGATGTCCACGCCCTCGCGGTTCGCCAACTCGGTGGCCTTGCCCTCTGCCCGGACGTTGAAGCCGATGATGATGGCATCCGATGCCGAAGCCAGGTTGACGTTGGTCTCCGTGACGCCGCCGACGCCCCGGTCGATGACGCGCAACTCCACTTCGTCGTCGATCTCAATACCCATCAGCGCTTCTTCCAACGCCTCGACGGTGCCGGAATTGTCGCCCTTGAGGATGAGATTGAGTTGCGACGTCTCCTTCAACGCTGCGTCGAGATCGTCCAGGCTGATGCGCTTGCGGGTGCGGGCGGCGAGCGCGTTGCGCTTGCGTGCGCTGCGGCGATCGGCGATCTGGCGGGCGATGCGGTCTTCGTCGACGACCAGCAGGTTGTCGCCGGCACCGGGCACCGACGTGAAGCCGACGACCTGGACGGGTCGCGATGGCAGCGCGTCGTGGACGTCCTCGCCGTGCTCGTCGACCATGCGCCGGACGCGGCCGTAGGCGTCGCCGGCGACGATGGAGTCGCCGACCCGCAGGGTGCCGCGCTGGATGAGCACCGTGGCCACCGGGCCGCGTCCGCGGTCCAGGTGCGCCTCGATGGCCACACCCTGGGCTTCCATATCCGGGTTCGCCCGTAGGTCCAATGCGGCGTCTGCAGTCAGCAACACCGCTTCCAGCAGGGCCTCGATATTGGTGCCCTGCTTGGCGGAGATTTCGACGAACATGGTGTCGCCACCGAAGTCCTCGGCGACCAAGCCGTACTCGGTGAGCTGACCGCGGATCTTGGCCGGGTCGGCACCTTCCTTGTCGATCTTGTTGATCGCCACCACGATCGGCACTTCGGCGGCCTGCGCGTGGTTGATGGCCTCCACCGTCTGCGGCATCACACCGTCGTCGGCCGCGACCACCAGGATCGCGATATCGGTGGCCTTCGCGCCGCGAGCACGCATGGCGGTGAACGCCTCGTGACCTGGGGTATCGATGAAGGTCACCAACCGCTCGGTGCCATCGAGTTCGGTGAGAACCTGGTAGGCGCCGATGTGCTGGGTGATGCCACCGGCCTCGCCTTCGCCGACGTTGGCCTCTCGGATGCTGTCCAGCAGGCGGGTCTTGCCGTGGTCGACGTGACCCATGACGGTGACCACCGGAGGACGCTGCTCAAGATCGTCTTCGTCGCCTTCGTCCTCACCGTAGGTCAGGTCGAAGGACTGGAGCAGTTCGCGGTCTTCGTCCTCCGGGCTGACCACCTGGACGACATAGTTCATCTCGCCACCGAGAAGCTCAAGCGTCTCGTCACCGACCGACTGGGTGGCTGTGACCATCTCGCCGAGGTTGAACAGCGCCTGCACCAACGAGGCCGGATTCGCATCGATCTTCTCGGCGAAGTCGACCAGCGACGCGCCACGGGCCAGGCGGATCGTCTCGCCGTTGCCATGCGGCAACCGCACGCCACCGACGACCGGGGCCTGCATGTTCTCGTACTCGGCGCGTTTCGCCCGCTTCGACTTGCGCCCGCGACGGACTGCCCCGCCGGGCCGGCCGAAGGCACCCGCGGCACCGCCGCGTTGACCGGGACGACCGCCCCCACCTGGACGGCCTCTGAAACCACCGCCTCCAGCGGGCGCGCCGCCGCCACCACCGGGGCCGCCGCCACGGTAGTTACCGCCACCACCGGGGCCGCCGGGACGACCACCCCCGCCTGGACCGCGACCGCCGGGGCCGGGACGGGGACCGCCGCCGGGGCCGGGACGGGGACCGCCGCCTGGTCGACCTCCGGGAGTCGGTCGGGCACCCTGGGGCCGGGGCGGCATGTTGCCGGGGTTGACCCCGGGGCGGGGACCGCCGCCGGGGCGGGGACCGCCCGGCCCGGCACCCGGGCGCGGGCCTTGTGCTTGTGGTCGCGGAGCGGGTCGCTCGACCGGCTGCTGCGATGAGAACGGGTTGTTGCCGACACGCGGGGTCCGCGCGGCGGGCTTGGGAACGCTGCCCGGCGTCGGACCCGGACGAGGAGTCGCGGCGGCCGGTGGCGCAGCAGGGGCAGGCGGCGGCTCTTGGGCTACCGGTGGCGCAGCCGGCTTCGGCGCGGCCGGCTTCGCCACGGGCGCGGCAGGCGTGACGGGTGCACTCTTGGCGGGCGCACTATTGCCATTGCCGCTGCTCTTGGGTTTCTCGGCTGCGGGTTTCGGTCCACCGAACGACTCGCGAAGGCGGCGGGCGACCGGCGCCTCTACCGTGGACGACGCGGACTTGACGAATTCGCCCTGATCATTCAGCCGGGCGAGAACTTCCTTGCTGGTGACACCGAGTTCTTTAGCCAACTCGTGCACGCGGGCCTTACCTGCCACTACATCTCCTGTCTGGGAGGCGACAGCGGTGGTGGGCGCCGCGCCTCGGTTTAGCTATGACGCATGGTCATCGAGACTTCACGGTGTGCTCATGTTCTTCGCTACC
>JAHZIT010000053.1 GCA_022601275.1 Actinomycetes bacterium
CTGTGAAAACACAACAAAGTTACGGCGGTACATAGCGACAGGGAAACGCCCGGACCCATCCCGAACCCGGAAGCTAAGCCTGCCAGCGCCGATGATACTACCCACACGGGTGGAAAAGTAGGACACCGCCGAACACAAATTAAAGTCCTTTGCCCCCCAATTCTATTGGGGGGCAAAGGCATTTATTGGAGCGTCTCGGGTTTCATGCCCACCTTTGTGGTGCGTGACCGGTGCGCTTTGCGGCCTGCAGTCGAGCAGTCGTACTCGGCTTCGGCGGGCGCCGGATTCGCTGCCTCGATCAGCAGGGCACGGGTGCAGTCGTACCCCAGAGATTCGGCGTGGCCGAGTTGTCATAGCCGGAGACGAAATCCACAAGCTGACCTGATTCTTCGTCGAGCATGCTTCGGCGGGTTGTGCCTACGTTCCCCCCGTATATGTGGATGCTGACCGACACATCATCGGATGCATTGGTCACCCGGTGCCAGTCGCCGACAGTTGGGGATACTGCGGCGATCTCTTCCGCCGCCATCACAGTGTTTTTCTCAAGATCACGGGGCAAACCGTCGCGCAACTCGAACTCTTCGGTCCGCTCGGCGCCGCGGAGCACGCCGACGAGGCCCCAGACGGTGTGGTTGTGCACCGGTGTGCACTGGCCGGATCCCCAAACAAAGCTCACGATGCTGAAACGTTCGAGCGGGTCGCAGTGCAGGAGATACTGGGCGTAGCGATCGGATCGGGCGGCGGCGTAGGCCTCCGGTAGCCAAGCGTCATCGCGGATCAATTCCGCGAGCAGGACGCGTCCCCGTTGCAGGAGAACGCTCTCCTGTGGCGTGTCGGCGACGATTTCTGTCATGCCGCGAACAAAACGCCGCAACGGCGCAATGTCATCGGCCATGGCTGGCCCCGAGGTTCTGCAGATTGGGAATGCGGCTCAAGGCTTCCTCCGATGAGCATCAACGGTGTGCCGATGGCCGGCGACCGTGGCCAGGTCTCGCGAATCAGTGTAAGCGGCGTCGGTGTTTGCGCGTGGGGCTCTGCGGTTGTCCACTATGCCGGGAGGCATGCTGCGGGGCTCAATCGGCCTGGTCGGCTTAGTCGAACAGCGTCGGTATCGTTGCGGCTCTTCCCTTCTCCAAATCGAGAAGTGCCCGCTTTCGACTCAGACCTCCGCCATATCCCGTCAGGTTGCCGTTCGCCCCGATGACGCGGTGGCAGGGCACGATGATGGCGAGGGGGTTGCGGCCGTTGGCCAGACCGACAGCCCGGGAAGCTCCTGGGGCGTCGAGCTGCATGGCGATGTCACCGTACGATCGTGTCTGCCCGTAAGGGATTGTCATCAAAGCCGACCACACCCGCCGCTGGAACGGAGTCCCGACCAGTTCCAGGTCCAGCTGGAATTCGGTCCGCTGTCCGGCGAAGTACTCCTCGAGCTGTTCGACGGCGGCGGCAAATGCGCTCTCAGCCGGCTGCCAGCCCGACCGGTCCGGTTCGTAGGTCTGGTCAACCATGCGTAGATGCCTGAGCCGATCCCCGGTTCCGGCAAGTGTCAGCCTGCCGACCGGACTGTCTACCGTTCGGTACCGCATCGAATCCATCATCACTCCCTCGTGGTGGCCACTGGTTAACAGAGTGGTCCAGTGCTGTCCAAAGGTGTTGCGTGGCATAGGAACGCCACGGTCGCCAACGATTGCTGTGCTCGACGAGAAGCCGTGGCGTCGCAGGCAGTCCGAGTTGCCGCGCGGCCACGGTCACGCCCAGATCCGTTGCCGGGAAGGCATCTGGATCGCCGAGGCCGCGCATGGCGACCATCTCAGCGGACCAGGGGCCTATTCCCGGAAGCCTCAGCAGCTGTTCACGCGCCGCGTTTCGGTCACATCCGGAATCAAGCTGTACGTCCCCGCTGTTCAGGGCGGCGATCAGTGCAGTCAGCGTGCGTTGTCGGGACTTCGGGAACGCGAGGTGCCCCACATCGAGATCGCGAAGTTCTTCAGCGGCGGGAAACAGATGGGTCAGATCGCCGCCGGGGTCGTCGATGGGGCGGCCATAGGCCGCAACGATCCGAGCGGTGTGGGTCCGCGCGGCCTGCATCGACACCTGTTGGCCGAGCACGACACGGATGGCGAGTTCATGCTCGTCGACCGTGCGCGGGATGCGTTGTCCAGGGGCACTACTGACCAAGGCGCCCAATTCCTCATCGGTGCCGAGTGCGTCCACGATCGCCTCTGGGTCGGCATCCAAATCGAGCAAGCGCCGGCAGCGGGCGATCGCTGCCGGCAGGTCGCGAAAGTCGTCGACCACCAGTCGGCATCGCACGTGATCGGGGTTCGGGCGCAGGCTGACGATTCCCGTGCCTCGTGGCAAGCGCAGCGTTCGCCGATAGGCGCCGTCGCGGACTTCTTCGACACCGGGGACTGCGCTGGCCGCAAGATGGCCGAAAAGGCCTGCATAACTGAACGGCGTTCGTACCGGTAGCCGTACCGACATCGCGCCGGTGCCGACGGCGTCGTCGCGGCCGAATCGCGTTCGTGCCTTTCGGCGCAGCTGCGTCGGCGTCAGATCGCACACTGTGCGCACGGTGTCGTTGAACTGGCGGATACTGGAGAAGCCGGACGCGAACGCAACATCGCCGAACGGCATATCCGTGGTTTCGATGAGGACGCGTGCCATTTGGGTCCGTTGCGCCCGAGCCAGTGCCAGCGGCGCCGCCCCAACTTCAGCCTGCATGAGGCGCTCGAGTTGGCGCACGGTGTACCCCACCCGAGTCGCCAATCCGGTGACACCCTCGCGGTCCACCGTTCCATCGGCGATGAGGCGCATCGCCCGGGCGACGGCGTCGCCCCGCACATTCCATTCCGGGGAACCTGGTGAGGCATCTGGCCTGCATCGCTTGCAGGCACGGAAGCCGGCCCGCTGAGCGGCTGCCGCCGTCGGATAAAAGCGCATGTTGCGGGCGTGGGGAGGCCTGACCGGGCAGCTGGGCCGGCAGTAGATCTGAGTGGTGAGAACGGCGGTGACGAACCAGCCGTCGAACCGGGCATCCTTGGCCTGGACAGCCCGGTAACAACGGTCGAAGTCGGCGTGCATGACGGCGGGCATGACGGCGGGCATGACATAGACAATTACAGCTGACCGCCGCCAGTACTAGCGGAAAACCGACATCGTCGTCGTCGCGGCCTTCGTCTCCAGTGTGGATACACTCCAACGCGTGGCGGAATTGGTGCAGCAATACCTCGACCGCATCTGGGCCGAACATGCGGGTGACCGCGACGGCAAGCTGGCCGACTACATCCCCGAGCTCGCCTCGGTCGACCCAGACGGATTCGCCTTGTCGTTGTCCACAGCTGATGGATTTATCTACGAATCCGGCGACGCTGCATTGGAATTCACGATCCAGTCGGCTTCCAAGCCATTCACCTACGCCCTTGCGTTGGATCAGATCGGCACCGACGCCGTGGATGCGAAGATCGGCATTGAACCGTCCGGTGAAGCATTCAACGAGATCAGCGTGGACCCGTCCACGAAGATGCCCAGGAACCCGATGATCAACGCCGGGGCCATCGCCGCGGTGTCGCTGATTCCGGGAGCGACGCCGGACGAGCGATTCGCGCTGATCCAGGATTTCTACTCGGCGTTCGCCGGGCGACGACTCGAGTTGGATGACAAAATCTACGCCTCCGAGAAGGTCTCCGGCAGCCGCAACCGCGCCATCGGGTACATGCTGCAGAGCTTCGGGGTACTCGAGGACGATCCCGACGAGGTGCTCGACGTGTACTTCCGACAGTGCTCGCTGCGCGTCACGTCGACCGACCTGGCCAAGATGGGTACGACCCTGGCCCGCGGTGGCGTCAATCCGCAGACGGGCCGCCGAGTGACGCACGCCGCGGTGGTCAGGCGCACCATGTCGGTGATGGTCACCTGTGGAATGTACGACGCCGCCGGTGACTGGGTCAGCGCGGTCGGCATGCCGGCCAAGAGCGGTGTTGGCGGAGGTATCGTCGCGGTTCTCCCGGGCCAACTCGGTATCGGGGTCTATTCGCCGTTGCTCGACGCCAAAGGCAGTAGCGTTCGCGGAGCCCGCGTGTGTCGCAGCCTTTCTGAGCAGCTCGGCCTGCACTTCCTGACGGTGGCAAGTCATTCGAGGGCAACGCTGCGCGCAGTCTATGAACCGCATGAAGGAATTCGTGTCTACGAGACCCACGGGGACCTCCTGTTCAGCGGCGCCGAGCAGGTGGTGCGCGTAGCAGACCGTGAGCAGGAGCATTTCGACGTGGCGATCTTGGACGTGTCCCGCGTCGACGACATCGACAGTGCGGCAAGAACACTGCTCTCTGGCGTGAGCTCGGCGCTGCAGGCCGCGGGCAAGGTTGGCTATCTGGTGGACCCGGACGGGATCGTGATCCGTACCCGACCGGAACTGGAAGCCATCCGCTTCCGCACCGTCGAGGACGCCGTCGAGGAGGCGCTGGCCTGGCTGGATCGGAATCGGAGCCTCGGTCCCAGCTGACCGGGAGCGCCGCGGAGCCCCAGCATTGTGACAGCGCTGGATGGCCGGGCACATTCGACCTTTAAGGTGGTGCGGGTGCGCCTCGTGATCGCTCAGTGCACCGTCGACTATGTCGGCCGGTTGACCGCCCATCTGCCCTCCGCCCGGCGGCTATTGCTGTTCAAATCCGACGGATCGGTCAGCGTGCACGCCGACGACAGGGCCTATAAGCCACTGAACTGGATGAGCCCGCCGTGCTGGGTAATCGAGAACCGCGATGGCGAGGTGCCGGTGTGGGTGGTCGAGAACAAAGCCGGCGAACAACTTCGCATTACCGTCGAGGACATCGAACACGACTCAAGCCATGAGTTGGGCGTCGATCCGGGGCTGGTGAAAGACGGTGTCGAGGCGCACCTGCAGGCATTGTTGGCCGAACACGTCGACTTGCTGGGCGCCGGCTACACCCTGGTGCGCCGTGAGTACATGACCCCGATCGGTCCAGTAGACCTGCTCTGTCGGGACGAACAGGGCCGCTCGGTCGCCGTGGAGATCAAGCGCCGCGGTGAGATCGACGGTGTCGAACAACTCACCCGCTACCTCGAACTGCTCAACCGAGACTCCATACTGGCTCCGGTTGCCGGGGTGTTCGCAGCCCAACAGATCAAGCCGCAGGCTCGGACCCTTGCTCAGGATCGCGGGATACGTTGTCTGACATTGGATTATGACAAGATGCGCGGTATGGACAGCGACGAGTTCCGGCTGTTCTGAGGGCGATGCACGCAGAGGTTCGAGAGGCGCGCGGGGCTCACCGAGTCCGGCGCCCAAGTGGTCCTAGTGGTCGGCCCCGGCGTGGTTTTCGGTGGCGGGCTCGACAAGCTCGATGAGCACGCCGCCCGCGTCTTTGGGATGGATGAAGTTGATCCGTGAGTTCGCCGTGCCACGCCGCGGTGCGTCGTAGAGCAACCGGACGCCCTGCCCTCGGAGGCGGGCGGTCAGCGCCTCGATGTCGCTGACGCGATAGGCCAATTGCTGCAGCCCGGGGCCGCGTTTGTCGATGAACTTCGCGATGGTGCAGGTGTCGTCGATCGGCGCCATCAACTGCAGCTGGGCGCTGCCCACCGGCGCGCCCCGCACCGACAGCATCGCCTCGCGAACGCCCTGGTCCTCGTTGACCTCTTCGTGGAGCACGATCATGCCGAGGTGGTCGTGGTACCACATGATCGCCGCGTCCAAGTCCGGCACCGCGATGCCGACGTGATCGATTCCGGTGACCAGCGCGGCCGCCAGCGCGGGGCGGGCGTCGGTCTGTTCGGCGGTCATAACACAAAGGTAACCTAATGACATCGGTTTCGAACAGGCCTGGGTAGATGTATAGCCTTGACGAGCCGTTTCGGAGCGCGCAAAACCTTTCTGGAGGTAGGCATGACGACGTCTGTGATTGTTGCTGGAGCCCGTACACCGGTCGGCAAGTTGATGGGTTCGCTAAAGGACTTTTCGGGTAGTGATCTGGGCGCCGTGGCGATCGCCGGCGCGCTGGAGAAGGCATTCCCGGATGTGGCGGAACCCGCATCCTTGGTGGAGTACGTGATCATGGGCCAGGTGCTGACCGCCGGAGCAGGGCAGATGCCGGCGCGCCAAGCCGCGGTAGCCGCCGGTATCGGCTGGGACGTGCCCGCGCTGACCATCAACAAGATGTGCCTGTCGGGCATCGACGCCATCGCGCTGGCAGACCAGCTGATCCGTGCCGGTGAGTTCGACGTTGTCGTCGCCGGTGGTCAGGAGTCGATGACCAAGGCCCCCCACCTGCTGATGGACAGCCGCTCAGGCTACAAATACGGCGACGTCACGGTGCTCGATCACATGGCTTACGACGGGCTGCATGACATCTTCACCGACCAGCCGATGGGCGCACTCACCGAGCAGCGCAACGATGCCGATCAGTTCACCCGTGCCGAACAGGATGAATTCGCCGCAGCGTCGCATCAGAAGGCCGCCGCCGCCTGGAAGGACGGCGTCTACGCCGACGAGGTCGTGCCGGTGAGCATCCCGCAACGCAAGGGTGATCCGATCGAGTTCACCCAGGACGAGGGCATCCGGGCCAACACCACCGCGGAGTCGCTGGCGGGGCTCAGGCCGGCGTTCCGGAAAGAGGGCACGATCACCGCCGGTTCGGCATCCCAGATCTCGGACGGTGCGTGCGCCGTCGTCGTGATGAACAAGGCGAAAGCCGAGGAACTGGGCCTGAGTTGGTTGTGCGAGATCGGGGCCCACGATGTGGTCGCCGGTCCGGATTCGACACTGCAGAGTCAGCCCGCCAACGCGATCCGCCGGGCTATCGCCAAGGAGGGCATCACGCTCGACCAGCTCGACGTTATCGAGATCAATGAAGCTTTCTCGGCCGTCGCGCTTGCCTCGACCAGGGAGTTGGGCGTCGACCCCGACCGGGTCAACACCGAAGGCGGCGCCATCGCCATCGGACATCCGATCGGTATGTCCGGCGCAAGGATCACGCTGCACGCCGCTCTTGAGCTGGCGCGCCGCCGGGGCGAGCGAAGCGACGGGGCTAGATATGGCGTCGCTGCCCTCTGCGGTGCAGGTGGCCAGGGTGATGCGTTAATCCTGCGCTGTCCCTGAGTCACCGGATCAGCCAACGACGCTATGTAGTAGCTGGATTCATTGTCGGGCACAATGGCGACCATGCCAGTTGTATTCGACGTGCGCCGTGTCGGGCGCTGGTTCCGGGTAATCGCGTTGGCGGAGGCGGCCAGTTGGGTCGGCCTGCTGATAGGCATGTACTTCAAGTACCTGGGTGCCCCGCGCACAGAGGTCGGAGTGCAGATCTTCGGCCCGGTGCACGGCGCGATCTTTATCGCCTTTGTGGCAGCGGCGTTGCTGGCCGGTATCACCTTCAATTGGGGACTCCGGGCGTGGTTGCTGGCGTTGCTGGGGAGCGTGGTGCCGCTGGGCAGTGTGATCTTCCTCATATGGGCTGATCGGAATGGCCTAATGGGTGCCGCATCGGCGGAGACGGCTGAGGTGACCGGCGCACAGCAACCGGGCGATCGGTGACCGAAACAACGTGGCAGACTTGACCGCGTGACTCGTCCTCGACCCCCAATCGCGCCTGCCATGGCTGGTGCAGTCGATCTGTCGGCACTCAAGCAGCGGGCGGCGACCGCCGGCGAGGGCGCGGCACCGGGCTCCCCGCCGGGCGGCGTGGAGATCACCGAAGCGAACCTCGAAGCCGAGGTGCTGGTTCGTTCGAACGAAGTCCCAGTGGTGGTGCTGCTGTGGTCGCCGCGCAGTGACCCAAGTGTGCAACTCGGTGAGGCCCTTGCCGGCCTCGCGGCAGCCGACGGCCCCAAGTGGTCTTTGGCGACGGTCAACGTTGATGCCGTGCCGAGGGTGGCGCAGATGTTCGGCGCGCAGACGGTTCCGACGGTCATCGCGCTGGCTGCCGGTCAGCCGTTGGCCAACTTCGAGGGTGTGCAGCCGACCGAGCAGCTACGGCGCTGGATTGACTCGCTACTCAGTGCCACCGCCGGAAAGCTCGGCGGCGCTGGCAATGTCGACCAACCCGAGCAGGCGGACCCCGAGGTCGAGCAGGCCCGAAATCTTCTGGACAGCGGGGACTTCGCCGCGGCCCGCGGCGCCTACCAGGCGATCCTCGACGCGAATCCGGACCATGCCGAGGCAAAGGGCGCGGTGCGGCAGATCGACTTCCTGCAGCGGGCGACGAAGCATTCCCAGGATGCGGTGGCGATGGCCGACGTGGCACCGGGCGACATCGACGCGGCGTTGGCCGCCGCTGACGTCGAGATCCTTGCGCAGAACCCCCAAGCTGCTTTTCAGCGGTTGATCGGTCTGGTCAAGCGCACAGCCGGGGACGACCGCACGAACGTCCGCACTCGGCTGATCGAGTTGTTCGAGCTTTTCGATCCTGCCGATCCCGAGGTGATCGCAGGGCGGCGCAATCTCGCCAATGCGCTGTACTGATTGCCGAGAATTCGCAAACTCGCACGACTTGGGCAAGAAGTGTGCGAGTTCACGCCTGCTCGCGATCTGGCTCGCGCAGTCTCACTCAGGCGGGTTCGAACCATAGTGCGGCCAACGGCGGTAGCACCATGACCGCAGACGCCGGTCGGCCATGCCACGGTTCGTCGGTCGCCTCGACCGCGCCGTAGTTGCCGATGCCCGAACCGTGATAGGCGTCGGCGTCGGTGTTGAGGACCTCGCGCCAGGTGCCGGTGTGCGGCAAACCGAGCCGGTAACGCGAATGCTCGGAGCCCGAGAAGTTGAATACGCACGCCATCTTCGAGCCGTCGTCGCCGAATCGCAGGAAGCTCAAGACGTTGCTGGCCGAGTCGTTGGCATCGATCCAGGAGTATCCCTCCGGCTGGGTGTCACGTGACCACAGTGCCCGGCTGCCGCGGTAGATGGTGTTGGCGTCAGACAGCATCCGCAGAATTCCGTCAGAGAACCCGTTCTCGTCGAGCTGGAACCAGTCGACCCCGCGTTCCTCGGACCATTCGTCGCGCTGGCCGAACTCCTGTCCCATGAACAACAACTGCTTGCCGGGGTGCGCCCACTGGTAGGCCAGTAACCCGCGGATGCCGGCCGCCTTCATGTGGTCGTTGCCCGGCATGCGACCCCACAGAGTGCCTTTTCCGTGGACGACCTCGTCGTGGCTTATCGGCAGCACGTAGTTCTCGCTGAACGCGTACAACATCGAGAAGGTCATCTCGTGGTGGTGATAGCTGCGATGGATCGGATCACGCTGGATGAACGCCAGCGTGTCGTTCATCCAGCCCATATTCCACTTCATCGAAAAGCCCAGTCCGCCAAGGTTGGTTGGCCGGGTAACGCCAGGCCAGGACGTCGACTCCTCGGCGATGGTCACGATTCCGGGGGTTGCCTTGTGGACGGTGGCGTTCATCTCCTGCAGGAACTGCACCGCTTCGAGGTTCTCCCGGCCGCCGTGAATGTTCGGTGTCCAGCCATCGGCGGGGCGGGAGTAGTCGAGGTAGAGCATCGAGGCGACGGCATCGACCCGCAGTCCGTCGATGTGATACTCCTGCAACCAGTACAGCGCGTTGGCCACCAGAAAGTTACGAACCTCCGCGCGGCCAAAATCGAAAACGTAGGTGCCCCAATCTAACTGCTCGCCGCGGCGGGGGTCGGCATGCTCGTAGAGGGGGGTGCCGTCAAAGCGTCCGAGTGCCCAGGCGTCCTTTGGGAAGTGGGCGGGCACCCAGTCCACCAAGACGCCGATGCCGGCTTGGTGCAGGGCGTCGACGAGGTGACGGAATTCATCGGGTGTGCCGAACCGCGCAGACGGCGCGTAGTAGGAGGTGACTTGGTAGCCCCACGACCCGCCGAACGGGTGCTCTGCGACGGGCAGCATCTCGATATGGGTGAATCCGTGCTCGACCAGGTACTGGGTGAGCTGCTCAGCCAGTTCGGTATAGCTCAGGCCGGGGCGCCACGATCCCAGGTGGACCTCGTAGGTGCTCATCGGCTCGAATACCGGGTTACGTAGCGCCCGGCCGGCCATCCAGTCGTCGTCGTTCCACCTGTAATCGCTGCGGGTCACGCGCGAGGCAGTCTGCGGTGGCACCTCGGTGGCGAACGCCATCGGGTCGGCGCGCTCGGTGACCACCCCGTCGGCGCCGTGCACCCGGAACTTGTACAGCCCGCCGATCGGGAATCCCGGCCAGAACAGTTCCCACACGCCCGTCGATCCGAGCGCGCGCAGCTGCGCCTCGTTCCCTTCCCAGTGATTGAATTCCCCGATCAGGTTGACGCCCTTGGCGTTGGGCGCCCACACCGCGAAGGAGACTCCGTCGACCATGCCATCGGGGGTGGTGAAACTCCGGGGATGCGCGCCCAGGACCTCCCACAGGCGCTCGTGGCGCCCTTCAGCGAACAGGTGCAGGTCTATTTCACCGAGGGTGGGCAGAAACCGGTAGGCGTCGGCAACGCTGTGGACATGTGGCGTTTCGCCGCCGGCGTCGTAGCTGATCTCGAGGCGGTAGTCGATCAGGTCGGTGAATGGTACGGCGAGGGCGAACAGCCCTGACTCGATGTGCTCGAACCGGTGGCGTTGGCCGCCGATCACCGCATCGACTGCCACCGCGTGCGGGCGGTACGTGCGGATCACCGTGTGGTCGCCGTATTCGTGGGCGCCCAGCACCGCGTGCGGATCGTGGTGTTCGCCGGCCAACAATCGGTTGAAGTCGGCTGTGTGGGGCCGCAGCTGCGGGCCATCGATGTGGTTTGTCAGGTCAGAAGCCTCCTTCATTTTGTCACTCCCTACGCAGCAGGTTCAGTCGCTGATCGGCGGGGACCTGGGGCATGTTGAGCACATGGGCGGCGGCTCGGGCAGGTTCCAGACGCACATAATTGCTTGGACCCCAATGATATTCGTCCCCGGTGATCTCGTCACGCACCCAGAAGTGGTCCCCTTGGTCCATGCCCACCGCCGCCATGTTCAGCCAGAGCGTGCCTTCCTCGGGGCCGAACGGGTTCAGGTTTACCACCAACAGCACCTGATCGCCGGTGGCTGGATCGAACTTGCTGTAGGCCACCAGGGCGTCGTTGTCGACGTGGTGGAACGTTATGGCGCGCAGCTGTTGCAGAGCGGGGTGCAGCCGCCGAATTTCGTTGAGCCGGGTCAGGAAGGGTTCCAGGGATTCGCCGTCGATCAATGCGGCGTCGAAATCTCGCGGGCGCAGTTCGTATTTCTCCGAGTTGAGGTACTCCTCGCTTCCTTCGCGAACCGCGCGGTACTCGAAGAGTTCGTATCCGGAATACACCCCCCAGACCGAGCTCATCGTCGCGGCGAGCACCGCGCGGATCGCGAACATGCCGGGCCCGCCGTGCTGCAGGCTCTCGTGCAATATGTCGGGCGTGTTGACGAAAAGGTTCGGTGTCGCATGGTCAGCGTGTTCGGTGATCTGTTGGCCGAATTCGGTGATTTCCCATTTCGACGTCCGCCAGGTGAAGTACGTGTAGGACTGGGTGAAGCCGAGCTTGGCCAGCCCGTACAACCGGGCGGGACGGGTGAACGCCTCGGCCAGGAAAAGTACGTCTGGGTCGATGTTCTTGGCTTCGCCGATCAGCCAGGCCCAGAAATCTGGCGGCTTCGTGTGCGGGTTGTCGACCCGGAATATCTTGACCCCGTGTGACATCCAGAACCGGACGACACGTAGGACTTCCTCGTAGATGCCCACGGGGTCGTTGTCGAAGTTCAGCGGGTAGATGTCCTGGTACTTCTTGGGCGGGTTCTCCGCGTAGGCGATGGTGCCGTCCGGCAGCACATTGAACCACTCCGGATGATCGCGCGCCCAGGGATGATCCGGCGCACATTGCAATGCCAGATCCAGCGCCACCTCGAGGCCTTGGCTCTCGGCGGCGGCGACGAAGTCGTCGAAGTCATCGATCGTGCCCAGCTTCGGGTGCACCGCATCGTGCCCTCCCTCGTCGCTGCCGATGGCCCACGGGGACCCGACGTCGTCGGGCGCAGCAACCACGCTGTTGTTGCGACCTTTGCGGTGCACGTGTCCGATCGGATGGATCGGTGGCAGATAGGCGACGTCGAAGCCCATCCGGGCCACCCGGGGCAGTGCTTCGGTCGCCGTGGCGAGTGTTCCGTGCACGGCGTTTCCGGCACTGTCCCAACCGCCGGTCGAACGGGGGAAGAACTCGTACCACGAACTGAAACGCGCCCGCGGCCGATCTACCCACACGCCGTGTTGCCGGCCGCGGGTGACCAGTTCGCGAAGCGGATAGTGGTCGATCAGTTCGGTGACCTCTGGTGCCAATGCGGCGCCGGCGCGCCAGAATGGATCGCCGGGCTCGCGCAGCCGGTCTGCGGCTTGCATCACCGGGTAGCGCAGCTGATGCGGGACGCCGGTTGCCGCACGATCCAGCAACCGCGCTCCGATCAACAGGTCGTTGGACAATTCGGCTTCGCTCTGTCCGGCATCGAGCTTGGCAATGAGGTTCTTTCGCCAGGTGGCGATCGGATCGCCCCAACCGTCGACGCGGAATGTCCACAGCCCGACCGCATCCGGGGTGAACTGGCCGTGGAGGAGATCGGGGGTCCGGCCGAGCGCCATCGGGGTGGTGATGGGCCGGACGCGCGAGGTCGAGGTCACCATGTCCTGCATCGGGGCCGGTTCGGTGAGGCCTATCCGGCCCGGCGGCTCGGCGGCCAAGGGGGGATAGGCAGTTCCGTGATAGCGCACCACCAGGGTGGCCGATACCGCATCGTGGCCTTCGCGCCACACCGTCGCGGTGACCGGTACCACCTCGCCGACGACCGCCTTGGCGGGAAACCGTCCACCAGAAACCACTGGCGCAACGTCATCGATCTCGATCCGACCGGCGGTCAATTGCCCACTCCCAACCATTGTGCGAATCCTGCGCGCTGCCCGCCCGGGGGACCGTTGTCTGGTGGCGATCGCGGCATGGTCTTTCGGTCACCCCGCGCCCATACCCACCGTAGTGCGGCGCTGGATCACATGGAGGACGAAGCCCGACCATTGGGTGTCGGAACGTCGATAAGGTCGATCGCTTGGCCTGGTCAGGCCGACTTGAGGCTCATGGGAACCGCTTGAAGCAACGCTCAACGTCGGTGAGGGCGCCGAGCCGAAAGGCGTCGATCCTGGCGAACCCCGAGGGCACCGACTCTCCGTTGACGTCGCTTGCGGCCAGCCCATTGGTAAGGATGCCCGACACCGCCTCGTCGACGTCGCCCGCGGTCAGCGCGATGGTGTCGCCGTCGGGTGTGGTCACCTCCGTGGACATTTTGGCAGTGGCCACCCCGGTGAGGCAGGCCGTGCGCAGAGCGGCGGCAGCGGTATCGAGCGGCACACCACCGTGTTCCCGCTGGATCGCAGTCATATATCGGGACACCAGAACCGAATACGCGGTGTTGTCACCGCGGGCCAGGCTGCTTCCGTCCTGCCGACGGGTCTGGGAACCCATCTGCTGGAGTTCGGCCAGATTGACGACGACGGTGTTGGTCGCCGGGCAGAACGACGCGGGCGGGCTGGGCCGCGCATCGGGGCAATTCTCGGCGTCGGCGGTGTCGAAGCTCAGCGCCGGTGGATCAGCGGGCTCGAATAGGACCCCCATCGCGTCAACCACCGAGCGCACCGAGTCCGCAGTCACCGGCAACTCCCCGGTCTGGTCCTCGGGCAGCAGCACGGGCAGATCGCCACGTCGCTGACTGATCTCGCGCAGGTCGATGGCCGCGCACGCCGAGGGGCCGTCGGTGAAACCGAACTGGAACGCCGAGAGCCTTTCGAACGCCGAACCGTGCTCGTCGAGGCCGGCGTCCGGATCTCCTTCGTTGAGCAGCGGATCCCGGAACGAAATCACAGCGGCCAACACATTGTTGAGCCCTTCTCCAGTGCTCAGGCTGAAGCGGGGCGAGCTGTCCTCGGCTAGCCAGCGCATATAGGCGCCGGACAGGCAGTCGGCTTGCTGCTCGCCGACCAGAGTCGGGGTGCCTTTCCTGGACAAGCCGGCCTGCCGTGCCACCGCGTGGCCGTATTCGTGCGCGAGGACCAACACCACGCCGATGTCGCCGTGTTCGCGCATCAGGCTGGGTAACAGCTCGCCGCGGTCCCAGCCGAGCGTCCTGTTCGAATAGCAGAAACCCGCGTTGACCAGACCGTAGGTATCTTCCCCGCAGAACTCTCCGCCGAAGTCGCTGGCGTCAAACGAGATCAGTGCCTTCGCTGAGGCGAAATCGTCATCGAAGTTCTCCGGGTAGGCGATGTCCCAGAAATCTTCGATGTCGCTGATCGCGATTCCGGCCAGCCGGTCTATTTCGCCGCCGTCGGTGCCCCGCACTTTCCGGGCGGAATCTTCCGCGTTCGGCCGTATCCCGGTGGGCCCGTCGGTCGCCGGCATTCCGGCCACCCGGAAGGGGTCGTCGAACACCGATACGGCATTGCCGCGCAGCGTGTTAGAGCAGCCGGTGTTGATCAGGAGTGCAACCGTCGCGATCACTGTGCCAACGAGTTTTGTTTGGCTGACGGACGGACTCATGGACAGCGCCTTTCGGTATTCCCTGTGCGGCCCGGAGACAGGCACCGGAAACTGCACTCCAGGATAGTGAACGTGCGATACATAGCCTGCCGGAATACCTACGCGCCGGTGTCCGGGGTGCGAAGCCGCAGAAGTGCCGCCCGGACCGACGCCCCGTCGGTAGTCGTCCAGAACGGGGGCAGGGACGCCCGCAGGAAACCGCTGTAGCGCGCTGTCGCCATCCGCGAGTCCAGTACCGCCACGACGCCGCGGTCATCGACGCGGCGCAGCAACCGGCCTGTTCCCTGGGCGAGCAGCAGTGCCGCGTGGCTGGCGGCCACGGCCATGAACCCGTTGCCGCCCCGTGCCGCGACGGCGCGCTGACGCGCGGTCAACAGCGGATCGTCCGGGCGCGGGAACGGAATCCGATCGATCAGTACGAGCGAGAGGGAAGGCCCCGGAACGTCGACGCCCTGCCATAGCGAAAGCGTCCCGAACAGCGAGGTCCGGTCGTCCCGGGCGAAGCGTTGCACCAGGCTGGAGGTGCTGTCGTCGCCCTGGCAGAGCACCGGAGTGTCGAGCCGCTCCCGCATGGTCTCGGCGGCTGCCCTGGCCGCCCGCATGGAGGAGAACAGACCGAGGGTGCGCCCGTCCGCGGCAGTGATCAAGGAGGCAATCTCATCCAGTTGCTCGGCGGACCCGGTGCCGTCGCGGCCGGGCGGGGGCAGGTGGGCGGCCACGTAGAGGATGGCCGACTTCGCATGGTCGAACGGCGAGCCGACATCGAGGCCGCGCCACGCCGCGTCGGGGGCCGGCTTCCCGGCGACTCCCGGGTCTTCGGAGGCGTTTGAATCTTCGGTGATTTCGTCGACCGGGTCCAGGCCCCAGGCCGACGCCATCGCATCGAAGCTGCCGCCGATGGTCAGCGTCGCCGATGTCAGCACCGTCGTAGATTCTCCGAACAGACTGCTGCGCAACAGAGTTGCCACCGAAAGTGGAGCGACGCGAAGGGTGTTGCGTCCTTCCGCGCCGGGCCGGGACGCGTCGCGATGTTCGACCCATACGACATCGGATCGCTCCGGGATTGCGGGAACGAATGAGCTGAGGATCCTTGACGCGGTGTCGCTGACATCGGCGAGTGCTGTCACAGCTTCGGTGCGCGCGGCCGCGGTCTTGGGATCGTTGGGGGCGGTGTCGATCGCGCTCCGGGCCCTGCTCGCGGCATCGCGCAACACCCTCAGGTGGCTTGCCATCTCCTCGTCGAGCACGTCGATGCGACCGCCGCGGGCGTCGAATATCGCCGACGTGAACGTCGTCGCCGCCGCGTCCAGTCGCTGTGCGAGGTCGGGCGGGGCGACGCGGGCGGCGCGACGCTGCGCGATGCCCAGCGCGGTCGCCGACAGCTCGGCGGTCGCCACGGCGGTCACCCGGTCCACCAATTCGTGCGCTTCGTCGATGATCAGCAGGTCGTGTTCGGGGAGCACGTTGGCGTCGCCGATGGAGTCGATGGCCAGCAATGCGTGGTTGGTCACGACCACATCTGCGGCCCCCGCTCGGTCGCGGGCGCGCTCGGCGAAACAATCGGTTCCGAAGGGGCAGCGGGATACGCCGATGCATTCCCGCGCCGAAACGCTGACCTGCGACCATGACCGGTCGGCTACCCCGGGGACCAAGTCGTCGCGGTCACCGGTATCGGTGTCTGAAGACCACTTGGTGAGCCGTTGCACGTCGCGCCCCAGCGCGCTGGCCGCGATCGGGGAGAAGAGTTCGTCCTGAGGCAGGTCCCCGGGTTCGGCTGGAGTGTTCGCCGATTCCGCCTGAGATCCATTGTGGATCTTGTTGAGGCACAGATAGTTTCCGCGACCCTTGAGCAGTGCGAACTCGGGCCGGCGAGGAAGGGCTTCGGCCAGCGCTTCGGCGAGCCGGGGCAGATCCCGGCCGACGAGCTGGCGTTGCAGTGCGATCGTCGCTGTCGACACCACGACAGGACGGCTGTCACGCAGCGAGTGGGCGATCGCGGGCACCAGATAGGCCAACGATTTCCCGGTGCCCGTTCCAGCCTGGACTGCCAGATGTTCGCCGGTGTCGAAGGCATGGGCCACCGCCTCGGCCATTCTGATCTGGCCCGCGCGCCGGGCGCCGCCCAATGCCGCCACCGAGGTCGCCAGCAGTTGGGCGACTTGAGTTACCGGGGTATCCAACTCCGGGCTCAACCTTCGCCGGCGGTGGGGGCGATGATCCGGGTGGGAATCGCGGGGTCACCCCTGGAGAGTTTCAGGCCATCCCACGGCAGACTGTCCAAACCCTTGCTGACACGTTCGCGTGCTGGCTGCAGGCTGAGGTCGGCGACGGGAGATCCCCCGCGCACCAATCCGACCGCAAGTGGCCGGGAGACGAGTCCGGGCGGGGTGAGCGGCGGCTGGGCGGCTGGGTAGACGACCTCCTCGACGATGGTCCCCGACGTCTTGGCCAGCCGCTGAGCGCGTTTCCGTCCGCCGCGGGATTGTTTGTGGCTGCTGCGTTTCTCGACGGGGATGCCGTCGACTTCGACCAGTTTGTACACCATGCTCGCGGTCGGAGCGCCCGATCCGGTAACCACCGACGTGCCGACGCCGTAGCTGTCGACGGGTTCGGCGCGCAGCGCGGCGATCGCGAACTCGTCCAAGTCGCCCGAGACCACGATGCGGGTATTCGTGGCGCCCAGACTGTCCAGCTGTCGGCGAACCTGGGCGGCCAGCACGCCGAGGTCGCCCGAGTCGATACGCACGGACCCCAGGCGTGGGCCGGCGACCTCCACCGCGTTGGCGACCCCTGCGGTGATGTCGTAGGTGTCCACGAGAAGCGTCGTACCCACGCCCAGCGCAGCGACCTGAGCCCGGAACGCGGCCTTCTCCCAGTCCGAGGTCGACTGTCCGTCCGGTCTGTGTAGCAGGGTGAAGGCGTGTGCGCTCGTGCCTGTTGCGGGCACCCCGTAGCGGCGCTTGGCCTCAAGGTTGGATGTTGCGGTGAAACCGGCGATATAGGCCGCGCGGGCTGCGGCGACAGCCGCCTGCTCGTGGGTGCGGCGCGACCCCATCTCTATCAACGGCCGTCCGTGCGCGACGCTGGCCATCCGGGCGGCGGCCGAGGCGACGGCGGTGTCGTGATTGATGATCGACAGCGCCAGCGTCTCGAGCAGCACGCATTCGCCGAAGGTGCCGTGTACCGAAAGTACAGGCGACCCGGGAAAGTACAACTCACCCTCTGGATAGCCGTCGATGTCGCCGGTGAACTGGTACCCGGCCAGATACTCGAGCGTATCGTCGTCCAGGAAATCGGCGAGCGAGGCCAGCACCGCCTCGTCGAACCTGAACTGTGCCAACGCTTCCACGAATCGGCCGGTACCGGCGACGATGCCATACCGCCTGCCTCCCGGTAAACGGCGGGCGAACACCTCGAATGTCGTGCTTCGGCTCGCGGTGCCGTCCCGCAGCGCTGCGGCGAGCATCGTCATTTCGTACTTGTCGGTGAGCATGGACACCGACAGACCCGGAGAGGAGGCCCCTGACGATCCGGTCACCGGCCCACCGTATCGGTTCGGAGCACCTTCATGGCGTCATCGCGGCCCCGGTATTCTGGCCTTATGGCTACGCCGGCGAAGGCACTTCCGGGAACTCGCGAAGAACGCGGCGTCGCCACCGTCCCCGAGGACGACGTCGCGACGGATGCGCCTTGGGTCACCCTGGTCTGGGACGATCCGGTGAACTTGATGACCTACGTGACCTACGTGCTGCAGAAGATCTTCGGCTACAGCGAACCGCACGCGACGAAACTGATGCTGCAGGTGCACAACGAGGGCAAGGCGGTGGTGTCGGCGGGCAGTCGGGAGTCGATGGAGGTCGACGTGTCCAAGCTTCACGCCGCAGGCTTGTGGGCGACTCTCCACCAGGACCGCTGAGCAGACTGTGCGTAAATGGAAGCGGGTGCAGGGCGTCGACGGCCCGCGGTTCCGCTCAGGACTGGCCGCGCATGAGGCCGAGCTGTTGAACAGCTTGGTGACGTCCCTGCTCGGAATGCTCGAGGACCGTCAGTCGTCGGCACCGGTCGATGAACTCGCTGAGATCACCGGTATCAGAGCCGGTAATTCCGTTCCGCCACAAGACGATACGATGAAACGCCTGTTGCCTGACTTCTACCGACCGACAACGGACGACCCCGCCCGGTCCGAGGCTGCGGAAAGCCTCAACAGTGCGCTGCGCAATATCCACGAGCCTGACATCATCGATGCGAAACATCAAGCAGCACAACGGCTGTTGGAGACCATTCCGCAGGGCGGCGGAAAGTTCGAACTGTCCCAGGAGGATGCTCAAGCCTGGGCTGCGGCCGTCAACGATGTACGGCTGGCCTTGGGCACGATGCTCGATATTGGTACCGACGGGCCCGATCGACTACCGGCAGATCACCCGATGGCCGGGCATCTCGACGTATATCAGTGGCTGACAGTGTTGCAGGAGTACCTGGTGCTGAGCTTGTCGGGCCGATGAGCGGCTCGCTCACCGATGTGGGTGGCATCCGCGTCGGCCATCACCAGAAGATCGATGCCGACGCGAAGTTGGGTGCTGGCTGGGCGACCGGAACGACGGTCGTGCTGACCCCACCCGGGACGGTGGGTGCGGTCGACTGCCGCGGGGGCGCTCCCGGAACCCGGGAGACCGACCTGCTGGATCCGAGCAACTCGGTGCGCAATGTCGACGCGGTGGTGCTCTCCGGCGGCAGTGCGTTCGGGCTGGCCGCAGCTGATGGCGCGATGACCTGGCTCGAACAGCATGAACGCGGTGTTGCGATGGATGGCGGGGTGGTGCCGATCGTCCCCGCCGCGGTGATCTTCGACCTGCCGGTCGGGGGCTGGCAGTGTCGCCCGAACGCGGAGTTCGGCTATCTCGCGATCGAGGGTGCCGGCACCGATGTCGGGATCGGGACTATCGGA
>JAHZIT010000054.1 GCA_022601275.1 Actinomycetes bacterium
CCGCACCACCTTGCGGCTCATCAGCTGCGGCACCATCTTGCGCCGCAGTCGTTGACGGGCCGCCGGGCTCGGGGGCTGCTGCCGGAGCCGCCAGCTGGAATTTCTCCGTCGGCGCGTCAGCTTCGGCGCCACGCGCCGGGGCCTGCGGTGGTGTCGCCCCTGCCTGAGGCCGTGAATCGGGGTCGGGTTCCTCCAGGGCGGCGCGACGTGCACGAAGAAGCAGCGGCACCGCCGCCAGTATCACCACGGCGGAGACCGCGATGATCGTATAGAGAATCCAGGGGGTGCCCGAATCGCTACTGGAAACGGTGTGTCCGCGGGAAAGGTCGACGAGTGCCACCGCCGCGGCGACGCCTGCCCCCAGTGCTGCCAGCCAGACAGCTGCACAGCTGCCGAGCAGGATTCGGTCTATCCGGTCCAGCGCGGCGAGGTCGAAGCTAAGGCTCGGTCGCGGGCCGTCTGCGGTATCAGTGAGGTATGTCATCAGCGTTGTTATCTGCCTAGCAACTAGTCTGTGCGGCGTTGTTTGTGTTCGACGACAATACTGCGCCGTCGCTCGTAGTGATCGAGCAGTTCAGTCGGCTAACCAGGAACAGGCTTGACGCCTGCACAGAACCGACCTCGGATTGCGAAATGGGCGTCACGGTCAACGACCAAGGGATATAGACGTTGCGCTGGGTACGGCTTCGGCCAGACGCATCAACGTAAGTCACAGAGATGATGTCGCCGGGCGCCTTGGTGCCGGTGACCGAGTAGGTCACCTGCCGTGGGCCCGCCCGTGTCGTCGGTGGCGGCGGCGGTGGCGGCGCGTCTTCGACGACCGGCGGCGGTGGCGGCGCCTCTTCGACGACCGGCGGCGGCGGTGGCGGCTGGGTTACCGTCACCGTCTCGGGCGGGGGCGGCGGTGGCGGTGGCGGCTCCTCGGTAGTAGGCGGAGGCGGTGGCGGAGGCGTCGTGGTGAATTCGTCCTGGACCGGCGGAGGCGAACTGGTGCTGGTCTGAGGCGTCGCCAGGCTGTCGGTGTCGGTGCGGGTCACCAGCACCGAGACCGAGACGACCAGAGCGACCGCTGCCACGATCGCGACGACACCGACCACCCACGGCCAGCGAGGGGGGATCTGCGGCTCGCCGGCATCGCTTTCGGGGTCGTAGCTGTCGTAGTCGTATAGCGATGGGTCGGCCGGCAAATACGGGCTACTGCCGATCTGTTCTGATTCGGGCGCGGAATAGGCCTGCGAGTAATGATCGGTGTCGCTCTGATCGGGCCGGGCGCTCCGGTCGGGCGAGGCGCCGACGCCATCTCGCGTGGGGTCGTTCGAGGAGGGGCCACCCGGCTCCTCACCTCCCCGGCGATCCGCTCCGCCAGAGTCCCGCCCGGGGGGATTCGGCCCGCTCATCTACGTCTATCCTTCTCGACTGCTTGTCTGACGGCGGTGGTGCCGCAAGCGGCCCACGACGCCTGCGCAACAGTACCCAAAGGAGCCACTTGAACAGGACGCTCAGCGCGGGTTGCGGGCGAACTCATCTCCTGATTGTGACCTTGTCCGCGACGCGGGCGCCAAGGGAAGGCACCGGCAGCTGCGCAGTGCTTCTCGGGATCAGTGCTTCTCGGCTCCTGTGTGGTACTCGAACACCAGCCCGGCCACGGTGGCCAGGACGAAGCAGACGCCGGCGACGATCAGCCACGAAAGCCACAGCGCCACGCCTACCGCTGTGATGGAGGCCGACAATGCGATGAACACTGGCCACCAGCTGTGCGGGGGGTAAAAACCCAGCTCACCGGCGCCATCGGCGATCTCGGCGTCCTCGTAATCCTCGGGTCGGGTGTCCAGGCGCCGTGCGACGAACCGAAAGAACGTGCCGATGATCATCGTCAGACCGGTGGTCAGCACAAGCGCTGTCGTGCCAGCCCATTCGATGCCACCTTGGGCGTACATCGCCGTCAGAACGCCGTACACGACGGAGGCAAGTGCGAAGAACGCGGTCAGAAACTCGAAGACCCTCGCTTCGATGTGCATGTGCTGTCCTACCTGCTCGCTTGTGGGACCTGCGGTGCCAGCTCTCCGCGCCGGGTGTCGAACGGTTCGGTGGTGATCGCCAGCGGGGGCTGATTGATCGCCTGGAGCGCCTCGGCATTCGTCTTCCCCGCGCTGCGCTGGTCGATGTACGCCTTGAAGTCGTTGGGCTCGACCACGCGCAACTCGAAGTTCATCATCGAATGATAAGTGCCACACATCTCTGTGCACCGGCCGACGAAGGCGCCGGTCTGGTTGATCTCGCTGACCTGGAAGACATTGTCGGAGTTGTTCTCCGCCGGGTTGGGCAGCACGTCGCGCTTGAACAGAAACTCTGGCACCCAGAAACCATGGATCACATCGGCCGCCGCCATTTCGAATTCGATCCGCTTACCGACCGGCAGCACGAGCACCGGGATCTCCGACGATGAGCCGAGCGTCTCGATCTTGTTGAAGTTCAGGTATGTGCGGTCCTCCGGGTTGAGCCCGCGGATCGGCCCGACGATCTCCTCACCGTCGCTGTCGACACCCTCGGGCTTGGAGACCATCGTCTCCTTGCGCTCGTTGTCGTCGCCGTCGTAGGTGAAGCTGCCGTCGGCGAAGTCGATCTTCTGATAGCCGAACTTCCAGTTCCACTGGAAGGCGGTGACGTCGATCACGACCTCGGGGTTGGGGTCCTTGTAGAGCATCTTCTCCTGCACCACGATGGTGAAGTAGAACAGCACCGAGATGATCACGAATGGCGCCACGGTGAGGCCCAGCTCGAGTGGCATGTTGTAGCCGAACTGACGGGGCAGCTCAGGGTCGTCCTTCTTCTTGCGGTCGAACACCACCGTCCAGAAGAGCAGGAAGTAGACCAGGGCGCCGACAACGAATGCCGCGATCACCGAGCCGATCCATAATTCACGGTTGAGATGGGCCTCGGGAGTAATGCCTCTGGGCCAGCCCAGGCCTAGCACCTCGGACCAGCTACATCCGCTGAGCAGGACCGCAGTCCCACCCAAGAGCACGGACAATGCCACCAACTTCAGGCCGCGAGCGGACACGTTGGCGCCTCCTTGAAGTCAACGGGCGGTCGAGCGACCGGCGGGCGGTCAGACGGCTGCACTGAATACTACGCAGCGTAGACCACCTTGTGGGTGCGGAGCGAAGCGACCGGGGAATGTGTCGGCCGCGATTCTCTGAGCCGGGCTTTGGGCCTGTCCGGGATCGTCGCCCCGATTAGGCATACTGGCGCGGTGTGCGGATTGCTGGCGCTGGTCACGAACCCCTCCCATGGAGGGGTTGAGCCCGCGGTGGGAGGGCAGCAGCACCCCGCCGGCACCGAGGCATCGCCCACCATCGTCGACGCGGTCTCCGGCGCCACCGCCCTGATGCGCCACCGCGGCCCCGACGAGCCCGGGACCTGGAATGACACCGTAGGGGCCGAAGGTTCGCCGGCCCATGGCCAGGTCGTACTCGGCTTCAACCGCCTCGCGATCATCGACATCGCCCACAGTCACCAACCACTGCGCTGGGGACCGGGCGACGCACCGCACCGCTACGTTCTCGTGTTCAACGGGGAGATCTACAACTACCTGGAGTTGCGTGAAGCGCTGCGGTCCGAATTCGGCGCGGAGTTCCACACCGACGGCGACGGCGAGACGATCTTGGCCGCCTACCACTATTGGGGCACCGAGGCGCTGCGACGGCTACGCGGCATGTTCGCTTTCGCGTTGTGGGACAGCGTCGAGCAGGAATTGTTCTGCGCGCGCGATCCGTTCGGCATCAAACCGCTGTTCATGGCTACCGGACCCGGTGGCACCATCGTGGGCAGCGAGAAGAAGTGCCTGCTGGAGGTGGCCGATCTACTGGCGATCGATCTTGCCATCGACGAGCGCGCCGTCCAGCACTACACAGTGCTGCAGTACGTGCCAGAGCCAGAGACCCTGCACCGGGGTATTCGCCGGCTGGAGTCAGGCAGCTATGCGCGATTGCGGCCCGGCGGGCAGCCGAGGGTGACCCGCTACTTCACACCGCACTTCGATGCCGTGCCCTTCGGCGCGGGCTCCGGGCCGGGTTCGTCACGACTCAGCGAGCAGCGCCGCTATGACGAGATCACCGCGGTGCTCGAGGACTCGGTCGCCAAACACATGCGCGCCGACGTGACGGTAGGTGCGTTTCTCTCCGGCGGAATCGACTCGACGGCCATCGCGGCACTGGCGATGCGCCACAACCCGAGGTTGATCACGTTCACCACCGGTTTCGAACGCGAAGGGTTCTCGGAGGTCGACGTCGCCGTCGCATCCGCCGAAGCCATCGGCGCCCGGCATGTCACCAAAGTCGTCAGTCAGGCGGAGTTCGTCGCCGCGCTTCCCGAGATCGTCTGGTATCTGGATGAACCCGTCGCCGACCCCGCGCTGGTACCGCTGTTCTTCGTGGCCAGGGAGGCACGCAAACACGTGAAGGTCGTCTTGTCCGGCGAAGGCGCGGACGAATTGTTCGGTGGTTACACGATCTATCGGGAGCCGCTGTCACTGAGACCGTTTGACTACTTGCCCCGCGGGCTTCGCAAGTCCGTTGCCAAGATGGCCGGGCCGCTACCGGAGGGCATGCGAGGCAAAGGCTTGCTGCACCGCGGTTCGCTCACCCTGGAAGAGCGTTACTACGGCAACGCGCGGAGCTTCTCCGACGAACAATTGCGCGCGGTGTTGCCACGATTCCGCGACGACTGGATCCACACCGACGTCACCGAGCAGGTATACGCGCAGTCGAAAGGCTGGGATCCAGTCGCTCGCATGCAGCACATCGACCTTTTCACCTGGTTGCGCGGCGACATCCTCGTCAAGGCCGACAAGATGACGATGGCCAACTCGCTGGAATTGCGGGTGCCGTTCCTGGACCCTGAAGTGTTCGCAGTGGCTTCGCGACTGCCCTACGACCAGAAGATCACCCGGGCCACCACCAAATACGCGCTACGCCGGGCACTGGAGACCATTGTGCCCGCGCACGTACTCAATCGACCCAAGTTGGGCTTCCCGGTGCCGATCCGGCACTGGCTAAGGGCCGGCGAACTGTTGGACTGGTCGTACTCGATGATCGGCGCTTCCGCGGCCGGCGACCTGATCGACCTGGGCGCAGTTCGGTCGATGTTGGACGAACACCGAAGCGGAGCAACCGACCACAGCCGCCGGCTATGGACCATGCTGGTCTTCATGCTGTGGCATGCGATCTTCGTCGAGGGCAGCGTCACGCCCGAGATCAGCGAGCCGAGCTACCCGGTACAGCTCTAACGCGCGCTCACCGCACCGGTGGTGATTGCGGCTATCTGTCGGCGCCAAGCGCCTCGGCGGCTATCTGTCGGCGCCAAGCGCCTCGGCGGCTATCTGTCGGCGCCACGCGCCTCGGCGGCTATCGGTCGGCGCCAAGCGCCTCGGCGATCTCCCTGCCCG
>JAHZIT010000005.1 GCA_022601275.1 Actinomycetes bacterium
CACCACCGCGTTACGCAGAATCAATTTTTGACTAGAATCCCTTGTTATCGGACCCACCTCTGGCCCAGGCACCCCAGGCACCCGCACCCCGGGCACCGGG
The DNA here is from genome assembly GCA_022601275.1 of Actinomycetes bacterium. Lineage (GTDB taxonomy): Bacteria > Actinomycetota > Actinomycetes > Mycobacteriales > Mycobacteriaceae > Mycobacterium. Next base: position 101 of record JAHZIT010000005.1, read on the forward strand.
CCCAGGCACCCCCCGTCCCCGGCACCCCGGGCACCGGGCACCGGGCCCTCGCCGCACCCCCTGGACCCTCGCCGCACGCCCCCACGCCCTCCCCGGCTGAATTGCGTAACGCCAAGCAGATTTCAGGCCCACAACCCCACCACCGCGTTACGCAGAATCAGTTACGCAGAATCAATTGTTGACGAGAATCCCTTGTCATCGCCGCTTCGGGTCGGAGGGTCTCCCGATGGCCTAGAACCTCAGGTTTCGGAGCAGGTCGTACACCCCGGCAATCCACAGCAGCATCGGGATCATCGCGGCGATCCCCGCGCCGTCGAGCAACTCGAGAGCCCGCTTGGTGACTGGCGATATCCGTCGGATGCCATCCGTTGCGCCCATCAAGATCACCGCGATCAGAACCAGCACGCCGTACAAGGCCATCACCAGCCAGGCCCGCTCCGGGTACCAAAGGCAGAGTCGCACCATCAGCCCGGTCGGAATCGAAACTGCCGCTGCCAACAACGCCCAGGCACACCAGGGGTCGGCGTAGAGCCGCGACCGGAAGCCGCATATCACCATCACCAGGCCGGCCACGATCAGGCTGTGCACGAAAAAGTGCCCCTGGACCACAACAGCTATTGCCCCTGCCGCGAGAATCAGCGCACCTGCTGCGAGGAACCCGATCAGCAGCCGCTTTGCCAGTCGGCTGCGCTCGGTCAAGCGGGCCGCCGACCCCGGCGCCGAGGCAATGATCGCCTGCCAAGTCTCCGATTCCTCCGACGAATCCGTCGCCGAAACAGGTTCCAGCAGATCGCTATTGGAGACTGTCTCGCCCGGCGCCGGGATCGGAGGAAGCGCGATCCGTGCCACGGCTACGGTGAGTTTCGCCGAGTTGGTCACGATGATCAATCCGAAAGCGATCGCTCCTGCCGGAACCCAGCCGCCCCATCCGTAACCGAACGCGACCCCGGCAAGAGTCACCGCCGTCGACATCACCGCAAGGAAAGCGGCCGCTTCGGCGCGCTGTTTCGGGCCACCCCGCGTCCCCAAAACGAACAGCAGGACCAGAGATCCTACGCCTGCGATCTGGGGTGCCCCAAGTGTCTCCACGCCGCGCGGCAACGGCACAGCCAGCGTGACAGAAGCTCCCAGCGTCACCAGCGACGAGATCAACAGACACTCGGCGATATCGACGTTGCGGTAGCGACTCTGCGCGAACATGCCGCCGCTCAGAAGCCCTAGGCCCAGCACTCCCAGTGCAAGGGCCCACCACCAGGAGCGCCCCGTGGTGGACCACGACTGGATCGCTACCGCGGCGACGATCAACGTCGCCAGGGGCAGCGCCAATCCGACAAGCCGATACAGCGCTCGGCGATTGAATTCGGGCGTCGCGTCCAGCACCGCGATCGCGTCGATCACGTCCTCGACCAATGGCCGGTAACGTTCGGTGCGACTGAGGGAAACCACGGTCAGTAGAGATCCGTCGACCACCCCTGCATCGGCCAGTGACGCGCCGAGCTTGATCGGCGGTGCGCCGGGACGTGCGAGACTCCAGACGCCCTGGGCGTTGAAATCAAAGCCCACCAACGCATCTTCGGGACTGCCTCCGAGGATGTCGGCCAACACGTCGATCATTTCGTCGACATAGGCCTCGATCGGCGCGACCGATGGCAGCACCAGGTCGGTCATGCGCCGACCCGTCAGGATCGTGACTCGCGTGGTCGACGGACCGGTTGAGGCGACGGCCGACGATGGCTGGGTCGCGGTCGCCGCTGTCAACGCCGTTCGAGTCTGTCGAAGTCATCGGAGAGTGCCGCCGCCAACTCGACGACTCTCCGTCTGAATTCCTTTCCTAGAAGCTGGAACTGGATGACGGTTCCGGCCGCAATGTGCCTATCCCACGGGAGCACGACAACTCGGCCCGCAGGCACGTGCCTCTCGAACTGTTCAACTAGATCCTGGACGTCGAGGTTGGGCTTTCCCGGCACGACGTGATTGACCACCACGCACGAACGACCCAACAGGTGCTGATATCCATTCTGCCGCAACCAGTCCATCGTGATCGCCGCTTGCCGGGCACCGTCGATAGAGGCGCTGGCCACGATCACCAGACCTGAAACCGTCGACAACACGCCGCGCGCGGCCGGCTGGAAGAGGCCGGCGCTGCCATCAGCCAGGACCAGATTGTAGTAACGCGAGGCGATTTCCGTCGCACCCTGCCAGTCCACATCACTGAACTCGCGCCGCGCCGCACTGTACTCCTCAGACGAGAGTACTTCGAGGTTCGAGCTGTTCATGCTCGTGTATGCCCGAATGTCGTTGTAGCGGTGCAGTTCCTTGTCGGTCAGCAGATCGGCAATCGTAGCGGCCGATTGCCGTCCAGTTCGGTCAGCAAGGTTGCCGCCGTCGGAATCCGCATCGACCGCAAGGATTCGGTCGCCGCGGATCCTGGCCAGCGCCGAGCCGAGGGCCACCGTGACGGCGGTCTTGCCCACTCCGCCCTTCAGGCCGAACACACCAATCTGGTACGAGTCGCGGGCGTTTCGCCGAATCCGGGCGTGCAGGTCCATCTCGTACAGCTCGTCCGGTGAAAGCCCGAGGTTGAAGCGGGTCGCCAAGTGGACCCAATGCCGCCAGCCACGCCGCGGCGGAAGCTTCACCGCGCTGCGCACGCCGACGTGCGACAGGGCGTCTATCGCGCGATGGTTACCTATCGTCGCCGCCGACGTGGGTGCCGGCTGCGCAGCGGACCGCCCAGGAGCATCGGCGTGCCCGAAGTGCATGGACTGCACAGAGGCGGGCGCCGGAAAAGGTGCCTCCGCCGGGGCGGGACCATGGCGCTCATAGCGCGCCCCCGTGAGGGCCGAGACCTGCGTTGCCCGCATCATTCCATTACTCGGAATGCGTTCTGGATCCGTCGTTTGCGTGGGCGAGATTTGGCAGGTCACCTCAGTCTGCCGGGGCGCATGCACCTCGGGGCGCCGCGTGGGTGGGGCCGCGCCGGGCATGGCGGGAGGGGCTGCATCGTTGGGTGACGCAGTTCCTGTGGCTGTCGCGATTCCCTGGCCCGCCGGCGGGGTCTCGCGGTCTGCGTCCTCGGCGACCGTTTTCACGGCATCCGGGGAGTGGAAGAGCCGGTCATAGTCGGCCGACATGTGTACCTCTCAAGTGTTTGGCATGGGCCACGCGGCGGACGATCGCGTGATGATGTCGCGCGATCGCCCACCGTCGTAAACCATTGCGCTTACAGGCTGAAACTTCCCTCGACACCTCTCTCAGCGGTTCCCATGGTGGAGCCGGCGTTGCTGACTGCCTGCCCGAGATTTTGCAGGGCAAGGTTCAGTTCCTGGGAGTTCATGTCCCAGCGCTGCTGGACGGCCTGATACGCCATCGAGCCGGTACCGTCCCAGGCACCTTGGAGCCGGGCGAGGGATCCCTGGCCCTCGTCGAGCAGGCCTGCAGTCCGACCCACCGCCCCGTGGACCTCAGCTGAGGCCGCCTCGATCGCGCCGAAGTTGTAGTTGATAAGCCCCACGTGTTTTTCTCCGTTTCCGTGTTGTAGCAGTGTGCGCGTGAGTCGAGCTAGATCTGCATCCGCGAAGCGAAATCGTCTGCGTTATTCGCGTCGGCGTTGAGGTACGAAGTACCACTGGTGTGGATATTTTGCGAGATATCGGCGAGCAGACGGATCTGCTGGCTCGACGCCTCCTGGAATCGCAACAGCGCGGCCTGCGCGGCCTGCCCGGCGCCCTCACTGTGCAGGCTCTGCGCCAGACCCGCGGCAGTGGACTCGACTTGGGCGAGCACAGACTGAAGTTCGCCCGCAATCCGGTCGAAATTCGCCGCCTCTGCCATGAGCTGCGGAGTATCCGCATTCATCAATGCCATCGCTGACCTTCTCTCTGTTTAATGTGCTCCCGCCGAAGTGGCGGGCCTTCCCGACTCAAGCGGTCGGCAAGCTGTGCGGGACGGTCACCAGTCGTCCTCTTCGTCCTCGTTGAGGTCGTGTTCCAGTGGCGCCGGTGCGTTCAGGCCGGTCTTGTTGCCGCCGCTCTTCCCGCGCTGTCCCGGCATCCCCATCAGACCGCCGCCGCCCATTCCCCCAGCTCCAACGGGCGCCAGTCCCGCCGCCGCGCCTCCCGCCGACGCACCCGCTCCAACAGCTACTGGGGATAGCCTGGGCTGCAGTTCGCTTCCGATCAGATTCGACATCAGCGGGGTGCGAGCGGCAGTTCCCCCTGCTCCCGGCAGCGACGCCGCGCGGACCATTCCGGACCCGGCCGCGGCTCCCGTTCCGCCGAGCGCAGGATGATTGGAGAATGGAGCAGCACCGAGCATCCCGACCTGAGCATTCATGTCGCCGCCACTGGGTCCGCCCATCGAGCCGAACATCGATGAGACCTGCTGTAGCGGCTGGGTGAGCTGCTGAAACGGCTGCGTCACCCCTTGCAAGGTCTGCTGCGGCAGCTGTCCAAGGGTGGAGCCGAGCTGGGACGCCAAGTGCATGACCTGCGACGGATCCTGTTGCAGTCCTTGCGTTTGACCAGCCTGCGAACGGCCCGAGTCGGCCGCCCCGGTGACGAGCTGGTCGACCCGGCCACCCTTGAGCGCGGCCTCGTCGGCCTTACCCTGGCCGCTGACGCGAGTGAACGCCGCGTTGCGAACCGCCGCGCTACCCGCCATCGGAGCTGCGCCGGCCATACCCACCGCCATAGCCGATTCCACCCCACCGGGCACAACGATGGGCGCGGGCGGCGCAATCGGTTCGAACGTCGAGTTGAACGTTGTCTCGGCTTGGTAGGCACCCATTACGGTCGCGGCCTGCTCCCACATCCGCGCGTAGTCAGCTTCGTTGACCCCGATCGGCACAGTGTTGACACCAAGGAAGTTGGTCGCATTCAGGACTGCGTTGGTGATGTGGTTGAGCTCGATCTCCGGCAGGGGCGGCGTGGTCGCCAGCGCGCTCGAGTAGGCGGTGGCCTGGGCTGCTGCCTGCAGCGCACGCTTCTGTGCCTGCAGCGACAGCCCCCTCAGCCAGGTGACCATCGGCATCGCGGCCTGGATGGCCCGCTCACTACCGATGCCTTGCCACATCTGAGCCAGCGACGCCAGGCTGGCCGCCAGTTCGTCGGCCTGCGTCTCCAGCGAGATCCCCAGCGCCTCCCATCCTGCGGCGGCCTGCATCATCGGCGCAGGGCCGGCTCCGGCCATCAGGCGCGAAGTGTTCACCTCCGGAGGGAGTGCACCCCAGATCGGTGGGACGGGTAATGCCAGTGCAGCCATAGCGAACTCGACTCGTATCGGGTGTCCGTCTCAGCTCAGCGTCCCGCCGTTCTCGCCGTCGACCGCCTGATATACGCCAGCGATCCGGATTACTGCGGCGCCGGCGCGGGCGATCTCTTCCTGGGCCAGTGCGTTGATTCCCAGCGTCTGCACGCCTTCGGCCATGAAGGCCGCGCTCGCCAGAAAAGACACCTCGTCTGAGCCGGCCGGAGCGAGCACGCTGACCCCGACACCCGCCGCAGTTCCGGTCGCTAAACCGCGGAAACCATTGGCGGTGATCTGACCGCCGATGCCTATAACGCCCGAATTGTGGCTTAGTGATTGCATTTGCTGCACTCCTCACTCGTAAAAACAGTTTCATGGGCTTAGCCGCCGCTTCACCGGCTGTGATGTGGCTGTGAGGGTGCTGCGAAATTCCTATTTCGTCTTGTCCACAGGCCTCTAAGCGTTTGCTGGTTGCTCTTTCAGTCGATACTAACGGCCATACGAGAGTGCTGCCGACACTTATTCTTCCGGCGAATCCACATACGCCGCTTGAATCACTTCTTTCCCATCCGGCGTCAGGAAGAATGCCTGGCCAGGCGGCCGATTCCTGACCAAAATCTCCCGCGAAGGAAAATCCTGTTTTTCTCCCGACAAAAACATCGTCGGGGTACCCGCGCCGTACGCAGCGCCTACGAACTTGTCCATCGTTGCCCGGTGCGCCTGGCTCATCTGGCAGGTCACGATGAGGTGTAGACCGATGTCTGCGGAAGCCGGAATCAACGGTGCGAGCGGCGCCATCGGCGACACCATCCCGCCGGCCGCCACGATCATGTGCCAGTCATCGACCAGCAACACGATGTCCGGACCCGTCCACCACGAGCGCGCTCGCAACTGGGCGGGCGTCAGCTCGGCCGACGGCAAACGTTTGGTCAGGTTGAGTGCCAGCGCCTTGACCGCCGCTTCCAGCGTGGTGTGGTTTCGGTTGATCGCGCCCGCCGATAGCAAGTGCGGAGCGGGGACCGCCTCCAACAGACCCGACCGGTAGTCGGCGACCATAAAGCGCACCTGTTCGGGGCTGTTCCGTGCACAGATTGCCCGAGCCATGGCGTGGGCGATCGTAGTCTTGCCAGACTTGGATGCGCCGAAGATCAGTTGGTGCGGGCTCGCGTGCATGCTGTTGTGTGTAACGGTCAGATCCGACTCACGTATGCCGACCGGAATGCTCCAGCGGGTCCGGTAATCCGATTCTGGGCCCGAAGGGTTGGGGTCCAGCTGGTGCAGATAGATGCGTTCGGGCAATACCCGCACACGGGGAGCCTCGTCCGGATGTCGAGCGGTAATCTCCTGCACCGCAGCCGAGATGGCGGGCACCAGAGCCTCAGCGCTGTGCACTCCGTCCAGTCGGGGCACACCGATCATCAAGTGGTGTTTGTCTGTCGAAACTGCGCGTCCGGGGCGGTTCAGCGGGATCTCGCGCGTGACACGGTCCACCTGCGTCTCGTTGACGTCACCAAGCCGAAACTCCACCTTGGTGCCCAGATAGTCACGGACTCGGGCCTTGAGCTCCGTCCAGCGTAGCGTCGAGATAACTGTGTGCACGCCGTACGCCAGTCCCTGCCCGGCGATGTCCTGAACCACGGCTTCAAGATCGGTGAACTCGGCGGCGAACGCCGGCCAGCCGTCGATGACAAGGAACACGTCGCCGAAAGGGTCCGCCGAGGCCGGATGATCGGGATCTTCGCGCATCTGCCGGTAGTCGATCATGGAGCCGACCCGATACTGCTTGAACTTCTGTTCACGTTGCCGCAAAACAGCTTTCACCTCAGCGACCAACCTGGTAACGCGGTCGGGCTCCGCCCGGGTCGCAACCCCACCTACATGCGGAAGATCTTCCAGGTACATGAGCCCGCCACCGCCCATGTCAACGCAGTAGAACTGCAGCTGGCGCGGTGTGTGTGACCCAGCACCTGACAGGATCAGCGTCTGCAGAAAAGTAGACTTGCCGGTCTGGGGGGCACCGCCGACGGCGATGTTTCCGGCCGCAGTGGCGACGTCGATGCCCCACACTTCCTGGCGGTGCCTGCGCGGTTCATCCATGACGCCCAGACCGATCCGAAGAGGCCGGCGGTCATAATCACGGGATATCAGCTCGTTTACCGGCGTCGGATCGGCCAACGGTGGCAACCACATTCGGTAGGCTTGGTTCTCGCCCGTGCCGAGTTGGTCGAGGACGACCTCGCGCAGCACCTTCTGATCCGGCTCACTAGACGTCATGGTGTCGACGCCCCGTCGGGCATCGGGGCGGCGGTGAAGCGATGGATCCGGGTCCTTCTTGCGTCCGTACCCGGCGGGACGCCAGCGTCGATGGTCGTCGGCGGCGTGGGCAAATAGGGGTTGCCGGTGTAGACGCTCTGGAACTTCACCGGGTCCTCCATCCCAACCCGCACGAATCCCACGCCGCTCTCCTTGTTCGAGATGTACTGCGCCTCTGGAGTTCCGATAACAGCTTTGGACTCTGCGGAACTGGTGGTGCGCAAAGCAATCCGATAGGTCAAATTGGGTTCGAGTTTGTCGATACGGGTTCCGCCGGTGTTCAGCGACTGGGTCGCCAGCAGTAAGTGCACCCGCAGCGAGCGCCCGACGCGGCAGATCCGGTCGAACAGTCCGATGAAGTCCGGATGATTCTGCAGGAGCTCCGCGAATTCGTCCACGACAACGAACAGCGTTGGCAGCGGGGAAAGCTCGGCTCCACGCTCGCGGTGCTTCTCGTATTCGGCCACCCCCGACAATGCGCCGGCCGCGCCAACCTGGAAGCCGGCTTGCCGCAGGATGGATTGCCGGCGGTCCAGTTCACCGCTGAGCACCTCCCCCATCCGGCTGACGAGCTCTGCTTCTTCCTCCATGTTGGTGACCACCGCCGCAGTGTGCGGCAGCTTCTCCATGCCCAGAAAGGTGGAGCCGCCCTTGAAATCGGTGAGTAGGAAGTTCACCTGGTCGGGATGATGCGTAGCTGCCAGTGAAAGAATGAGGGTACGAAGGAACTCTGATTTTCCTGAACCGGTGGTGCCGATGAGCATTCCGTGCGGTCCAGCGCCGAACTCGGCGCCCTCCTTGATGTCGAGATGCATGACTTCACCGGTCTTGAGCTCGTGACCGAACGGGATCCGAAGCCGGTCGCGGTCGGTGTCGGTGATCATCCGCCAGCGCGCTGGTAGTACCTCCTCGACGGACTGCGCGCCGACGATCTCGTGCCACTCGGTGGCGACCCGCTTCTGCACTCGCGTGTTCTTATCGATCACCGTCCCAGTGATGGACCAGCCCGCCAGCTTTCGCGCCACCCGGCCGGCCTGACCCGGTGTCATTCGGTCCACCCGGCTTGCCACCCGGCGGAAGGTCTGGGTCGGCAGCCGGTCGTCGGCCATGCCGTTGTCGCCGACCCGGATTCGGTAGCCCGGGCCGCGATGGTTCCCCCACGTGATGACACTGACCCCCGACCGGCCGTCCGGCGGGAAACCCGCTGTGCCGCCGGTCAAGTCGACTACCACCACATACGGCCCGCTGGGAGTAGCGTCCGCGGTGTGCGGCCCGCGCCCCATCAGGTCGCTGAGCCCATCGGGTCGGCTGAACACCATGCGTATCGGACCTGCCGCATCGGTGTCGGACGGGTGCTGGACGTGCGGCAGCCACTTCAGCCATGCCCAGTCCGGGTCGTCGGGGCGGTCGATGAGTACCCGGATCTGAAGCACGTCAGGCGGGTGGAACACCGCTAGATGGCAGATCATCGCCCGCATGAGCCCTGCGGCGCCCTCCAGGTCGCCGCCCACTGCGATCACCGGAAACGTTCTCAGCTGCACCAGCTTCGGACAGTCATGGATCAGACCGTGGGTGCGCAGGAATTTCGTCACCCACATGTGGCTGACCGGTTCGAGGTGCGGCTGCGGGGCACCTGCCGGGCCTCCCAGCTCGCCACCTACCGAGGGTTTGAGCAGGCGATCTACAGCGGGCTCGGAGCCGGTGCCGATCCGGGTCGCCGCGTAGAAGTCGGCGCTCGCGGCCCGCGACCACTGACGGTGAGTACCGATGATGGACAACAGATCGTCCGGATGCGGCGCGTGGTAGTTGAAAAATGTCACCTGGGCGGCGGCCGAGGAGGTGACACGGGTTCGTAGCCCTGCGAGATAGCGGAGGTATTCCTTACGGTCGGCGTTGATCTCGGGTACCTTCTTGCCCCCGCTGCCCCCGCTGGCCACCAGGCCCACAGCCGCCATCACCATCATCAGCGGCATCATCAGCATGTATGGCGAAAGCTGTCGAACTCCGCTGAAGATCATGATCGCGATCATGCCGAGCATGCACCCACCCAGTACCCACGGCATCGCTTTCTGCATGCCCGAGGGAGGTATGTCAATCCCGAGGTCGTCCGGTGGGGTGACGCTGATCTCACCGGGAGTCAGGCGTGGCCCTCGTTTGAGGGTCGGAGTGAACTTCCGCGTCGTCATCGGCCCCCTCCGTCGCTGGGCCCGGCTGGGAACTGTTGGTAGGCATTGATTTCGGCGGTGACACCGTCGGCCGTGACTTTGCGCGGATGCGGATCCGCCGGCAGCGTGTCGTGTTCGACCAAGGCCGCCTCCCGGGACAGCACCGGGCCGTCGATGAGCAGGCTGACTACCTGCCAGGGTGCTGTCCCGGGCGAGTTCAGCGCCAGCTTCGACGCCGTCTCGGTGCCGGGTATGCCGTAGCGCACACCCTGCGGGTCGACGTAGTACAGGCTCTCGCCGTAGCGGGGGTCTGGTGACTGCACCCGGATGTACTGGCCGCCGGTGATGTGAACCGTGGCGTCCTTGCTGATCTGTCTGATCCCGGTGTCGAGCGACGGGGCAGGCAGTGGCAGGTGGCGGCCCGCGATCACCGTTGTCTTCGGTGCGTGGTCCCCGGGCTCACGGTGCCAGGCCCAGCACAGCGTGGGGATCTCCTGGCGCAAGAGAATCTTCATCGGAGAATCCGGCAACGGCGAACTGTAGACCTGCTCGACCACCCGCGCGACGGCGCTCGGTTCTATCGAGGGAGGCGAGATCAAGCCGTACGAGTTCGTGGCGCGCAGCGCCGCGGCAGTGGTGTCGTTGACTTTTGCCACGCCATTGGGCAGCACCACAAAATAACGGTCGCCAGCCTGCTCACGGGATCCGGTTTCGGTCTTGAACACTGAGCCGATCACCAGTTCCGGCGGCAGGCCGAACGTGTTCGGCGCTCCGGCGCCGGGAATGTCGGGCAGCCGCCACGGCCCTGCGTTGGGCAACGCGTTGAACAACCCCTCCGAAATCGGGGTGGACGTCGCGGTGACCGGCACTCCCACTGCCGAAGTGACCGCACGGTCGGCCAGGTCAATGGCGTGGCGGCCGGCAGGTGTGACGAGCCAGTCCTGGTCCCCGTAGGAGATCAACATGCCTTGCTGGGGACGCATCGGCCCGACCGACGAATCCAGCGACAACGAGGAGATCAGCACCGCCGAGTCCACGGCCGGCGTGACACTCTCGGGCCTGACAACGGTGTCGCACACCGCCCATCGCGAATCGACCGACCGTGCCACCGGGGTGGCATACGGTGCTCCTGGTATGCCCAGCGGCTGCCCCTTCGGCATGCTGTCGAGTTCGGCGGACTTGACTGCGGCAGGCTTCCCGCCGCTGCCGAGGATCAGCCGTGCCGATGTCAGGTTGTAGACGGGCCTCAGCTGATCAGCGCCCGGGAGAACCACAAAGAGTTGGTTGGTACTGCGGTCGACCAGAAGGCTGTCCCCGCTGCGCTTTCCGAGCGGCTTGAAGTAGGCGAGAAGTGCGGCGCCAAGGCAGATCAGTACCGCGAGAACAATGCCCGCTGCCACCGCGCGGCTGTAGAACTGGAGCGGGTCGTCGAACATTCGGGTGTCGCGGCGCACGATTGCGTGCTCCACACGGCGCAGCAGGAAGCGCCAGCCGCTTACCTGCACCTTGGTGGTGAGTCGAAATCCCGGCATGGTCTACCCGCCGAGGTTCAGCTGATTGTGAACCGACGTGATCGCCACGGCCATGTCCTCCGCGCAGATCTCACTGAGTTCGTCGATGGCGAGTGAATCGACGTCCGCGGACTGGGCCAGGCGCATATCGCGGATCTGCTCGCCGGTTTCCACGAGTCGGCGCGCGTAGCGGCCATTGCCGGCAACATCCAGGGCGGGCTTTCCGTTCAGGGTGCTCTGGATCAACAGCCCTGCCGCCTCCAGTACTTGCTTGGCAGCGTCGTCTGTGAAGCACGAGTCATTTTCTTCAGCAATGACTTTGGCGATGTCGACGATCTCGTCCGGGGAGTAGGAATTGAACTCCAGGCGGGTGGAGAAACGCGACCGCAGTCCCTCGTTGGTTTCCAGCAGTCGATCGATGTCGTTGCTGTAACCCGCGATGATCACCACGAGCCGGTCGCGGTCGTTCTCCATCCGGGCGAGCAGCGTGTCCAGCGCTTCGCTGCCGAATGGGTCTGCGCGTCCGTCCCGTTCCTGCACCAGTGTGTAAGCCTCGTCGATGAACAGAACGCCACCCATCGCCCGGTCAATGGTTCTTGCGGTCTTGACTGCTGACTGCCCTTCGTACTCGGCGACGAAGTCCTTGCGGGCTGCTTCAACGAGTTTCGGCTCGCCGATGACTCCGAGACCGGCGAGAATGCTTGCGACGACGCGCGCGATGGTCGTCTTGCCCGTACCTGGCGGGCCGGTGAAGACCATGTGCTTCGACGCTTGCGCCACCTTCATTCCGCGGGCGGCCCGAACCTTGGCCATCTGGGTGGCTGCGCGGTAGCGCTCAATCTGTTCCTTCACCTGGGTGAGCCCGATCTGCCGGTCCAGCTCGGATTGAGCCTGAGCCAGCAACCGCTCCCTGCCCGAGTTATCCGTTTCGGCACTGGACGGGTCCCACGGGTCACGCCTGGCCGCGATCATCTCCGCCGTCGTCGTCTCAAGCCGGTACCCAGGATCCCTCAGTGCGGCCGCCACTTTCGGAGAATGGTGGGTAGCCTGCAGCCATTCGAGCAAGGCGATGGCCGCTTCCTCGTTGCCCTGGCCTCGGCGGGTCATCGCCAGGAACCAGGCGATCACCGGAGCGCACGCCTCGCCAGCCGGTGACGAATTCGACTCCACAAGACGCCGTTCGGCCTCAGCGAACAGCCCGAGGTGGGCTGCGGCGACACCGTGGGTCACGCCGGCCGCCGATGCCAGGAACTTGTCCGGCCACGCCATCGCGCACCGAACCTCTTCCATCACTTCTGTCCACCGTTGTGCCGCGCCGTAGACAACAGCCCTGACCCAGGAGACTAGGTGTTCAGCTCCCGGGGCCGGCGCCGCGTCGATCGCCTCTAGCGCGTCGGCGTAGTTCCCCTCGGCGGCCTCGCTGACCGCGAAACCCATCGAGATTGCCAGTGGGGAGTTAACCGGATACGTGAAGTCGCCGTATTGGCCCCCGATCGGCACCCGGGCTGCCAGGCTGTTCATCGATATCTCCGCTGCCCCCGCGAGCTGGCCGAAGTTCGTCCGCGAGTACCACGCCCTGAACATGGTGACACGCTCCGTGTCTCCGCATCGGATACGTCCCACCCAGGCGTCACAGGCAGTTTCGTCTAGCTCGGTGATCTCGGTGAATATCTCCAGGGACCGCGCAGGCGAAGTGGAAAGCATGCCCACCGCAGCGGCGAACATGCGTTGCTGCTGCTCCGTCATTCCTCACCTGCGTAGCGCGTCCTGAACAGCTCGGCGCGTGCAGCGTGAGCTTGTTCCGGCGCTGGAAGACCCAGCTCGCGGTTCAGGAAGTCGCGGGTGGCCACATTGTCGTGGCCGTGTTCACGCATACCTTCCAGCATGGAAGCGTATTGCGCCGACCTGGCGTCCTGGGTCGCCAGCCCGGCAATGACCACGACTTCCTCAGCCAGGAACTCCTCGGTCAGTGTGATCGCTTTGGGCGACAGTTCGATCCGATGCACGCTGCCGTCCACCAAGGCCGTCACTGTCACCGTCCCCGGCGGATTCGTGACGCCGAACATGTGTGTTGCAGTGTCGTCACGGGCTTGGGCAGAATCGTGAAAATCGCGGGAGTCAACGTGGGCGAACGACTCCCGCGTGCCGCGCTGCTCGGATTCGCCGGATGCGGGCGGCAGCGGGTATTCGCCGAGCACCACAGCGAGGTCGGTCTCGCGCGGGTCGTCGACGGCGACACTGAAATCCAGTGCAGCCAGGTAGCTGTTGTCCGCACTGTCAGAGGCGCCAGGCTGGGGCAATTCCATTGCCTACCAACGTCCCTGGTCTGAGCACCCAGCACCGGTCCCGATCGGTTCGATGGCGGCTTCATGATCAACGGCGAGGTCGCGGTCGAGCCACCCACGGGACGGCAGGAACTCCACCAAACCGTTCAGGGCCCGCTGGAGATTTTCCTGGCTGCCCGGCAGGAAGCTACCGTAGAGTTCACCGTTGACCCGTCGCGGAGTCGACACGATTCTGCCGAGGGCCGAATCGAGGACGCCCGCCCCCACCCCCGCCTGCGCGTAAGTTCCCCCGGGATGCCGTTCGTTGGCGGTGATCTCCACCCAACTGTTGGGGTTTCCCGTCGCCTCCGCATAGATCCGTGCCGATGAATGGGACAGGCCGTACCTGCCGAGTTGTTCGACGGTGCAGGTTCCGGTCAACTCCTCCGCGATGCCAGTCAACGGTTCGACGTTCGCCGGGGTTGCGTTTCCGATGACGAGGTTCACCATGGTCGCCAGGCCGATCTCCGGAGCGACTCGCTGAAGCACAAGCATGTCTCCATCTCGCGCCGCGACAACATGGCGTTTCCCTCTGCGACAGACCACGAAACGAACCATCTTGCCTCCGGCATCGCTTCGCCACCAACGACATTCCAAAGTACGGTCGGGCCTGCTGAGTGTGTCGGCGATCGCCGCGACTTCGGGATGCGGGTCGCCCGACGGTGTGAAGATTCCTTGCGCGGTCAGGTCGCGGGTCACCTGATCCCATACGATTGCACGTTGATCTTCGTAGGGTATGTTCGGCCGGATGCCAAGGGCCAGAGGGAAGTCCACAAGGTGGAGACGGTCGGCGACTACCAACATGCCGTCGATGGTGAGTTCGACACCCACCACATCGTCGTAGTGGGTGAGTTCGGAGTCTCCGATCAGCTGGCTGGCCATCAGCGGGGGCGCCCTGGCGGAGTCGGACCGGGCCGCAGTTGTTGGTCCAGGCGCGCAACTGATGCAAGGTCGGTCGCCTCATATCGGTCGGCAGCGGCGGTCAGATTCCCGCTCAATGACTGCGATTCGCCGACCAGGCCGTCACTGGCGTCGCGGCGTGCCCGCTGAATCGCCTCGACTGCGTCGGCGGTGGACGACGAGATCACGCCATGCGATGCCCGGACGGCACTGGCCACTTCGGATGCAGCTTCGGCGGCCAGGACGATCTCAGCGGCCGCCTGGCTATGCTTGGCTGCCAGTTCGCGTAATCGGGCGGTCGTCACCTGAAGTGGTTCGGGGGACATTAACGTGTCATCTCCTGCTGTGTCGTTTTCTCCTGCTGCGTCATTGGGGTGGTCTCGTCGCAGCCGGCGGCACCGACGAAATCCGCGGTTCCGCGGGTTTCGTCGAGTGCAGCGGCGGAGCTTCAGGTTCCGCGACGACATCAGGTGTAACCGGGCCGCTGCCTGCGGTGCCGCCCGCCGCAGACTCGGTAAGGTCAGGATCCTCGTCGGGCGCGGTATCCGGCTGGGCGACATCAACGTCCAGTGTCTCGCCCGAATTCCCTTCGCCGACAACATCTGCCGAGGTCGTCGTCGATAGTGCTTGGCCCGCTGCGCCAGCTGCTCCCGTCAGCGCGGCTGCCATCGGGGCGACCACCGCCCCGATCATTCCTCCTACGGCGCTGAACGCCGATGTCATACCCGACGTCATCTCGGATGGCGCCGCGGACGCTGTGGCCGATTCCGCGGGTTCGGCTGCGACCCCGGCGAGCGGCTCATCACATGGATTGGCACGCGAGACCGGCAGGGAATCAACGGCGATCGGCGAGCCTGGCAGACTGGCAGGTGCGGTTGTTGGCGCGGGGCCACGAGCCGGAACCGAGTTCGGCGTGGGTTGTGCCGGTGCAGGTTGATCCGTCCGGCCAGGCACGACTGGTTCACCTGAGGGCGGACGCGGGGGCACCACGTCGAGGTCTGGCGGAGAGTGCTCCCCGGTCAATGCCGAGTACTCACCGGCAAGCTCACGCAACTGTGTGGCATTCACGTTGGTCTCCTGCCAGAGCTGGTAGAGCTCCGCACTGCAGATGCTCAGAGCGGCGCTAACCGCGCTGAGCTCTACAGCGGCCTTCATTGCCTTCCCGGCTCCGGACGCGAGACCAAGCGGCCAGGTGAGGTAACTGAGGTCACCGAGGTAGTTCGACTGGTCGTCCAGCTTGTCGCGGTGGTAAGCAATTTGGTAAGCCTCACGCGCGATCACGGTCTGCACACTGCGATCCAGCATCGCCATTGAACCGATGCGGTCGGTCTGACGCCGATTGGCCGTCTCGTAGGCCTGAGCCCCCGCCCCTATCCAGTCCTGGTCCGTGTATGCCGAACCCACGGTCTCGCCCGCGCGAGTGAACAGTGTCGCGCCATACCCAAGACGATCACCTCGTTCGGGGTCGTCCCAGCCAGTCGTCATGCGCATCCCGGCGATCAGCACCTGCCCCGCATCGAGTATCGGGGAACCAAGCGCGGCTTTGACTGCGTTTCCCAGCCTGCCCGACGTCCCCGAGGTCGACGGCGGAGTCTGCGGTCTCGTACCCGGGGGTGCGCTGGCGGGCCCCTTCTGACCGTGGCGGAGGTCGGCCACGACTCTAGCCGGATCGACTTTGCCAAAACTGCCATTGCCGTCGAATTCAACCAAGCGAGCACACCTCCTTCGGGGGAAGCGTACCAGTGGAAAATCGGGCCAACCGCACGAATTGTGCAGCGCTGCGCGGGCCCGATCCAGCCGCCCGTGCTGACCTCCAGGAATCGCTTGTTGTCCGTTGAGCTGTGAATATGCTGAAAGCCTCCGTCTTGCACCGCTCCGCAGAGCCGGTGGCCGACATCCACCTGCACGACGTAGGGTGTCACCCACAAGCCGCGTCTGGCCGCTCGCGTTGTGCGGACGCCCGGACCGCTGGGCGGACACGCCGAAAGTTTGCTGAGGGTATCGGCCAGCTAGCCTGTGAGAGTTTGGGTGACAGCATGGAGCTGGGTTCCATCCTGAGGAGGCGCTTTTGTGACCGACCGCGATGAGGCGTTGCGGGGAGAACCGGGGTGGACGGCCCCGCCTCGCCCACCGGCAAGGCAAGAGCCCCCACGGCCGGTCCCGCCGCCGCACCACGGCGCGCCCTGGCCGGCGCCGCCGTCTCACACACAGCCCGCACACCCGGAGCCGCAGTCCTTGGCCGACCGCATCCGCGCCGAGGAGCTGGTACCCGCCCGCAAGCCGGTACCCGGGAGTGGTTGGCGGCGCGCCGTCTACAAGGGCTCCTTTGGACTTCTCAACCTCGGACCCTCACCCGAGGAACGTCGCCTCGCCGACCTCGAAGCCACGGTCCGCGGCCCGCTGCGGGGGCACTTCAAGATCGGCGTGATGGGCAAGGGCGGCGCCGGAAAGACGACTGTGGCGGCGTGTATCGGATCGATGCTTGCCGAGCTGCGTCAGGAGGACCGGGTCGTCGCCGTAGATGCCGATACCGCTTTCGGCAAGCTCGGCAGCCGAATCGACCCGAAGGCGCCGGACTCGTTCTGGGAACTCGTAAGCGATGAACACCTGGAGACATTCGCCGACGTGCGCGGTCGGTTCGGCAACAACGCTGCCGGGCTGTTCGTGCTGGCCGGTGAAGGTACTCCAGCCCGTCGCCGAGTTTTGGACCCGGCGATCTACCGCGAGGCGATCTCCCGCCTGGATCGCCATTTCACGATCTCCATCATCGACTGCAGTTCAACGGTTGACACCCCCGTAACCCAGGAAGCGCTGCGGGACTTGGACGCGCTGGTGGTGGTATCCACTCCGTGGGTGGACGGCGCGGCCGCCGCCGGGCAGACGTTGGATTGGCTCGCCGACCGGGGTCTGACCAGATTGTTGCAGTCCACAATCGTCGTCCTCAACGACTCGGACGGGCACACCGACAAGCGCACGAGAGCAATTCTTGTGCAACAGTTTTCCAGGAACGGCCAGCTGGTCATCGAGGTTCCCTTCGACGGCCGGCTACGACCGGGCGGAGTCATCGACGGCTCCGGTTCGATGTCGCCATCGACACGCCGCCGATTCCTCGAAATCTGCGCTGCGTTGGCTGCGTACTTCCCGACCGCGGACGCACAGTCTCGGAAACCACGCTGAGCTACTCGGAGACGACGGCGCAGGCGTGATTCCTCGCCGGACGAGTCCAGCAGGGCTTGGTCGGCGGATGAAGGACCGTGGCGGCGAAGACAGGGCTCAGCCCGGCAGCACCAACACCGGTACCGGGCTGTATCGCATGATTTTCGTGGCCCGCGAGCCGAGAAACACGTGCTTGGCATCGCCCCGCGGGGACGTCCCAAGAGCCAGGATCTCTCCGTCCTGCCAGTCGGCCACACCCAAGACTTGACCCCAGCCGTTGCCGGCAATCACCTGCAGTACTGCGTGTTGCCCCACGACGCCGTCAGCCCGCAACTGCGCCAACAGTTCTCGGGCGTGCTCTTCCCATGCGACCAGGATCGAATCCTCGGCATGCAAACCGACTTCAGGGGGATACATGGTCCGGCCACGCACGGCGAACGTGACAACCCGCAGCGGCAACCCCAGCTGTTCGGCCATTTCGGCTGACCGCTGCACGACGGGCACCGCTTCGGGAGTGCCGGGGTAGGCGCAGGTGATCCGGGTGAACCGCCCGGCGCCCGCACCGCGGTAGCCGCACGGGGCGATAGCCACGGGCACCGGCGAGGAATGCAGGAGCCGGTCGGCGGTCGACCCGACCCCAATCTGACCGGGCTTTCCGTCGGCCGACGATCCCAGAACCAGCAGATCGGCACCGAGATCCTCGACCGCCTGGACGAGCCCACCGGACGCTGACCGGTCGGCATAGCGGCGATAGTCGACGCTCAAACCGTCTGGCAGGGAGGCGATGTGACCCTGCGCCTCTTCCGCTGACTCGGCGGCGAGTGAATCTGCCCAGGTGCGGTATCGGGCATCCGTGCGTACCGATGGCGGTGTAAGCCAGGGCTCAGAGACGATGGTCGCCACTGTCAGCGACGTGCGCGCAGACCGCGCGGCGGCGACCGCGAGGCGCAGCGGCGCGGCCCCGCCCTTTCCGGAAAGGTAGCCGACCACGACTGTCACGACGCGTCCTCCGGTGGTGGACCGATGATCTCGACGTCCTCGACACCCGGCACGGCCGGACCCGCTCTACCGGCGCGGTCGTTGAGCGCGCTGTGGTGGCGGCCCCACGCGAAGTAGAAGACCAGCACAACGGCGACCCAACCGGAAAAGGCCAGCCAGGTGTACCAGTGCAGGCTGAAGAGGATATACGCGCAGGCCAGAATCGCCAGCACGGGTGTGACCGGGTAGCCCGGGACCCTGAACCCGCGTGGCAGTTCAGGTTCGCGCACCCGCAGGATGATGACGCCGAGTGAGACGACGATGAACGCGACCAGGGTGCCGATGGACACCATGTCAGCCAGGTAGGTCAGCGGGATGAAGCCTGCCATGAAGCTGATCACCACCGCGGCGACGATCGTGTTGTTGACCGGAGTCATGCTGCGGGCATCGACTTTGGCGAACATCGACGGCAGCAGGCCATCTCGCCCCATGGCGAACAGGATCCGCGTCTGTCCGTACAGCGTCACCAGCGTCACCGAGAAGATCGATACCACCGCGCCCGCCGCAAGGACGGTTCCCCAGTAGTTGGCGCCGGTGACATGGTCCAGGATGGCGGCGAGGCCGGCCTCTTGGTTCTGGAAATCGGTCCACGACTGGGCCCCCAGCGCTGCCACGGCGACCAGCAGGTAGACCGCGGTGACGGTCAGCAACGCGGCGATCAGGGCGCGCGGCATCGTCTTCTGCGGATTCTTCACTTCATCACCGGCCGTGGACACCGCGTCCATGCCGATGTAGGAGAAGAAGATGGTACCGGCGGCGACGCTGATCCCGGCTCCTCCATACGGCGCGAACTCGGCGAACCGGTCAGCGTCGAAGGCGGTGAACGCAATGACCACGAACATCAGCAGAACACCGAGTTTGATCAGCACCATGACGGTGTTGACGGTGGCGGACTCGCTTGCTCCCCGGATCAGCAGCAGCGCGCACAACGCAACCAGAACTATTGCGGGCAGGTTGACCAGTCCCGGGTTGGAGTCCCACGGGGCAGCCGAAAGAGCCTGTGGCAAACCGTGTCCGAAGAAGTTGTAGAGCAACTTGTCGACGTACTGACTCCAACCGACGGCTACGGACGCCGTCGCAACCCCGTACTCCAGGAGCAGGCAGGCGGCCACCCCCATCGCGACCAATTCGCCGAGGGTTGTGTACGCGTAGGAGTACGTCGAGCCGGACACCGGAACGGCCGAAGCCAGCTCGGCGTAGCAGATGACCGCCAGACCTGCCGCGATCCCGGCGATCACGAACGAGACGACGACGCCGGGACCGGCTTCGGGTACCGCCACAGACAGCACGAAGAAGATGCCGGTGCCGACGGTCGACCCCACGCCGAACATCGTGAGCTGGAACGTGCCAATGGTTCGTTTCAGATGGTCGGAGGCACCGTCGGCCACGGGTGCGCCGAGTACGGGTCGTCGGCGCAGCATCTGCTGGGTCAAGTTGATCGACGGGGCCGTCATCGGTGCCTCCCGGGGGCGTCAAGCCGATTATGGGGCTGTCTCGGCAACCGCGCCGGGTGAAACGGTCAACGACTTGGAAGTGATGGCCCGCAACAGAGGCGGAGAACACGCTCGGGCGATCCTGGTGCTCAGGCGAGCTGCGTGACCAACGCCTCAATGGCCCCGGCGTCGGCGCCGGACACCGGCTCCTCGGCTTCGACCTGCTGAATGACACGCTCCGAAACACCTGCGGCCTGCGCGGTTTCGAGCACAGTCAGGTTCGCAGCGCGGCGTGCGGTGTACAGCCGTTGCCCGAGCGTCGCCTGCGGTGCACCCGCGGCGCGCACCATGAGGTCGTCATAGAGGCCGCGGACGGTGCCCAGCGCTTTGATCAGTGCCGGCGTAACCCGACCGATCCGTGCCGCCCGCGCTGCGACGGCTTCGAGCTGGCGCAGATCCGACAGGATTCCGGTGACACGCGGGGTGAACGCGGGGTCGTGGGCGGGCGGCAGCGCGGTGACGGTGGAGCTGAAGGTGCTGACTGCGGTGATGACCGCCTGAGCGACCAGGGACACCTCGTCGCCAGCCGCCGACGTTGTCAGTGCGCCTTCACCGATCCGAACCGGTTGACCTTCTCGCAACCTGACGATCGTGCCGGGTGACCATCGCAGAACCTCCTCGAGCTTTGTTCTGGTCCGCTCACGCGGCCAACTGCGGCCCTTCTCGAAGGCGATCAGCGCACCCGCATTGATAACTCCGTCGGCGGCGAGGCTGCGTTGGCTGATATCGAGCTCGCGCCTCCGCGCCGCCGCGGCAGCCCCCGCTCTGACCATTCCGGGATCCGGCACGTCGGTCGAAACATGGATCGACTCCGCGTTGGTCATCTTCCAGGATTCCTCGTGCCGTGTGGTCGCACCCTGCGCGCACTCGTCAACCGAGCGGTCGGGCCACTGCTACGGCTCCGCTCGACATAATGCGATGGTTCCGTGTCCAAACTACACCTTTATCGATGGCAGAACTGCATCGACGCAACGGAAAATTTCACCGGATCGCGATCCGCGTTCCCGCTGCTATTGGTACTCGAAAATGCCTGTTGGAGGGCCCTTATCTTGGCCGCCATGCGCCGCCGCCGGCCTGGTGCCGGCAGACCACACAGCCCGCGCCGCAGGATTAACTGTTGCAACGCTACGGTTTGTGGATTACTTTCTGTAGCGCTGCGGCCAAGTGGCCGCGCGAGCACCCAGAGGAGCGACGATGACCGCAATGCCGATAAACCAGCTGCCGATGACGGCAAGGCCAATGAACCAAATGCCGGCGGGCACCATGCCTTGGGACGAAATGCCGGTCGGCCGGTGCGCCAACGAACCCGAGCGGTGGACCACCACCGCCGATGACGAGGCAAAGGTCATCTGCCGGTCCTGCCCTCGCCGGTGGCTGTGCGCCCGAGAAGCATGCGAGCTACCCCGCGCCGAAGGGCTGTGGGCCGGCATCTACGTACCCGAGGGCGGCCGCGGACGGACGTTCGCTCTGCGGCAACTCAAGTCATTGGCCGAGCGCAACGGCTACCCGGTCCGCCAACGCCGCGCCCATTACGCCGAGACCGCCTGAGAGTGGGCGCCGCGTACCGATTTCGGGGACCCGCTCGAACCCCCTGAGCGCCGGCGACGCACAGACCTCAGACCAGGTACTGCGCGGTGCTGCCTGACAACGGCATGCCCGGCATGCCCAGCTTGCGATGGTCCCAGCTGCGCATACGGGACGGCAGGACCCGCACACAGATGCGGTTGTTCATCATCTGATCGACGAAGGGCCGCATCTCTTCGGTGTAAGGGCCGGTGTAGCGCTCCCAGACGCTGATGCCTACGCGCAGGTTGGTGTCAGGGTCGTCGACGATCTCGGCCTGCCCATCGATCGACACGCCACGCAGCGTGTCGTAGGTCTGGCCATCTTCGATCATCACGGTGATGGTCGGGTCGCGGCGCAGGTTGACCGCCTTCTGCGACTTGGCCTTGGTTTCGAACCAGATCTCTCCGTCCAGCACCGCGTACCACATCGCGACCAGGTGCGGTCGGCCACCGGGCAGCACTGTGGCCATGGTGGCGGTGCGGCTACGTTCGATGAATTCGGCGATCTCGTCCTCGGACATGACGATCTTCGAGCGTTCTTTGTTGCCCACGTTCCCGATACTTTCAGGCCGCTGCGGCGGCCGGTTCCCGGGGCGGGGACAAACGACCGGACCGTGCGCGCCGGCGTCCGAGCGCCCGGCGGTGGGCACCCATCCACCAGAACTCGACCTTGCCCTCCTTCCCGGCGGTCTCGACGTCCCACCGCCTGTTCACCACCGATTCACCTTCTCTCCATGCGCTTTGGCGAGAGTGCGGGTGTGGATATCCGCCGCGGGGCCCGTGCCGCGGAACCACCCATCAAAGGAGAGTCATGTCCTCGACCACCAACGCCCCCCAGGAGCTGCGGGATGTGCTGGCAGACGGGCAGATTGCGAACTGGCTCAAAGCGGTGCCGTTACCCGCCGAGCGCAGTCGGCAGCTGGCCAAGCTCAGCAGGTCCGAGCTGCGACAGCTCGGGGTGATCCTGGATGTGGAGACAGCAGAGGATCTGTTGGACTCCGTCGACTACGACCTGGCGGCGCGCACTGTCTCCGCGTTGGATCCCGCTGTCGCCGCTCCCCTGGTCGACGGCCTCGACACCGACCACGCCACCGAGGTGCTGCGTGAGATGAAAGACCCGGCGCGCGAGGCGGTCCTCTCGGCGCTGCCGGCCGAGCGCGCCTCCGCGCTGCGCGCGCTGCAGGAGTGGCCCAAGGATTCCGCGGCCGCGCACATGGTGCCCGAGGCGCTGCTCGTCGCACCCGGCACCCCTGCCGCACAGGCCATCGCCGAGGTGCGTCAGGACGCGGCCGCACTGCGCGCCGATTCCCGGACCGGGGCCTACATCTACGTGACCGACGCCGACCGTCACCTACTCGGTGTGGTGGCGTTTCGCGACCTGGTGCTGGCCGAAGCCGATCAGCGAGTGTCGGAACTGATGAGCGACGACGTGCGATGGGTCTCAGCCTTGACCGACGCCGAGGAGGCCGCCCAGGCGCTCGATGATTTCAATCTGGTGGCGGTGCCCGTCGTCGATGGCGACCAGCGCCTACTGGGCATCCTGACCGAATCCACCGCGGCCGACATCGCCGAGCAAGAAGCCACCGAGGACGCTGAACGGCAGGGCGGTTCGGCGCCGCTGGAATTGCCCTACCTGCGGGCGTCTCCGTGGCTGCTTTGGCGCAAGCGAATCGGCTGGCTGCTCCTGTTGTTCGCCGCCGAGGCTTACACGGGCACGGTGTTACGGGCGTTCGAAGACGAGATGGAAGCCGTGGTGGCCCTGGCCTTCTTCATCCCGTTGCTGATCGGCACCGGCGGCAATACCGGAACGCAGATCACCACGACGCTGGTGCGGGCGATGGCTGTCGGCGACGTGCGACTACGTGATGTACCGGCGATACTCGCCAAGGAGTTGTCGACCGGTGTGCTGATCGCTGTGACGATGGCGCTGGCAGCACTCATCCGGGCGTGGATGCTTGGGGTGGGGCCGGAGGTAACCCTGACCGTCTCCCTGACTGTCGGCGCGATCGTGCTGTGGGCCGCGTTCATCGCGTCGATCCTGCCGCCGGTGCTCAAGAAGGTCGGGATCGACCCTGCGCTCGTCTCGTCTCCGCTCATCGCTACCGTCGTCGACGGCACCGGGTTGATGATCTACTTCTGGATCGCGCATCTGACGCTGTCGCAATTACAGGGTCTGTAGCCGTTGCCCCCGTCTGCGAGCACCCCATCGCGGTCTGACCGCTCAGTCGCCGCCGACGCCAGCGGGATCGGCGACCCGGCGCACCCAGATATCACCCTCGAGGGTTCCCGGTAGCCCTGCTTCGTCGGCGATGAACACGGGATTCTGTCCTGCTTCTGCCTGTCGGTGGTAGTCCTTGATGGCGGCGAACGCCCACTTGCCCAACAGACAGATTGCGACCAGGTTGACCAGCGCCATGCAGCCCATCGCCACGTCGGCGAGCGCCCACACCAAGGTCAGCTCCGATAGCGCGCCCACGGCGATCGCCATCAGCACAAAGACCCGGAAGACGTTGATCGTCATTCCCCGAGCGCCGAGAAAGAACAGGTTGATCTCGGCGTAGACGTAATTGCCGAGCACCGATGAGAAGGCGAAGACGAAGACCAGCACCACCATCAGCGATACGGTCCAGGAGCCAAGGCCTTGGGCGACTGCGGCCTGAGTGAGGGTCGCCCCCTCTACCCGGGTGGGGGTCGACGGATCGTAGATGTCGGGTCCCGACACGAGGATGATGAACGCCGTCGCCGTGCAGATGACCATGGTGTCGACGAAGACGCCCAGCGACTGGATCAGACCCTGCTTGACCGGGTGGGAGACGGTGGCCGTGGCGGCCACGTTGGGCGCGCTGCCCATGCCGGCCTCGTTGGAGAACAGTCCGCGCTTGACGCCGTTGAGCATTGCTGCGGCGATACCGCCGGCGAAACCGCCGGCCATTTCGGTGAACCCGAACGCGCCCCCGATGATCTGGGTCAGCACTTCGGGGAGGAAGTCGATGTTGACCGCCACGATCACCATGGCCAAACCCGCGTAGGCCAGGGCCATCAGTGGCAGCACGATCTCAGCGATTCGTGCCACCCGCTTGACGCCGCCGAAGAGCACCGGGGCGGCCAAGACGAGCAGGCCCGCCGTCGTCCAGCCGACTTCGACCGTGTACGAAACGTTGAGCACCGCGGCGATGGCATTGGCCTGCACCATGTTGAACGCGATACCGAACGTAAAGATCAACAGGACGGCGAAGATGATGCCGCCGGTTCGCGATCCCAGGCCGCGCTGAATGTAGAAAGCTGGACCGCCGCGGAACGACCCGTCGCCGGCCCGGACCTTGAAGATCTGGCCGAGGGTCGCCTCGATCAGAGCGGTAGCCATCCCGATCGCCGCGACCACCCACATCCAGAAGATCGATCCGGGTCCCCCCACAGTCAGCGCGATCGCGACGCCGGCGATGTTTCCGGTGCCGACGCGGGAGGCCAGTCCGACGCAGAACGCCTGGAACGACGAAATCCCTTCGCCGTGCGTGCGCGAGTGGGTGAGCTGGCCCAGCATCTTTTTGACGTAGCGGATCTGGATGAAGCGGGTGCGGATGGTGAAGTAGATGCCGACCGCGACCAGCAGATACACCAGGATGTAGCTGTAGAGCACATCGCCGACAGCTCCGATCAGCTCTTCCATGACCACTCCCGATGTCTTTTTAGGTAAACGCGGTCGGATCATCCTGTCACCGCGGCACCGATACCGCGCGATAAGTTGATCGATCCGATTCCCCCGCCTGGCTGATGGGCGGCTACGCTTCCCAATCGTCCATCGTCAGAGGAGTCATGTGCTATCGCCCGAGTCCACCGAAATCGTCAAGGCGACCGCCGGCGTCGTCGCCGAGAACTCCGTCGCAATCACCGAGCGGTTCTACCCGCATATGTTCGCCGCGCATCCCGAGTTGATGCGCGTGTTCAACAAGGCGAATCAGGCGATCGGTGAGCAACCGCGTGCCCTGGCTGCCAGCGTTGTGGCATATGCCGTGCAACTGATCGACCCGGACGCGCCTGACTTCGGCCCGATCCTGCGCCGGATCGCCCACAAGCACGTGTCGTTGGGGATCAAGTCCTACGAGTACCCGATAGTCGGACACCACCTGATGTGGGCCATCGGTGACGTGCTCGGCGACGCGGTGACCCCCGAAGTCGCGGCTGCCTGGGACGAAGTCTATTGGCTCTTCGGCTGTCAGCTCATTGCCGAGGAAGCGCGCCTGTACGCGCTAGGGGGTACCGATCCTGAGCATCCGTGGCACAAGTACCGGATCGTCGAGCGGATCGACGAGAACCCCGACGTTTTCTCCCTCCTCCTCGCCCCGGTTGACGGCACGGCCCCCGAGCATTCGACCGGCCAATACGTCGCGATCGCCGTCGACCTGCCCAACGGTGAGCGACAACCGCGGCAGTACACCATCTCGTCCGGGCCGCGGGGCGACTCGCTGCGGGTGACCATCAAGCGCGTCCGCGGCCTCCACGGGGCCCCGGATGGCCAGGTCTCGAACTGGCTGGGCGACAACGCGAAACCCGGCATGCTGCTGGACGTCTCGCAGCCCAGCGGTGACCTGGTGCTCGAGGAGTCGGACGGTCCGCTGGTTCTCGTGTCGGCGGGCATCGGGATCACCCCGATCGCCGCGATCGTCGAGGATCTGTCACGTCGCCAGCCTGACCGGCAGGTGCGAATATTCCATGCCGACGTGTCGCACACCAGCCACGCACTCTACGACCACCTTCGCCGCCAGGTGCTCTCGATGGGAGACGCCAAGGCGCAGAACTGGTATGAGGAGGACGCCGAATCCGCACCCACTCTGTATCCGGCCTTACCCGGGTTCATGGACCTGTCGGACATCGAAATCCCCGCAGATGCAACAGTATTCATGTGCGGTCCGTTGCCGTTCATGCAGGCGACCCGCAAGACCCTGCTCGGCAAGGGCGTCTCCGCCGAACGAATCCACTACGAAGTCTTCGGTCCCGACCTGTGGGCCAACAACCCCGACAACGCGGAGACCACCGCGTAGAGGCGGTTCAGGAGACGGGATGATCCCGTTTGATCACCCGGCTCCAAGCCCGGCGTGCAGGTTTTTTGCCGTCGGTGAGGTAGGCACCGTCGCCGGGTCGGGATAGGTGCGAAGTACCCGATCGGCGGTGCCCGAGCTGGTGACGGTGAACCAATAGTGCTCGTTCTTGAAGTGGTGGAGCCGGTGATCGCGGTAGATCGCCCGATACATGCGCGTCTTCGGTTTGTAGTCGCTATGGATGAGATAGTGGCTCCACTCGTAGACCAAACCGAGCACGGTCAGGAATCCGAGGAAGGTCAGGCCCAGGCCCGGGCGCGGAAACGCCAGCAGCGCAATCGCAATGGCCAGCGGCAGCACCCACAGCAGCGCCGGCCAGGGAATGAATATCTCCGGCACGCTGCGCGGAGCCAGATGGTGTTCCCGATGCTTACGGGCCAGCAAGGAGTCGATGGTCAGCCGCCCGACGCGTCGTGGCCGCCAGTGCAGGATGAAGACGTGGATGATCCATTCGAAGAATGGGAACACAGCCACCATCACCACCGGGACCAGCGCGTCGGTGTACTGCCAGTCGCCGACGGCGATTCGCGCGGTAACCGCGCCGACGAGGGTGGCGAGGATCATCCAGGGCGATGGATAGGTCCAGAATTCACGCCGGGCGTCACTGAGGGTAAAGGCCTTTCGTGCGGTCGCAGTGCTCATCGAGGTTCCTCCATGGATGTGAACACGGCACTCAGCGCCGTGGTTGCGGGTTCGAGTAGGTCCAGCGCGGCTGCTTTCGCAGCGGGGGCGTCGCCGCGCGAGATCGCCTCAGCGAGTGCGCGGTAGGCCTGCGGACGGCCGACTTCGGCTGCCATGACGGCCGCGAGTGCGGGAAGCGCGGGCTCGTAGGCGGCGCGAAGGGTGTTGTACATGAGCCGGAATGTGATCGAGTCCGCACCGTCGACGACGTGGTCCCAGAACGTCAGCGCGTGACGCTGCCGCTCAACCTGATCCGTCTCTGTCTCGAGGGCGCGCACCGCCTCGTCGAGCAACGCTGGCAACTCCGGCCGGCGTCGCTGAGCGGCGAGTTCGGCAACCTTGGGCCCGTTGTGCAGGCGTGCTTCGACGATGCTCCGTGCGACGCTGACGTCGAGCTGTCCGCTCCGCAGCAGCAGGCGGGGCAACAGGTCCAGTCCGGCGTGCCGGCGGAAGTCGCGCACGGTGGTGGCATCACCCTGACGGACTTCGACCAGACCGGCGGCCGAGACCCGCTTGATTGCTTCGCGCACGGCAGGGCGCGACACCCCGAGCACCTCGGCGAGCCGACGCTCGCTGGGCAACGTCTGGCCCGGTTGCATTTCCCCGCTGAGCACCTCGGCCACGATCTGCTCGAACACGTCTTCGGGTACAGATCTGCGGTTCACCGGCTGTAGTGCCATGCCTCAGCATGGCCCACATACCGGCCAGACGTCAAGTGGTCATACCACTGCAGGTGGGTGCCGGCCCCGGAGTCGAGCGAAGATGTCGTCGCCGAGCGATCCAGGTGCGCCGATCGCAACCAGGCGGGCGCCAGATCGGGTCGGCCCCCCGTCACGAGGGGTCACCCGGATCCGGGTGCCGACGACCTGGACAGTGCAGGCTGCGGGCCCATCGCCGGTGAGTTCGGCGACACCCTTGACCCGCAGCAGTCCCTGCGGGAGCGAGTTCAGCCAGTCATGGAGGACTGCCGGGTCGAGGGGCTCAGCAGATGCGAAACTCTGGGTGTCCAGTTCGGTATGCGAAGGACCCGCGCCGTCGAAATGCCCGGCAGGTGATGCCGGCGTTTGCAGCGGTCCCAGAATCACCTCCAGCGGCACCGCGCCGCGCACGGCTTCGACGGCGGGAACCCCCGGCGCCCGCTCCGAGATGAAATTCCGAATAGCGGCCCGCTCGGGACCGTCGATCTCGTCGACCTTGTTGATGACGAGTAGATCGGCACTCTTGAGTTGCTCGCCGACGGTGTCCCCCACGTAGCGATCGGCCACCTGCCTGCGCACCGCGACAGCGTCGACAACCACCAGCGTTCCGTCGAGTCGCAATCCCGGCCCGCCGGCTGCGCCGGCGATGCGCCGCGGAAGTGAAACCCCGCTGGCCTCAACGAGAATCTGGTCCGGGGGCGTCGGAAGTTTGCGCAGCACCTGAAGCGCTTCGGTGAGCCCTCCGCCCAGGCTGCAGCAGATACATCCGTTGCGCAGACTGATCGTGTCGGTCCCGGCGGATTCGATCAACTCTGCATCGATGTCGAGGTCACCGAAGTCGTTGACGAGTACGGCCAGCCGCAGTCCCCGATTAGCCCGCAGCACGTGATTGACCAGCGTCGTCTTACCCGCGCCAAGAGCTCCCCCGATCACCGTGATGGGGATGCTCAAGCTGGTCGCGCCTTCGAACAGGGCCTCGTCGGCGCCGGGGCGGCACCCATCGGCCTAGCCGTTTCCCGGTGCTGGTCGCGGAACACCGCCAACCACGGTGCCCCAGATTCCGATGTCCCGGATTTCATCGGGCGCCACGGCCAGTGGATCCTCGTCCAGAACCGCGAAATCAGCGAACTTCCCCGGTTCGATCGAACCGATTTCGGAGTCCCACTTGTGTTGATAGGCCCCCCCGAGGGTCACCGCCCGCAAGGCGTCCCCGACACTGACCCGCTCAGGTTCCCCCAGCACCCTTCCCGACGCGCTCAGCCGATTGACCGCGCACCACGCCGAGTGCAAGCCGCCGAGCGGGGTTATCGGTGCGTCGCTGTGGAAGGACAGCGGGACGCCTTCTCGCAGCGCCGTCGCGGCAGCCTCCATGCCGTCGGCTCGATCCGGTCCAACCACCATCGAGGCGTGCTGATCGCCCCAGAAATAGATGTGGTTGGAGAAGACGTTCGCGCACATTCCCAGCGCCTTCATCCGCCGGTACTGGTCGGGCTGGGTGAACTGCGAGTGCTGCACGGTGTGGCGGTGGTCGAATCGCGGCGCCACCGTCAGCGCATGCTCGACCGCATCGAGGAAGGCGTCGACGGCGAGCGTCCCGTTGCAGTGGCAATGGATGATGTGGCCTTCGCGGTGGTATGCCTCCACGACGGCGGGCAGTTCGTGCGGATCGATGTTCCAGATACCCTGGGGCGCACCGTTGAAGTAGCCGGGGAATCGAAAGCAGGCGGTAAAGCCCTGCGGTGATCCGTCGAGCACCAGCTTGATCCCCGGGTATCGCAGTTTGTCGGTGTTATCGGCCGCGAACTGCGCCGAAACCCGCGCCGCTTCGGCCGGATCCGTTGGTCCGCCCAGTGCCGTACACGCCAGAATCGACACTCGCGCCGGGTAGCTCGGATCGTTGACCACCCTCGACCACAGCGCCCGCTTGGCGGGGTCGTAGACGCCCGCCGACGCCAGTTCTCCGAGCGCCGTGACGCCGGCATTGCGCGCCTCCTCAGCCCAGGCCTTCATCGCCAGTTCGTCGTTCGCGGCAGAGATGAAAGCGCCCATCCCTTCCGGCGCACACGCCATCGCCGCGAGTTCCTGCAGCACCCCGGTCGGCTTCCCGTCGTCTCCCTTCAGCACGCCCTCGACGTCAGTCTCGGGCCCGATGCCCTCCAGCGCCATCATCGCTGTGTTGACAACTGCGACATGCCCGCTGGCGTGCTGCACGAAGACCGGCCGTTCGGTGGACACCTGGTCGAGGTCGCGGGCGGTGAACTCGAATCCGGCTGGAAAGTAGATCGGGTCGAATCCCCAGCCGATCAGCGGCTCCTTAGGGTCCTGCAGCGCCGCCTCGGCTGCTCTGAGACGGTCGATGACTTCGCCCTTTGAGCGCAGCCCCGGGCAGAGCGTTCCGTCGGGAGCCTTGCGATCGAACCAGCCGAGAAACGGCCAGCGCCACATCGCGCCGGCATGGACGTGCGCGTGGGCCTCCACCATCCCCGGCATCAGGACCTTGGTCTCGAAGGTGCCGTCCACGGTGTGCTCGCCCCATCCGGCGAGCTCGTCGACGGTACCGACGCCGACAACCCGGCCATCGCGGACGGCCACCGCCTCGACGCTCGGGCGATAGGGATACATCGTCTCGATGCGCTTGGCGGTGTAGATGGTCAGTGCGGTCATCGCGTCCTTCCCATGATGCCGGTGGGCATGGTTCGGTCCTGCTGCGCGAAACCTTACTGGCTGAGGGCCGCACCGATGAGCGATTGGGGCCGGGCGCCGGCGAGGCAGCCGCCCCCTCCCCGGGAACCATCCCGGACTGACAAGGATCGAGCGCAAACCGCGCGAGGTGTGGACAATGGGGATCGTGAAAGCCGCCAATGTTGCAGATACCGTGCTCGAAGCCACCGTTGTGCCGAGTTTCAGTCGTATCGGGCCGGAGCTGCGTTCACGGCTCGATAACTGGACGAGCACCGACGCGTACCGGCTGGACGGGCGCGTGATCGTGATCACGGGTGCAACATCAGGATTGGGTCTCGTCGCGGCACGGGCATGGCTGGTCGCGGGTGCAACGGTCGAGATCGTGGCCCGCAACCCTGAGAAGGCCGCGTCGACGGTGGCTCGGCTTCAGGACGAGATCGAGGGTGCGTCGGTGGCGGCGACGATCGGGGAGACTGCGGACCTTGACAGTCTGCGAGCAGTGGCGGCGACCCTGCGGGAACGTCACGACCGAATAGATGCCCTGGTGCACAACGCGGGCGCGCTCGACCTGACCCACAGCTACGCGGCGACGGGGGTCGAGCAGACAATTGCGAGTCAAGTGGTAGGTCCGTTCTTGTTGAGCGCCCTGCTCTACGAGCCACTCATCGCGGCGGCGCCCGGGCGGATCGTATGGGTCTCGTCGGGCGGCATGTACACCGAGCCGCTTTCGGTGGACGGACTCACCATCGGTCCCGCCGGCTACCGCGGCAGCGTCGCCTACGCGCGCGCCAAGCGGGCGCAGGTAACGCTCACCGAGATGATGGCCGAACGGGTCGACAGTTCCGAGTTGGTGGTTCAAGCAATGCATCCGGGCTGGGCCCTGACCCCCGGGGTCGAACGTTCGCTCCCGACCTTCCGTCGCTTGATGGGCCCGTTGCTGCGGACCGCCGAGCAGGGCGCGGACACCTTGGTGTGGCTGGCAGCCGACGACGGCCAGCCCTTGGCCGCCACGGGTAAGTTCTGGCTCGACCGGCGCGTGCGTTCGCTGCACAAGAGCAGGGCGACCCGCGCCGCGGACACTCCCGCCGAACGAACCCGCCTCTGGGAATGGGTCACAGCCGCAGCCGGAACCGACTTTCCGCCCCAGGGGTGAACGCCATGCTTGGGCTGTCGTTACGGAAACTCATCGACAGCCCGCCGAACGTGCGTCGGGGATTTACCGTCCCCGCAGTCGCGTGCACAGCAGGCACACTCGCCGCAGGCGCGTGGGCATGGGTACCGGTGACCGCCACCCTCGACCTCTTGCACGACCCTGGTCGACTCCCCCGGCTGCGTACCGTTTCGATGACCGCGGCGTGGGCCGGGCTGGAGACGCTCGGGATCGGCATGTCGACCGCCCTGTGGGCCGCGGGCCGCGCGGGCGACGTCGACGCGCACTACACCCTGCAAAGGTGGTGGGCCCTGCGGCTCATCGACACGATGCGCATGTTCGCGAACGTACAGCTGCAAGTGAGCAACCTCGACGCGGTCGCACCCGGTCCCGTGGTGCTCGCAGCCCGCCATGCCAGCATCGCCGATGTGCTGCTGCCGGTGTGGCTGCTGGCACAGCACGACATGCGACCTCGCTATGTCCTCAAACGCGAACTGCTCATTGATCCCTGCCTCGACATCGTCGGTAACCGGGTACCCAACCATTTCGTCGTCCGGAAAGGAGACGCTGCCGCCGCCGAGCTGGACGCGCTGCGCGCGATGGCGGCGGGCATGGGTCCACGCGACGGCGCCGTGATCTATCCCGAAGGCGGCATCGCGAACGACCCGCGCCGCGCCGCCGAGCTAGCAAGGCTGGCAGAGCGCGACCCCGACCGGGCAGACCAGCTGAAGACACTCGGCCGGCTCCTGCCCCCCCGTTACGCGGGACTTTGGGCCATCCTCAGTGGATCACCCGACGCTGACCTCGTGTTCGTGGACCACACCGGCCTGGAAGTCATCAACAAGATCCGCCGCGCGCCCGGGCAGATTCCGTTCCGATCGCCGATCCAGGTCACGCTCCACCGCGTCCGCCGGGCGGACATCCCCGACACTCTGAACGCTTTCAAAATCTGGCTCGACGACGCGTGGCTCAACCTCGACAGACAGAGCACGGGCTGAACACACTGACCGTGGTGGGCGAAGGGGGACTTGAACCCCCACGTCCCGAAGGACACTGGCACCTGAAGCCAGCGCGTCTGCCATTCCGCCACTCGCCCGAATGACCGAGGGAGCCTATCACGCACGCACCCCCCGCCCCAAGCGCGCCGACAGGCCACCGCGCCCGCCTTGCTTCACTCTCTCACCGCTCTTACCTGCGGCGATACTCCTCTCAGGCCGCTAGCGGTCCCGCGCAGGCGGACCTGGCCTATATCATGCAGGCAAGCGTCGCTGGCAGCCGACACGCTGGCGACGCAGCAGTGTGAGCAGAACCGCCGCACGACATCCAGGGAGGCGATCGGGGACATGGGGTTAGCCGACCGCGTCGAGCGAAAACTAGAGAACACGGTCGGCAACGCGTTCGCCAGGGTTTTCGGTGGATCAATCGTGCCGCAGGAAGTGGAGACCCTGCTGCGCCGCGAGGCAAGCACCGGTACTCAGGAGGTGCACGGTGGCCTGATTTTGGCCCCGAACGACTACATCATTACCCTCAGTGTGCCTGATTACCTCAAGGTGAGTGCCGACCCGGACATCACCTCGACCACATTCGCCAAGCACTTGGAGGGATACATCCATGAGCAAGGGTGGCAAACGTATGGTGATGTGGTTGTCAGATTCGATCAGTCGCCCAACCTGCACACCGGACAGTTTCGCGCGCACGGCGCGGTCAACCCCGACTCGACCGCCAGCGAACCCGCCCCACCTCGAGACCTATCGTCCAACGCAAGACCAGGAGTTCTACCGATGACCGACAATCCGAGCTACCGCGGCCAGGGACAGGGTCGGCCCGAAGACGAGCATTACAACCGGTCCGAGGACGAGCGTCCCCCCCGTCCCGATGAACAGCGCCAGCATCCCCCGGCCGAGCAGGGCGGCTACCCACCGCAGGGCGAGCCCTACTATCCGCCGCGCGGCGGTTACCCGGGACCGGGCGGCGGATACCCCGACCAAGGTGGCTATCCAGGCCACGGATACCCGCCTCCGTCCTATGACCAGCGGCCGCCTCCGGGATACGGCCCACCGCAGGGTGGATACCCCGACCAGGGCTATCGCCAGGCACCCCCGGGTTACGGGCCGCCCCCCGGCGGACAACCCGGGTATGACTACGGCCGCCCCCCCGGCCGGCACGAAGAAGGCGGCTACGCCCCCCCGGGCCGCCCCGCGTACCCCGAACAAGGCGGGTATCCCGACCAAGGCGGATACCCCGACCAAGGTGGATATCCCAACCGGGGCGGATACCCCGACCAGGGCGGATACCCCGACCAAGGCGGATACGCGCCGCAGGGTGGCCAGCCTTACGGCCGCCAGGAGTACGCCCAGCCCGACTACGGACGCTACGGCGAGGACCCAGCCGCGGCCGGCTACAGCGAGGCCCCTGCCGCGGCCGGCTACAGCGACCAGGGTTACGGGGAGGCTCAGGGCGAGAACTCCGCTGCGGGATCGGCGGTCACGCTGCAGCTCGACGACGGCAGCGGGCGCACCTACCAGCTACGCGAGGGCGCCAATGTGATCGGACGCGGGCAAGACGCCCAGTTCCGACTGCCCGACACAGGAGTGTCCCGTAGGCACACGGAGATCCGCTGGGACGGGCAGGTCGCGCTATTGTCAGACCTCAACTCCACCAACGGCACGACGGTGAACAACGCTCCGGTACAGGAATGGCAGCTGGCCGACGGCGACGTCATCCGGCTCGGACACTCCGAAATCATCGTCCGCGTTCACTGAGGGTCGACCGCTCGAGAGAAGCGGTCTGCTGCTTGGCCCTCGCGTCGACCGCCACCCAAGTATGGTGACGGTGCCGAAAGGGCGGGGACGGAGAGGACGTCAGATGCAGGGGCTGGTACTGCAGCTGACCCGTGTCGGCTTCTTGCTGCTGCTGTGGTTGTTCATCTGGTCGGTGCTGCGAATCCTGCGCAACGACATATACGCGCCCACCGGCACGGTGATGATGCGGCGCGGGCTGGCACTACGCGGGTCACTCCTGCCCAACCGCGGCCGCAGAAACATCCCCCGCCAACTCGTGGTCATCGAGGGCGCGCTCAAGGGCACCCGCATCCCGTTGGGCACCCAACCGGTGCTGATCGGTCGCGCCGATGATTCCGCGCTGGTGCTGACCGACGATTACGCTTCGACGCGTCACGCAAGGCTTTCGCCCCGGGGTCCGGAATGGTACGTCGAAGACCTGGGCTCGACCAACGGTACCTACCTCGACAGATCGAAGGTGACGACAGCAGTACGAGTCCCGATGGGCACGCCGGTGCGGATCGGCAAAACTGTCATCGAGCTACGCCCATGACACTGGTCCTTCGATACGCCGCACGCAGCGACCGCGGGCTGGTGCGGGCCAACAACGAGGATTCGGTCTATGCCGGTGCCCGCTTGCTGGCGCTCGCCGACGGTATGGGCGGCCACGCTGCCGGGGAGGTGGCCTCGCAGCTGGTGATCGCCGCACTGGCCCACCTGGACGACGACGAACCCGGCGGCGATCTGCTCAGCAAGCTCGACGCCGCGGTCCGAGAGGGCAACTCGGCCATCGCCGAGCACGTGGAGGCCGATCCCGAGCTCGACGGCATGGGTACCACGCTTACGGCAATCCTGTTCGCGGGCAATCGACTCGGTCTGGTGCACATCGGCGATTCGCGCGGCTACCTGCTACGCGACGGCGAACTCACCCAGATCACCAAGGACGACACCTTCGTTCAGACGCTGGTCGACGAGGGCCGCATCACCGCTGAGGAGGCGCACAGCCACCCGCAACGATCGCTGATCATGCGCGCCTTGACCGGTCACGAGGTGGAACCGACGCTGATCATGCGGGAGGCCCACGCCGGTGACCGGTATTTGCTGTGCTCCGACGGCCTCTCTGATCCGGTCAGTCACGAGACCATCCTGGAGGCGATGCAGATCGCCGACGTCGCCGAAAGTGCCGACCGGCTCATCGAGTTGGCCCTGCGCGGAGGCGGACCAGACAACGTCACCGTGGTGGTGGCCGAGGTCGTCGATTACGAGTACGGCCAGACCCAACCCATCCTGGCCGGCGCGGTGTCCGGCAACGACGATCAGAGCGCCCCGCCGAACACCGCGGCCGGTCGGGCATCGGCGTTCAACCCCAAGCGGAATGTGGCCAAACGCGTGGTGCCGCCACCTGAAGAGCCGCCGGCGAGACCCCGGTCCCGGCGCCCCATCTTCATCGCCGCCGCGGTGGTCGTCGTGGTCGTGCTGGCAGGTCTGGCGATTGGTCGCGAGATCGTGCGAAACAACTACTACGTCAGCGACCACGACGGCACCGTCTCGATACTGCGGGGTGTTCAGGGCTCCTTTCTCGGAGTCTCGCTGCAGGAGCCCTATCTGCTCGGTTGTCTGAACGCCCGCGATGAGCTGTCGCTCATCAGCGCGAACCAGCCTCTGGACAACCTGGGCTGCGGCCTACTCGCGGTCGAAGATATGCGTCCCTCAGCGCGCGCCCAGGTGATCGCAGGTCTTCCGTCGGGGTCGCTCGACGACGCCATCAGCCAGATCGAGGAACTCGCCCGCAGCTCAGTCTTGCCGGTCTGCGCACCGCCCACCCCCACATCCGCCGCGCCGAGCACACCTTCTGCGACGCCCCCGTCCCCTCTGCTTCCCACCATCCCGCCATCCACCGCTCGCTCACCGGAAAATCCTGGTTCGAGCGGCGGTCCGGGCACCCGTGCGCCCGCAGCCCCCCGCACCGTCCCCAACTCCCCCGCGCCCACACCCACACCCACCCCCACACCGTCGCCGTCACCGTCGCCGTCCCCGCCGACCTCGCAGACCGTGACCGCGCTCCCGCCCCCACCACCTGAGCCGGGAACGAACTGCAGGGAAGTGTCGTGACGACGCAGCCGCAAGCTCCCGTCGCGGTGACGCCTCCCCTGCCGACCCGACGCAACGCCGAGCTTTTTCTGCTCGGCTTCGCCGCGTTGATCACCACCGTGGCGCTGCTGCTCGTCGAGGCCAATCAAGAGCAGGGCCTGGGCTGGGATCTGGCGCAGTACACCGTGGCGTACCTGGCACTGTTCGCCGGTGCGCACTTGGCGGTGCGCCGGTTCGCTCCCTACGCCGATCCGCTGCTCCTGCCGCTGGTAGCACTGCTGAACGGCCTGGGGCTGGTGATGATCCACCGTCTCGACCTCTCCGAGGGCGAGATGACGTCCCGGGGGCTCGGCGGTACAGCGAATCAGCAGATGCTGTGGACTCTGGTCGGCGTCCTCGGATTCTCCGCCGTCGTCATCTTCCTGCGCGATCACCGCATGCTGGCCCGGTACGGCTACCTGTGCGGATTGTCCGGACTCGTCTTGCTGGCGATCCCGGCGATCCTGCCGCGGTCACTGTCGGAGCAGAACGGATCCAAGATCTGGATTCAGTTCCCCGGCTTCTCGATTCAGCCCGCGGAGTTCTCGAAGATCCTGCTGCTGATCTTCTTCGCCGCCGTGCTGGTGTCCAAGCGCAGCCTGTTCACCAGTGCGGGCACCCACGTCCTGGGCATGGACCTGCCCCGGCCACGCGACCTGGCTCCGCTGCTGGCGGCATGGATCGCCTCGATCGCGGTGATGGTCTTCGAAAAAGACCTCGGCACTTCGCTGCTCCTCTACGCGTCGTTCCTGGTCATGGTCTACATCGCTACCGAACGGTTCAGCTGGGTGGTGCTGGGCTTGGCCTTGTTCGCCGTGGGAAGCGTTGCGGCGTACTTCCTTTTCGACCACGTCCGGGATCGGGTCCAGGCCTGGCGGGACCCATTCGCCGACCCCGACGGCGCGGGGTACCAGATGATGCAGTCGCTGTTCAGTTTCGCCACCGGAGGCATCTTCGGAACCGGGCTGGGCAACGGACAGCCCGGCACCGTGCCCGCGGCCTCCACCGACTTCATCATCGCCGCTATCGGCGAGGAACTCGGGCTGGTGGGTTTGGCCGCCGTGCTGATGATCTACACCATCATCATCATTCGCGGCCTGCGCACCGCGATCGCCGTGCGCGACAGCTTCGGCAAGCTGCTTGCTGCCGGTCTGGCCACGACCCTGGCAATCCAGCTGTTCATCGTGGTAGGCGGCGTCACCAAGCTGATCCCGCTCACCGGTCTGACCACTCCCTGGATGTCTTACGGCGGCTCGTCGCTGGTCGCCAACTACGTGCTGCTGGCGATCCTGGTCCGCATCTCACACGCGGCCCGCAAGCCGATCGGCACCGGGCCACTGCCCATCGCGCCCATCGCGGCATCCGGCACTGAGGTGATCCCGAAAATATGAACACCTCGCTGCGTCGCATCTCTGTCATGATCATGGCCCTGATCGTGCTGCTGCTCGCCAACGCCACCCGGACTCAGGTCTTCACCGCCGACGGCCTGCGCGCAGATCCGCGCAACCAGCGGGTACTGCTCGACGAGTACTCGCGTCAGCGGGGCCAGATCTCAGCGGGCGGCCAACTGCTGGCCTACTCGGTGTCGACGCCGGGCCGGTTCCGCTTCCTGCGGGTCTACCCCAACCCGATGACCTATGCGCCGGTCACGGGCTTCTATTCGCTCAGTTACTCGAGCACCGGGCTGGAGCGTGCCGAGGACAGCATCCTCAACGGGTCCGACCAGCGTTTGTTCGGTCGCCGACTCGCTGACTTCTTCACCGGCCGAGACCCCCGCGGCGGCAATGTCACCACCACGATCAATCCGCCGGTGCAGCAGGCAGCCTGGGATGCGATGCAGGAGGGTTGCGACGGGCCGTGCCGGGGCGCAGTGGTCGCTCTGGAACCCTCGACGGGCAAGGTTCTGGCGATGGTGTCGGCGCCCTCCTATGACCCCAATCTGTTGGCCACCCACGACGTCGCCGAGCAGTCGACCGCTTGGCGGGCACTGCGCGACGATCCCGACTCCCCACTGCTGAACCGAGCGATCTCGCAGACCTACCCGCCCGGATCGACGTTCAAAGTCATCACCACCGCGGCCGCACTGCAGGCCGGCAAGACCCCGGACTACGAGCTGACCGCGCAGCCGGAGATCACCCTGCCCAACAGCACCGCAATGCTGGAGAACTACGGCGGAGAGCCCTGCGGCCCCGACCCGACCACCACGCTGCGATACGCATTCGCCTATTCCTGCAACACCGCCTTCGTCCAGCTCGGTATCCATACCGGCGCCGGCGAGCTGCGCTCCACCGCAAAAGCGTTCGGCGTGGATGTGGTCCCCGCGCCCATCCCGCTGCAGGTCGCTGAATCCACCATTGGCCCGATCGTCGACGACGCCGCGCTGGGGATGTCGAGCATCGGTCAGAAGGACGTGGCGCTGACGCCGCTGCAGAACGCGGTGATCGCGGCGACTGTCGCGAATAAGGGGATCACTATGCAGCCCCACTTGATCGACAGCCTGCAGGGGCCCGACCTGGCCAACATCGCCACCGTCGCAACCGCCGGCGAGCGCCGGGCAGTGACGGAAGAGGTCGCGGATACACTGACGGATTTGATGGTCGCCGCCGAGCAGG
The DNA here is from genome assembly GCA_022601275.1 of Actinomycetes bacterium. GTDB lineage: Bacteria > Actinomycetota > Actinomycetes > Mycobacteriales > Mycobacteriaceae > Mycobacterium. The sequence continues at coordinate 39,642 of JAHZIT010000005.1, forward strand.
TGACTCAGCAGGAGGGAGCCCTCGCTGGAGTGCAGATCGCATCCAAGACCGGCACAGCGGAACACGGCACGGACCCTCGCAACACGCCGCCGCATGCCTGGTACATCGCCTTCGCGCCCGCACAGGCACCCAAGGTCGCGGTCGCGGTGCTGGTCGAGAACGGCGGGGATCGTCTTTCGGCAACCGGCGGTGCGGTGGCGGCTCCGATCGGACGTGCCACCATCGCCGCAGCCCTGCGGGGAGCCTCATGAGTCGCGCGATCCGGAGGCGAGAAATAGATCCGCGATCCGGCGGCCGGAAATGAGTGCGCGCGTCGGGGTGACCCTGTCCGGGCGCTACCGGCTCCAACGGTTGATCGCCACCGGCGGCATGGGTCAGGTCTGGGAAGGCCTGGACTCCCGGCTGGGACGGCGCGTGGCCGTCAAAGTGCTCAAGGCCGAGTACTCGACCGACGCCGAATTCATCGAGCGGTTCCGCGCTGAGGCACGCACCGTCGCGATGCTCAACCATCCGGGCATCGCCGGTGTGTACGACTACGGGGAAACAGACCTCGACGGCGAGGGTCGAACCGCCTACCTGGTGATGGAACTGGTCAACGGTGAGCCGCTGAACTCGGTGATCAAGCGGACGGGGCGGCTCTCGCTGCGGCACGCACTCGACATGCTCGAGCAGACCGGCCGGGCGCTGCAGGTCGCCCACACCGCGGGCCTGGTGCACCGCGACGTAAAGCCCGGCAACATACTGATCACCCCCACCGGCCAAGTGAAGCTGACCGACTTCGGCATCGCCAAGGCCGTCGACGCCGCGCCTGTGACCCAGACCGGCATGGTGATGGGGACCGCGCAGTACATCGCACCCGAGCAGGCCCTAGGCCATGACGCAACCGCCGCCAGCGACGTGTACTCACTCGGTGTGGTCGGCTATGAGTCGCTGTCGGGAAGGCGACCTTTTACCGGCGAGGGCGCGCTGACTGTGGCGATGAAACACATCAAGGAGAACCCTCCCCCGCTGCCCGCAGATCTGCCGCCCAACGTCCGGGAACTGATCGAGGTCACGCTCGTCAAGAACCCCGGCCTGCGCTACAAGTCGGGCGGGACCTTCGCCGACGCGGTCGCCGCGGTGCGGTCTGGCCGCCGACCGCCCAGGCCCAACGCCAGTCCGCGACAGGGCCGCGCCGCACCTACCGCGGTGGGTACGACCGTCACGGCCCGAGCCGCCGAGGTTCCCAGGCGCGCCCCGGCCCCGGTGGCGCGCCCTCGCACCACCGGAAGTCACCACCGCTCGCCGCCGGCGCGCAGCGCCTTCTCGTCGGGCCAGCGCGCGCTGTTGTGGGCCGCCGGGGTGCTCGGCGCACTGGCCATCGTCATCGCGATCCTGATCGTGCTCAACGCCCAGGACCGCAAGGACCGCGCGCCCGTGCCGACCACCGTGACAGAAACGCCGACATCCCAGACCTCGGCTCCCGGGGCGCCGGAGACCCCCGGCGCTGCACCCGCTGCTGCACGCGCCGATGGATCGGACCGCCGTGGGGTACCGGAGAGCCTCGGCAGCTGGGCATATCCCACGGTGACGTCGCATCCCTGGGCCTCAGAACAGAGGGTGCCATGACGACTCCACAGCACCTGTCCGACCGTTACGAAGTCGGCGACATTCTGGGCTTCGGCGGAATGTCCGAGGTCCACCTGGCCCGTGACCTGCGACTGCATCGGGACGTCGCGATCAAGGTGCTGCGTGCCGACCTGGCCCGAGACCCGAGCTTCTATCTGCGGTTCCGCCGAGAAGCGCAGAACGCAGCCGCCCTCAACCATCCCGCGATCGTCGCGGTGTACGACACCGGCGAGGCGCAAACGGCGAACGGCCCGCTGCCCTACATCGTGATGGAATACGTCGACGGCGTCACTCTTCGCGACATCGTCCACGGTGAAGGGCCGATGCCGACGCAACGAGCCATCGAAGTCATCGCCGACGCCTGTCAGGCCCTCAACTTCAGCCACCAGCACGGCATCATCCATCGCGACGTCAAACCCGCCAACATCATGATCAGCAACACCGGCGCGGTGAAGGTGATGGACTTCGGTATCGCTCGAGCGCTGGCCGACGCCAGCAATCCGGTCACCCAAACCGCTGCCGTCATCGGCACCGCGCAGTACCTATCCCCCGAACAGGCCCGCGGGGCCAAGGTCGATGCCCGCTCCGATGTGTACTCACTGGGCTGTGTGCTCTACGAAATCCTCACCGGTGAACCGCCTTTCGTAGGTGACACGCCCGTCGCGGTGGCCTACCAGCACGTCCGGGAGGACCCTGCCCCGCCGTCGACACGAAATAGCGGCATCTCCCCCGAGCTCGACGCAGTCGTGCTCAAGGCGCTGGCCAAGAATCCGGACAATCGGTACCAGACGGCCGCCGAAATGCGGTCCGACCTGGTCCGGGTCCATAGCGGCGAGGCGCCGGACGCCCCGAAGGTCTTCACCGATGCCGAGCGGACGTCGATGCTGTCGGCAGCCCCGGTAGATCACCGCACCGATCGCATCGAGCCGCTGGGGCCCTACCCGGCACGCTACGAAGAACGCCGGCGGCGCGGTTCGGTGGCGCGATGGTTAGCGGCGGTGGCCATCCTGGCGGTGGTGACCGTAGTGGTCACCATCTCCATCAATACCTTCGGTGGAACCACCCGCAATGTGGCGGTGCCCGACGTCGGCGGCCAGGTGTCGGACGACGCGATCGCCGCACTGCAGAACCTCGGATTCAAGACCACCGTGGAGCGCAACCCCGACTCCGAGGTTCCGCCCGATCACGTGATCGACACCGATCCGGTCGCCGAGACCTCGGTGGCGGCCGGCGACGAGATCACCCTCAACATCTCCACCGGGCCCGAGCAACGCGAAGTGCCCGACGTCTCCAACCTGAGCTATGCCGACGCAGTGCGAAAGCTCACGACTGCGGGCTTCGGCCGCTTCCGGCAGACCACGTCAGCGTCGCTGCCTGAGCAGAAGGACCGGGTGATCTCCACGGTTCCGCCGGCCAACCAGACCTCCGCGATCACCAACGAGATCACCCTGGTCGTGGGGACCGGCCCGGAGACAGCTGCGGTGCCCGATTGCCTCGGCCAAACCGTCACGGTCTGCCAACAGATCCTCTCGGCATCCGGTTTCGACAATGTCGTGACTGTCCAAACCGACAGCACGAGAACCAAAGGTCAGGTGCTCGGCACCGATCCTGTCGCCGCCCAGACCGTTCCACAGGACGCGGTGATCCAGATCCGGGTGTCCCGAGGCAACCAGTTCGTGATGCCGGATCTGACCGGAATGTTCTGGACCGACGCCGAGCCGCGGCTGCGGGCGTTGGGCTGGACCGGCATCTTGGACAAGGGCGGCGATGTGCGAGACAGCGGTCAGCGCACCAACGCCGTGGTACGTCAGAGCCCGTCGTCGGGCTCCGCGGTGAACTTCGACGGCAGGGTCACGCTGAACTTCGCCGCGTAGCGGCCTGCACTGCGCCGGCGACCTCGTCCTCCAGTCGGCGAACCAGCCCCTCGGCGGGCGCGGCGCCGCAGTAGGCCAACCAGTTGGCCAGCATCCGGTGCCCGCCCTCGGTCAGGATCGATTCGGGGTGGAACTGCACGCCGTGGATCGGCAGGTCGCGGTGGCGCACCCCCATGATGACGTCCTCGTCGCCGCCGTCAGTGGCATCACCCCGGTTGCCCTTGCCATCACCGCGCCCGCCCCGGTCGGTGCGGGCGATCACCTCCAGTTCGGCGGGAACCGTTTCGGGAAGGATCGTCAAAGAGTGGTACCGGGTGGCGACAAACGGATCTGGAAGACCTTTCAGCACACCCTTGTTCGAGTGGTGGACGGTGCTGGTCTTGCCGTGCAGCAGCTCAGGCGCCCGATCAACGGTCCCCCCGAACGCCACTCCGATCGCTTGGTGCCCCAGACACACCCCCAGGAGCGGGGTCCGGGCGGCCGCGCATGCGTCGACCATCGGAATGCAAGCCCCGGCACGCTCGGGAGTGCCGGGGCCCGGGCTGAGCAGCACACCGTCGAACTCTTCGGCCGAACGGGCGAGGTCGGCCGGGGTGGCCAACCGCTCGTCGTCGTTGCGCCACACCGTCGCTTCCACGCCGAGTTGACCAAGATATTGGACCAGGTTGAACACGAAGCTGTCGTAGTTGTCGAGGACCAAGACCTGCATCGCAACAGGCTACCGCCGGTGGATCCGGCCCACTCGCCGACGCAGGGGGTTGCGAGCTGTTGCGCCCGAGTCGCCCCGCGCGGCTCTCAGTAGCCAAGTGGGCCGATGGGGCGCGCAAACTTCATCCGGACGGACTGCTGGTGACCCACGAGCTCGACCTCGCCCGGATCTTCTGCATAGCCCAGGCCGAACCGCGCCACATACCGTTTGTAGAGCGTCACCATCGGATCGGCAGACAGCGCCTCCTGCATCTTCGCAGCATCACCGATCGCAGAGATGACGTAGGGCGGGCTGTACGTGCGGCCGTTGAGTAGCAGAGTATTTCCCACGCAGCGTGGTGCCGAGGTCTCGATGATGCGCTGGTCCTGCATTTGGATTCCTTCGGCCCCAGCACTCCACAGGGCGTTGAGCACCGCCTCGATGTCCTGCTGGTGCACAACTAGGTCGTCGGCCAAAGCGTCGCGGGGAAACCGCCCCTGGGCGTCGCGCTGAGCGTCGTTCAGAGTCACCACCAGGCCAGGGCCCTTCATCGGGGTCAGGCCCGCCTGTCCGGCCAGCGCATCTGCGCGGCGGGTGATGGCGGCCAGCGCCGCATCGGCACTGGGGGAGCCGCCGTGGTGGTTATCGATCTTGCTGACGGTGACGTCGCGCTGAGCAGTCAATCGGTCAACGGACAGCTGGGCCTCGCGAACCAGGTCAGCGAGCCGGGGCGCGTCGCTGCGGCGGATCTCTTCGCCACCGGAGACGGTGTGCGTGACTCCCAGCAACAGTCCGGCGGCAACACACACCACCGGAACGCCGAAGCGCCACGCAGCGTGTGGCCGCCGGGGCCCAGCGCGATCGTTCATCGGTTTCGTCTCCCGGTGAGATGTCCCAAAGGGCTGCGTTAGGCTAATTGTCGCAGCTTCACCCATCGTCGCAGCTTTACCCATCGTCGCACTGGCGACGCCGATCGTCTGAAGGTACGCATGCCCAAGTCCAAGGTCCGCAAGAAGAACGACTTCACCATCAACCCGGTGAGCCGGACTCCGGTCAAGGTGAAGGCCGTACAGTCGGGCACCTGGTTCGTCGTGCTGTTTATCGGCCTGATGCTGATCGGCCTCGCCTGGTTGATCGTGTTCCAGTTGGCGGGCAGCGGACCCGACGTGCCGAACTTCCTGCAGTGGATGGCCGATCTCAACGTGTGGAACTATGCCATCGCCTTCGCGTTCATGATCAGCGGTTTGTTGCTCACGATGCGGTGGCGGTGACCCCGATCTGCCCCACGAGGAGCTCGTTTTGGCCCCCGCAGTTTTCCTGCTCGCAACCTGGCCGTTACCAGATCACATCGATGTTATTCATCCCCATTGGGGATAGAACCTGTGGATAACCGCATTCGCCACGGCAGGAGGGTGAATTGTCAGTCCAGCAAACACAATGGGAGCCGCCGGCGTCGGGCATCGTCGCGGCCGGAATTCTTGCGGTAGTCCTGGGTTTTGGTGCTGTGACGCTGGTCACAGACCCGCCCGGGCGCGTGCTGGTTGGCATCGCCGCCGTCGGGTTACTGGTCTTCGCCCTGATGTCGTGGCACGCGCGTCCGAAACTGGCAATCACCGACGGGGCATTGGTATTCAAGGGTTGGTGGCAGACGCGACATCTCGGTCATGCCGATATCAAGCTGATCCGGATCACCGAATTCCGCCGGATCGGCCGCACGGTTCGTCTACTGGAGATCGACGGCACCGACGGTCGTCTGCTGGTGCTCAGCCGCTGGGACCTGGGCACAGACCCGCTGCGGGTACTCGACGCACTCACTGACGCCGGTTTTGCCCCTGGCTCCGGGTGACTGCGACGCACTTCGTCACCGTGGGCGTGAGTGCGCCCAAATCCCTACGTGCGCCCAAATCTCGTGCGCTCAAATCCCTACGAGATGGTGATCGACTCGATGACCACCGGCTCGGTCGGACGGTCGTTGCGGTCGGTTGCGGTGGTTCCGATGGCGTCGACGACCTTCTGCGACTCGGCATCGACGACCTCGCCGAAGATCGTGTGCTTGCGGTTCAGGTGCGGCGTCTTGCCGACCGTGATGAAGAACTGCGAACCGTTGGTCCCGGGGCCGGCATTGGCCATCGCCAGCAGGTACGGCTTGTCGAACGCCAGCTCGGGGTGGAACTCGTCGGCGAACTGGTAACCCGGGCCGCCCCGGCCGGTTCCGGTCGGATCGCCGCCCTGGAGCATGAAGCCCCCGATCACCCGGTGGAACACCGCTCCGTCGTAGAAGGGGCCGGAGGACCCACCCGAGGCGTTCTCGGTGCTGTAGTCCTTGCTGCCCTGCGCCAGCCCGACGAAGTTGGACACCGTCTTGGGGGCGTGGTTTCCGAATAGGGCGATCTTGATGTCGCCACGGTTGGTGTGCAGGGTCGCGGTCGCTGTCTGAATGGGGCTCGTCACGGGAAGTCAGTCTGCCACGCCGGGTCTGATGGCCAACCGGGCACCTTGTGCTCGCACAGATGGCAGTCTTGGGGTGCGAGGTCCGTTAGACCGAAAGAGGTGGCACATGAGCTCCGAGACCGTCGACCAATTGTCCCCGCGCCAGCGACTCGGCCGAGGCCTGAAGTACTCGGCAGTCGGCCCTGTGGACGTCACCCGGGGGACCCTGGGCCTTGGGCTGGAGTCTGTGCGCTCATCGGCAGCCTGGGTCGGCGACCGCTACCGCCGCGAACAGGTTGCCCGCCGGTTGAAAGCCGATCTCGCCTCAGCCCAAGACGCCATCGTTGCGGAGCTCTCGGCGGCGCAGGAAGTGGCGGCCCAGCTTCCCGACACGCTCGAGAAGGCGCGCCGGGCGGGCAGGGCTCACCGGCCACTGCTGCTGGCCGGGATCGGTGTCGCGGTGCTGGCCGGCGGAGCGGCTGCCTTTGTGATCGTTCGGCGCTCGTCACAGCCGGAGCCCTCACCGTTGCCGCCGAGCGTCGACGTCGCTCCCAAGCCCTGACGGCCTTGCCCGGCCGATGGCCGGGGTCCTCCGTAACCGATGACGCGACTCAGGTGTAACCCATGACTCGACTCATCACATTGTGGAGCCTAGGGGAATCGAACCCCTGACTTCTGCCTTGCAAAGGCAGCGCTCTACCAACTGAGCTAAGGCCCCCGGGTGCCGTTCAGGAAGGCAGATCGGCGGCTGTGTGCCACACCTCGGCGCGGTGTTGGGTCCGCCACACTGTCAGTGCAGCAGCCGCGGCAACAGCGGCAGCAAGAAGAAGCACGATCTTCACCGATCCTCACCTTTCCGTGGGGCTAGGAGGACTCGAACCTCCGACCTCTTCGTTATCAGCGAAGCGCTCTAACCGCCTGAGCTATAGCCCCGTTCACCGCCCTTTGAGAACCCCCGCCTGCGGGGCCGAGCGCCGAGATTACCGCACGGACCTGCTGTGACCCAAACCCGAACCCTGCGACGTCAGTCGCGGTCGGCCAGGGTCACCTCGACCCCACCGACCAGGTCGGTAGTCAGGTTGTAGATAAAAACTCCGACGGTCGCTGCGGCGGTCATGAGCACGATGTTCACCAGACCGATCAACGCGGCCCCGCCGAAGATGGTGCCGCTGGAGACGAGTTCGCCGCCGGTGCTACCGCTGGCGCTGGTCAGCAGATCACCGACGTTGCTATTGAGCTTGCTCCACACACCCATGCCGCCGAGCACCAGATACAGGAACGCCACCGCGATCATCCACACGAAGAACATCGCCACCGACAGCACCAGCGATACCTTCAGTGCGCTCCAGGGATCGACGTGCCGGATCTGCATGCTCGCCCGCACCGGGCCCTTGGCCGGCCGGACCGCGACCTGAACGGCCCCGCCGGAAGTCTGCGCCTGCTCGGGCGCCTTCGCCGGCTTTTCGACAACCGGTCGCTCCACCGGCCTGTTCTTCTGCTGAGGCCGGGGGGGCGCGTCCGACAGGTTGGGCAGCTCGCTGCCGTAATCCGCGGAACTCTCTTCGGAACGGGCTCCCCGGTCGGCACGCTCGCCCGGGCCCGCCGAGTCAGCCTCGCGCGCATCGGCAGTGGCCGGTGCGCCGGCGATGAAGCGGTTCAACCGGGCGTCCAGACCCGACGGGGCCCCCGGTGGACCCTCGGCGGCGGGGGGGGCTTCGGGTGGCTGCTGTTTCGCCCTGGCTCGGTCGGCCGGACCGCGTTGCCACGGAGGTGCGTCGCCCTGTGCGGCACCGCGTGCCGGCGGGGCGGCCACCGGTGGCGGACCGCTGCGCGTCACCGAGTTCCCCAATGCACCCTCCTTCGGACCGGCACCCTCGGGAACAGCAGCGGAGCCGCTGTCGGCGCCCGATGTCTCGCCTGCACGGGAGGGTCCGGGCTCTATCGGTGAGCTCACCTGGGACTCCTTAGCTCAGTGCCTACTGCTCGCAGCAGTCGGTGTCGCATTACGAACGGCCCCCTGCGTCGTCGTTGACATCCTGTTCAGCGTTGCGGGCAACGGCAATCAGTGTGTCGCCATCGGCGAGGTTCATCAAGCGCACCCCCTTGGTCTGCCGTCCGGCCTTGCGCACCTGACGGGCCCTGGTACGAATGACGCCCCCGCCGGAGGTTATGGCGTACAACTCCGTCTCGTCGTCAACGATCAACGCTCCGACCAGAGTGCCACGGCGCCTGTCGTACTGGATCGTGAGGATCCCTTTGCCGCCGCGGCCCTGGGCGGTGTACTCCTCGATCGCAGTGCGCTTGCCATACCCGCCCGAGGTCGCCACCAGCAGGTAAGTGCCCTCAACCACGACGTTCAGTGACAACAGCCGGTCCTCTTCATTGAACCGCATCCCCTGCACGCCCGAGGTCGCGCGCCCCATCGGCCGCAGTGCCTCATCGGTGGCCGAGAAGCGGATCGACTGCCCCTTCTCCGACACCAGGAGGAGGTCTTCGTCGGCCGAGCACAGCACCGCCCCGACCAACTCGTCGCCGTCACGCAGATTGACCGCGACGATGCCCCCGGACCGGTTGGAGTCGAAATCGACCAACCTGGATTTCTTCACCAGGCCATTCCGGGTGGCCAGCACGAGATAGGGCGCGTCCTCGTAGCTCTTGATCTGGATGACCTGGGCGATGCGCTCCTCGGGCTGGAAGGCCAGCAGGTTCGCCACATGTTGACCACGCGCCGTCCGCAGCGCCTCGGGAAGATCGTAGGCCTTCGCCCGGTATACCCGACCCTGCGTCGTGAAGAACAGGATCCAGTCGTGCGTGGAGCACACGAAGAAGTGGTTGACGATGTCGTCCTGCTTGAGCCCCGCACCCTGCACGCCTTTGCCACCCCGCTTCTGGCTGCGATACAGGTCGGATTTGGTCCGCTTGGCGTAACCGGTCTCGGTGATCGTCACGACCACCTCTTCACGTGCGATCAAATCTTCGTCGGCGACGTCACCGTCGGCCGGGATGATCCGGGTGCGCCGATCGTCGCCGTACTTGTCGACGATCTCACTGAGCTCATCGCGCACAATGGCCCGCTGGCGCTCCGGCTTGGCCAGGATGTCCTCCAGGTCGGCGATCTCCGCCTCGATCTTGGCGAGGTCGTCGACGATCCGCTGCCGTTCCAGCGCGGCCAACCGCCTCAACTGCATGTCGAGGATCGCCTGCGCCTGGATCTCGTCGATGTCCAACAGTTCGACCAGACCGGCGCGCGCGATGTCGACAGTCTCCGAAGCCCGGATCAGCGCGATGACCTCATCGAGCGCGTCGAGCGCCTTGACCAGACCGCGCAGGATGTGGGCCCGCTCGTTGGCCTTGCGGAGGCGATACGTGGTGCGCCTGACGATCACGTCGAGCTGGTGGGCGACGTAGTAGCGGAGCATCTGGTCGAGCCGCAGGGTCCGCGGCACCCCGTCGACGATCGACAGCATGTTGGCGCCGAAGCTGGTCTGCAGCTGGGTGTGCTTGTGCAGGTTGTTGAGCACGACCTTGGCGACGGCGTCGCGCTTGATCTCGACCACGATGCGCAGGCCCACCCGGTCGCTGGACTGGTCCTCGATATTCGAGATGCCGGCCAACTTGCCGTCGCGGACCTGTTCAGCGATCGAGGTGATGAAGTTGTCGTGATTCACCTGGTAGGGGAGTTCGGTGATGACGATCGAGGTGCGGCCCCGCGAATCCTCTTCGATCTCCACGACCCCGCGCATCCGGATGGAGCCCCGGCCCGTGGTGTAGGCATCCGAAATCCCTTGCGAACCAACGATCAATCCGCGGGTGGGGAAGTCCGGACCCTTGACCCGCTCGCATACAGCGGCGAGAGTCGCTTCCTCGTCAGCCTCGTGGTTTTCCAGGCACCAGTACACCGCCTCGGCGAGCTCGCCCAGATTGTGCGGCGGGATGTTGGTGGCCATGCCCACCGCGATGCCACCGGATCCGTTGGCCAACAGGTTCGGGAATCGGCTGGGCAGGACCGTCGGCTCCTGCACCCGACCGTCATAGTTCGGGATGAAATCGACTGTCTCCTCGTCGATTTCGCGAAGCATTTCCATCGCCAGGGGAGTGAGGCGGGCCTCGGTGTACCGCATGGCCGCGGGCGGGTCGTTGCCCGGCGAACCGAAGTTCCCCTGGCCGTCGACGAGCGGGTAGCGCAGCGACCATGGCTGCGCCATCCGCACCAGGGTGTCGTAGATCGCCGAATCGCCGTGCGGGTGGTAGTTACCCATCGTCTCGGCGACCGAACGTGCTGACTTCGCGTGCCCGCGGTCGGGCCGGAAACCCGAGTCGAACATCGCGTAGAGCACGCGCCGGTGCACAGGTTTGAGTCCGTCGCGTACCTCCGGCAGTGCACGACCCACGATCACGCTCATGGCGTAATCGATATAGCTGCGCTGCATCTCCTGCTGGATGTCGACCGGTACGATACGGTCGTTGGCTTCGTCACCCGGTGGCAGCGTGGTGTCAGTCAATGGACTTCCCTCTCCTCAATCCCTGCGAGCTCCCAGCCGATCCCTGCGAGCTCCCAGTCAATCCCTGCGAGCTCCCAGCCGAACGTGAAGTTGTCGTCACGGTGAGCGCCGAACGCGCGGGCAACTTCACGGTCGATGCGCTAAACATCCAGGAAACGAACATCTTTGGCGTTCCGGGTGATGAAACTGCGCCGGGCTTCGACATCTTCGCCCATCAGGATCGTGAACAGCTCATCGGCCGCGGCAGCGTCGTCCAGTGTGATCTCGCGCAGCACGCGGGCGGTCGGATCCATGGTGGTCTCCCACAACTCCTTGGCATCCATCTCGCCCAGGCCTTTGTAACGCTGGATTCCGTCGTCGGCGTTGATCTTCCTGCCCGCCGCACGACCGGTCTCCAGCAGCCCATCGCGTTCGCGATCGGAGTATGCGAACTCTGGTTCGGATCGCTGCCACTTCAGTTTGTACAACGGCGGCTGGGCGAGAAAAACGTGTCCGTTCTCGATGAGTGGCTTCATGAATCGGAACAGCAGCGTCAAGAGCAACGTCGAAATGTGCTGGCCGTCAACGTCAGCGTCGGCCATCAGCACGATCTTGTGATATCTGAGCTTCGCCAGGTCGAACTCGTCCTTGATGCCGGTGCCGAGTGCAGTGATGATCGCCTGGACTTCGGTGTTCTTGAGAACACGGTCGATGCGCGCCTTCTCGACATTGATGATCTTGCCGCGCAACGGCAGAATCGCCTGGAACATGGAGTCCCGGCCGCTTTTCGCCGAACCGCCGGCTGAATCGCCCTCCACCACATAGAGTTCCGACTTCTTGGGATCGGTCGAACGGCAGTCGGCGAGCTTTCCGGGTAGTCCGCCCAGATCGGTGGCGCTCTTGCGGCGCACCAACTCTCGGGCTTTGCGGGCTGCCAGCCGTGCCTGCGCGGACGAAACCGCCTTGTTGACAACGGTCTTGGCTTCAGCCGGGTTGGCTTCGAACCAGTGCGACAACTGCTCGTTGCAGATCTTCTGCACGAAGGACTTGACCTCGGTGTTGCCGAGTTTGGTCTTGGTCTGGCCCTCGAACTGCGGGTCGCTGACCTTGACCGAAATCACCGCCGCCAACCCCTCACGAATATCGTCACCGGTGAGTTTGGGATCTTTGTCCTTGAGGAGCTTCTTGTCCTTGGCGTACTTATTCACCACCGTGGTGAGTGCGCTGCGGAAACCCTCTTCATGGGTGCCGCCTTCGTGTGTGTTGATGGTGTTGGCGAACGTGTGCACAGACTCGGAGTAGCCGTTGTTCCACTGCATGGCGATCTCGACCTCATAGCCGGGTCCCTTGCCATCAAAATCGATAACGCTCTGCTGGAGAACGGGTTTGGTGCGGTTGATGTGCTTCACATAGTCGACCAGGCCGCCGGGGTAGTGGAAGGCGCGGTGCTTCACCCGATGTGGCGCGGACGCTTCGGCCGCCTGCTCATCGGCCGATTTGGGCGCCTCGGCGGTGTCGCTCACGACGTCGTCGACCACTTGTTCGGCAGTGACGCGCTCGTCGGTCAGGTCGATGGTGAGCCCCTTGTTCAGGAAGGCCATCTCCTGAAGGCGACGGGCGACGGTCTCGAAGTCGTACAAGGTGGTCTCGAAGATGTCGGGGTCCGCCCAGAACCTGATGGTCGTGCCGGTCTTCTTCGTCGTACCGCCCTGTTTGAGGGTGCCCGGAACGGAACGGTCGTAGTACTGGAACCATTCGTGGCCGTCCCGCAGAACCGTGGCCTCAAGGCGAGTAGACAAGGCGTTGACCACGGAGACTCCGACACCGTGCAGACCGCCACTGACGCTGTATCCGCTCTCCTCGCCACCGAACTTGCCGCCGGCGTGGAGTTGAGTCATGACGACGTCAATAGTGGGGGGTCCACTGGAGTGCTTTTCGACGGGGATGCCCCGGCCATCGTCGGTGACCTGGACACTGCCGTCACCGAGGATCGCGACCTCCACTCTGGTGGCGTAGCCGGCCATGGCCTCGTCGATAGCGTTGTCGACAACCTCCCATACCAAGTGGTGCAGGCCACGCTCACCGGTGGAACCGATGTACATGCCCGGACGTTTGCGAACAGCCTCCAAGCCCTCCAGAATCGTGATGGCGGAAGCGCCATACTGTTTCGAAGCGCTCTTCTTCTGGGCAGCCACGTTAGACGCGTCTCCTTGGTGTTTCGCCGGGGATCGTGTGCCGAAGGACGCCGTCCCTCGCAGATCTCTTCTGAAGTCTACCGTCAGACACGGTCAGCACTTACCCACAGGCGGCGTTTCTGCGCACCTATTTGCCTCGCCTACGGATTATCTCGAATATCTATACGTCGAGACGCTCGAGAGTTGTGCATGGATCCTTGTTGCCGCTCTCAGCCCGTGATAATGGAACGTGCCTATCCGTAGGTGTCACGCGGTCCGCGGCCCTTCACCCGGTAGGGCCCCTTGCGCCACGACGGACCCACCGGACCGACGACTTTCAGTGTGGTCACCACCCCGTCACCGACAGCGGCGGCGATCTTGGCGAGAAGTTGCGCCTGCACCATTCGCAACTGCGTGGCCCAGGCCGTTGACTCTGCCGACACGGTCAGAACACCGTCGTGCAGCGAGGTGGGTACGGCGTGCGCCGCGATCTGCTCGCCGACCACGGCCCGCCATCGGCCGAACACCGACCCTTCGGCAACCCGCCCAGACCATCCCCGGCTGCGAGCCAGGTCGCTGGTGGCAGCCCCGAGGAGTTGGGGGTCACGGCCATCGGGAGTCGGGCCGGACCACCGGCGTCGGCTGTTGCCCGCGATCCGGCGCGGCCCAGGAGAGTTGCGCCCGCGTCCGACATTCTTACCCTGGCTCCGCGCAGCACCCCGTGCTTCCTCGAGGGTGCGCCGCACCAGGTCCATCCCCTGGAGACCGGCGAGTTCGGCGGGCGGCTGGAACGCAGGACCCGGATCACCAGGATTGTCGTCACATTCCTCAGGGTCGCCAACATTCATGACAAAACCCCCGAGATACGACCGCTGTCGCTGTCGTGCATGGTGATGTCGATCCGGCGGACGTCCCAGCCCGCCGGGATGTCCTCGTGTACTGCGGCGGTCACCAAGACCTGCTCAGCAGAAACCGCGACCTGTGCCAACGCAGCCCGCCGCGCGGTATCGAGCTCGGCGAAAACGTCGTCGAGAAGCAACACCGGATCTGTGCCTTCGGCACGCAACAATTCGTATGCGGCCAATCGCAACGCCAACGCGAACGACCACGATTCTCCGTGGCTGGCAAATCCTTTGGCAACCTGCTCTCCGAGGCGCAACTCCAAGTCATCGCGGTGCGGACCGACCAGACACACCCCGCGCTCCAGTTCGGCCTCACGTCGCCGCCCCAGCTCTTCGAGCAGCGCAGCCTCGAACGTTGCCCTGTCGGCATTTCCCGCAGCGGCTTCACTCTCGATCCCTCCCACGCGGCTGCGATAACGGATTCCGGCCGGACGTGCTTCGGGGGCCAACAGCCGATACGCGCGCTGAACTTCGGGAGCTAATTCTCCCACCAACTCCACGCGTGCAGCCACCAATTCCGCGCCATGGGCTGCCAGGTACCCGTCCCAGACCTCGAGGGACTCCAGTGCACCGCGATCCCCTCGGTGGCGTGCAGGACCCGCAGTCTTGAGCAAGGCGGTGCGCTGTCGGACGACCTTGTCGTAGTCGGCTCGCACGGCTGCCACCCGTGGGCGCCGCGTCGTGGCCAGTTCATCCAGATAGCGCCGGCGCTCACCGGGGTCGCCACGCACTAGCGACAAATCCTCCGGCGCGAACAACACAGCCCGCAGCATGCCCAGGATTTCACGCGCTGATCTCACCGGGGAGCGGTTCAGCCTCCCCTTGTTCGCCCGCCCCGAGGTCACATCGAGGTCGATGGCGAGCTCGCGGCCGTCGCTGACGATGATGGTAGACACCACCGCCCGCTCGGCACCCGCGCGGATCAGAGGCGCGTCGGCAGCCACCCGATGTGAGCTGAGCGTCGACGAGTACCACAGTGCTTCAATAAGATTGGTCTTGCCGAACCCATTGGAGCCGACGAACACGGTGCGCCCGGGCTCAAGGTCGAGCTCAACCCGCTCCCACGACCGGAAGTCTGTTAGGGCGAGATGGCGTACGTACACCGATGCACCCCGGTCACCCAGACTCGCTGACTCTCTTTACTGCGTGGCCACCGAATTGATTGCGCAGTGCCGCTACCGCTTTCATCGTCGGTGAGTCGTCCTGGCGCGAAAGGAACCGGGCGAACAATGCCGCGGCGATGCTCGGCACCGGCACCCGCAGCCGGATCGCTTCCTCCACCGTCCACCGGCCCTCACCGGAATCCTCTGTATAGCCACTGATCTCACCCAGATCCGGGTCTTCCTTGAGCGCCTTGGCGAGCAATTGCTGAAGCCAGGACCGAACGACCGTGCCGTTGGTCCAGGCTTGATAGACGGCTTGGGGGTTCTCGACGAGATCCTCAGCCGCGAGCATCTCGTATCCCTCGGCATAGGCCGTCATCAGGGCGTATTCCACACCGTTGTGCACCATCTTGGCGAAATGCCCGGCACCGACCGGCCCGACGTGCACGAATCCATCCTCCAGAGGTCCCGGCGGACGCAATGCGTCGAAGATCGGCATTGCTCGCGCAATGTCGGCATCGCTACCCCCAACCATCAACCCATAGCCTTCGGTCAATCCCCAGATACCGCCGGATACGCCTGCGTCAACGAATCCGATTCCCTTTTCCCCCAACAACTTCGCATGCGGTGCATCCTCGGTGTACCGGGAGTTGCCTCCGTCGATGACCAAATCGCCCGCTCCGAGCACCTCTCCCAATTCTGAGATGGTCTTGTCGGTCACTGTGCCCGATGGCACCATCACCCATACAACGCGGGGCGAGGCCAGCGCAGCCGCGAGCTCCCCAAGGGACGCCACATCGGAGACTTCTGGTCTTGGGTCGTAGCCGATGACGTCGTGCCCTGCCTCGCGCAAACGGGCACGCATGTTGAATCCCATCTTGCCGAGACCCACGAGACCTAGTTGCATCTACGCATCCCTTCTCCTGTCCGTGCCTAGGGTCAACCGGGAAGGCGCACCGGCATCAACAAATAGACGTAGTCCGTTTGAGCCGCCGAGAACGGACCCTCGCCGCCGGCGACGCCATCCTCCTCGCCGGCCGGACGCAACACCGCTGGCCGGCTCGGTGTGGTGAAACCGAACGTGACTTTCTCGGCATGAAGGGAACCGAGGCCGTCGGTCAAGTACGTCGGATTGAAGGCGATGGTCAGCGGACTCCCGGCGAACTCCACCGGCAGATCCTCCTCTGCCCGACCCACATCGTCAGCACCGGCGGACAACCGCAGCACGCCGTCGCCGAACTCCATCCGTACCTGTGCTCCCCGGTCAGCGACAAGGGCGACGCGCTTGATCGCCTCGGTCAGCTCGGCAACGGCCATCGTGGCCACTGCTGTGTGTTCGCTGGGAAGTAGCTGCCGGAATTTTGGGAACTCCGCATCCAGCAGTCGGGTCGTGGAACTCTTTCCTTTGCTGCGAATTCCGAGCAGGCCTTCGCTGCCCACTGTCGGCCCCGACCCCAGTGACAGGTGCACTTCTTCGCCGTCGGTACCTGCCTTCGCCGCTTCGGCCAAGGTTCTGGCGGGAACCAGTACCTCCACTTCCACGCCGGTCGAAGCGGTCGCCCAGGTCAGCTCCCGCACCGCCAGCCGAAAGCGGTCGGTAGCGGCCAAAACGACCTTTTCTCCGGAGATCTCCACTCTGATTCCGGTCAACATGGGCAAGGTGTCATCGCGTCCCGCGGCGACAGCCACTTGCCCGATGGCTTCGGCAAACAGATCCGAAGACAGCACGCCGGTTTCGTCGGGCAGCGTCGGCAACGTGGGGTAATCCTCGACAGCCATCGTCGGGAGGGAAAAACGAGCGCTACCGCACGTCAAGGAGACCCGGGTCCCTTCGGCGCTCACGTCGACCGGCTTGGCCGGTAACGACTTGACAATATCGGAGAGCAGCCGGCCGGATACCAAAACGCTTCCAGGAGAGGCTATCTCAGCAGGAATCTTCACTTCGGCGGAGACTTCGTAATCGAATCCCGAGACGGTCAGTCCGTCGTCGGATCCGGTGAGAAGCACACCCGCCAGCACCGGCACCGTCGGCCTGGAAGGAAGATTGCGGGCGACCCAGGCAACCGCATCGGCGAAGTCTTCGCGGGTCAATCGAAATTTCAAATCCGTGAGACCTGCTGCCGCCACGTTCATAGCGTCCCTTCGATGCACACCCCGACAAAAACGTCAATCAGCGATTTCCGGTGTCGCACACCGCGCCGCCCGGACGCGCTACGCCGACCGAAACGGCTGTCGATGAACCACCGTAGAGCCTCTGGGCCCAACTTGAAAGCTAATCGGCTGGGCTGACATCAGTGGGTAAACGGACCACCCGAACACGCCTGTTCCGAGTTTCCCCAGGGCTCTTCTTCTAGAGGAAATTCATAGATTTGTAACAGCAGTAGTAATAGGACCTGTGGAGATTGTGGATAGGTGCGGTGCTGCGCTGTACAGCGGTGCCAGGCGGGTGTTGGTGCGTTGTGGATAGCCGGTGGGTGGCGACGGGGTGGTTGGGGATACCGGCACAGGTGGGGAGGAAATCGGGGGAGAAGAGGGTCTTGACCCCATCTTGTCCACACGGCGGTCCACAGGGCGGGTCTGTGACAGTTGGGACGGCAGGGGCGAAAGTTTTTTGACATTGGGTGTGCGGCAGCGGCCGGCTGAGGCGGGGAGGGTTCAGGCGGGGAGGGTTCAGGCGGGGAGGGTTCAGGCGGGGAGGGTTCAGGCGGGGAGGGTTCAGGCGGGGAGGGCCGGAGATTCCGGGGGAAGAGTCGGTTATGTCAGCGCTTGGCGCGCTGACGGATTCGGGTGGTGAGTTCTTTCACGTGATCGAAGATCTCATGGCGCTGGGCCATCTCGGCGCGAATCTTTTTCTCCGCGTACATCACGGTGGTGTGATCGCGTCCGAACGCCTGGCCGATCTTGGGCAGCGAAAGGTCGGTCAGTTCGCGGCAAAGGTACATCGCGATTTGCCGCGATTGCGCCAGAGCGCGGGTCTTGCCGGGTCCGCGGAGCTCCTCGACGCTCGTCTCGAAGTATTCCGCGGTGGCTGCCATGATCGACGCAATACTGATCTGCATGGTGGAGGAGTCCGAGATCAGATCACGGAGCACGATCTCGGCGAGGGATTTGTCGATAGGGGTCTTGTTCAGCGAGGCAAATGCCGTGACGCGGATGAGGGCGCCCTCCAGCTCGCGAATGTTGCGTTCGATCCGGCTGGCGATCAGCTCGAGTACGTCGTCGGGTACCTCCAACCGATCCATCCGAGCTTTCTTGCGCAGGATGGCAATTCGGGTTTCCAGTTCCGGCGGTTGTACGTCGGTGATCAGTCCCCACTCGAA
The DNA here is from genome assembly GCA_022601275.1 of Actinomycetes bacterium. Lineage (GTDB taxonomy): Bacteria > Actinomycetota > Actinomycetes > Mycobacteriales > Mycobacteriaceae > Mycobacterium. The sequence continues at coordinate 58,222 of JAHZIT010000005.1, forward strand.
CCTGGTTCGCAAGCGGTCCTCGAGAGTAGCCAGTTGCTTGGGTGGACGATCGGAGGAGATGACGATCTGCTTGTTGGCGTTGTGCAGGGTATTGAAGGTGTGGAAGAACTCCTCCTGGATGCCGTCCTTGCCCTCGATGAACTGAATGTCATCGACGAGCAGGACGTCGATGTCTCGATAGGTGCGTTTGAACGAGGCCCGGCGATCGTCGCGGAGCGAGTTGATGAAGTCGTTGGTGAATTCTTCGGTGGAAACGTACTTGACCCGCATGCCGGGAAACAGGCGCTGGGCGTAGTTGCCGGCCGCGTGGAGTAGGTGGGTTTTGCCCAGCCCCGATTCTCCCCAGATGAAGAGGGGGTTGTAGGCGCGGGCAGGAGCTTCGGCTATCGCAAGAGATGCCGCGTGGGCGAAGCGGTTGGAGGAGCCGATCACGAAGGTGTCGAAGGTATAGCGACGGTTCAAGTTGATCGAGTTGTCGTCGTCTGCGGAAGACCCGTTGGACCGGCGGTTGAAGTAGGTGGGCCAGCTCTCTTCGGCGCTGGCCAGGGCCGCCGCGTCTTCGTCCTCCTCGTCGCTGTCGGGGGAGGGGGCGGGCTCACGAAACTCTTGATGTTCGGTGTCGGGGCTGATCGGGGTTTCGTCCTCTGGATCTGCGATGCGGACCCCCAGCTCAACACGCTGGCCGAGTTGCTTGCTCAACGCGGCGATAATCGGTTCGCGCAGGTGGCGTTCGATCTCGTTCTGGACGAACGGGGTAGGTACCGACAGCAGAGCGAAACCCTCGGTGATGACCAGGGGACGCACCAGTTTGAGCCAGGCCCGTTGCTGGGGAGTCAACGACGAGGCCTCGCCAGAATCGCCGTTGAGTTCGGTGACGACACGGTTCCATATGGCGACGAACGGGGGATCGGGGTTAGCTGTCAATGAGACGCACCCCCTAGCGGCCGGCCCAGAGACGGCCAAAGTACCGGGAACGATCTGTCCACAAAGTTATCCACAGGTTGTGGAGAAGGGTCGGTCGTCACCTGGTTGTTTACGGACGGGGATGCCGCTGGCCGGAGCGCGTCACGGTTTGGGTTCATTCCGTGGGCTCGCGACGGAATGGGAATCCTCGCTCTGTTGTCTCGTGCCGTCCCGACGTGGAATTGGCACTGCCAGAAGCTAACAGGTTTCTTTCCCGGTGCCAACAGTTCGGCAACATTGGTCAGTACTGAATTGCGGAGCGCTCAATAGTCCCAGGTGGACGTTACGGGCGGGGTCGATGAGACGTCGCCACGGTGCTCTGCATGCGTGCGCGTGGGTACGGAGACAGGTTTGACCTAGGTAATTCCCGTCAGTACCCTCGAACAGTCGCCCGCACGTGGCGATACGGCTGCGACCTGGACCCCTGGGTAACGCGCCGGTTAGTAATGCGAGACGGACGACTTACCAACGGCCGACTGCGGCGCGCCCGCCATGAGGGTTCATGGCTGCCTGACCGCGGAAAGCTAGACGCAACAAGGAGTGACAGCCGTGGCCAAGGGCAAGCGGACGTTTCAGCCCAATAATCGTCGCCGCGCGAGGGTGCACGGGTTCCGGCTGCGGATGCGTACGCGCGCCGGGCGGGCCATCGTGTCGGATCGGCGCCGCAAGGGCCGTCGTTCACTGACTGCGTGATGCGGCGCAAGGTGTGACGAGGTGCTTCCGGCGCAGAACCGGATGACGAGCTCCACGGAGTTCGCCGTCACGGTTAGTCAGGGGACGCGGGCCGCGCAACCGAACCTCGTTCTGTACACCCGGTCTGACGGGGCCTGCCGATCCGGACCGAGAATAGGTCTGGTCGTGTCAAAAGCGGTCGGTAATGCAGTCCAGCGGCACCAGGTGTCCCGGCGGCTGCGGCATGCCGCGCGAACCATGCTCGAGGAGCTCGACCCCGCGGACCGCATGGTGATTCGCGCGTTGCCCAGCAGTCGCCACGCGCCGTCGACGCGCCTGGAGCAAGAACTCAGGACGGCGCTGCAGCGCATCGAGTTGCGCTCCGGAGAAGCTAGGTGACCGCACGGTGGTCCGTGGCGCGGGCAGCGGTCTTCATGATCCAGCTCTACCGCCACGCGATTTCTCCGTTGCGGCCGCCGACCTGTCGGTTCACCCCGACCTGTAGTCAGTACGCAGTCGACGCGCTCACCGAGTTCGGTGCGTTCCGGGGTGGTTGGCTGGCCGCGGTGCGTCTGCTGAAATGCGGACCGTGGCATCACGGAGGATGGGATCCGATACCGGATCGAGAAACAGCCCGCGGAGAGTACCGAAGCGAAGCCGCCGAATGTGCCTGCGGCATCACCGAAGACGGGATAAGTACGGTGCAGCAAGGGGAGAGTCAGACGCGTGTTTAATTGGATGAGCCTCGACGTCATCTACTACCCGGTGTCGGCGATCATGTGGATTTGGTACAAGGCCTTCGCCTTCGTGCTCGGCCCGGCCAACTTCTTCGCCTGGGCGCTATCTGTGGTGTTCCTGGTCTTCACCCTGCGCGCGATCCTCTACAAGCCGTTCGTTCGGCAGATCCGCACGACCCGCCAGATGCAGGAACTGCAGCCCCAGATCAAGGCGCTGCAGAAGAAGTACGGCAAGGACCGTCAGCGCATGGCGCTCGAGATGCAGAAGCTGCAGCGCGAACACGGCTTCAATCCCGTGCTGGGGTGCCTCCCGATGTTGGCGCAGATTCCGGTGTTCATCGGTTTGTTCCACGTCTTGCGATCCTTCAACCGAACGGGCGGGTTCGGGATCGGGCACCTCAACTTGTCGGTCGAAGAAAACCGACGGCTCGGCAACTACGTGTTCAGTGCCACCGACGTAGGAAACTTCCTCGACGCGAACTTCTTCGGCGCGCCGCTCGGTGCGTTCATGACACAAAAAAGCGGACTGGAGGCGTTCACCCAGTTCGGCGAGTTCAGTAGGCCGGCGCTGATCGCGGTAACGGTGCCGATCATGATCGCCGCGGGTATCGCAACGTACTTCAACAGCCGGGCGTCGGTGGCAAGGCAAAGCCCCGAGGCGGCGGCCAGCCCGCAGACCGCGATGATGAACAAGCTTGCGCTCTATGTGTTTCCGCTCGGCGTCGTGGTGGGTGGGCCGTTCCTGCCGCTGGCGATCATCATGTATTGGCTGGCCAACAACATCTGGACCTTCGGCCAGCAGCACTACGTGTTCGGCAAGATCGAACACGAAGAAGAGCAGAAGAAGCTCGAAGCCCTGGAGCGCCGCGCCGCCAATGCGCCGGCCCCCGGCGCCAAGCCGAAACGGAAGAAGAAGGCGGGTGCCGGCGCGGCGGGAACCGCGCAAGAAGTGATCTCGGCACCGGATGGTGCGGAGACGGCAGAGCCCAAGGACGAGACGGCCCGGGGGTCGGGGTCGGCCAAGGGTGGCCAGGGCGGAACGGCGCGTGGGTCGGGGTCGGCCAAGGGTGGCCAGGGCGGCACCAAACCGGCGGCCCGCAACGGCGCGGCGAACCGCACGCCCAAACCCGGCGCTCGGCCGAAGAAGCGGAAACGTTGACGAGCGGGTGACCGCGAACGAGGGAGAGGGGTCGATATGACCAACGCAGAAACTGCCACCGCGGACACCGGGGAGCGCAGCGAGGACGTGAACGGGACGGGGAACGCTGACCCGGATGCCGCCAAGGACACCCCGGAGACCCGGGATGTCGCCGATGCTCCCGCCGGGGACCCGGAGGCTGCCGCGGACGGTCCGGACGGCGAGGACAGGTTGGTCGCCGAAGGGGAGATCGCCGGTGACTATCTTGAAGAACTGTTGGACCTTTTGGACTTCGACGGCGACATCGATCTCGACGTCGAGGGCGACCGCGCCATCGTGAGCATCGATGGCGGCGGAGATCTCACCAAGTTGGTCGGCCGCAAGGGAGAAGTGCTCGACGCGCTCCAGGAATTGACCCGGCTGGCGGTTCACCAGAAGACGGGCGAGCGAAGCCGCCTCATGCTCGATATCGCCCAGTGGCGCAGACGTCGTCGTGACGAGCTGTCGGCACTGGGGGATGAAGTCGCTCAGCGGGTCCTCGAGACCGGTGTGCGCGAGGAGCTGTCGCCGATGACGCCTTTCGAGCGGAAGATCGTCCATGACGCGGTGGCCGGCGTGCAGGGCGTGCACAGCGAGAGCGAGGGCGTGGAGCCGTCGCGCCGGGTCGTCGTTCTCGTCGACTGAGCCAGAGTTACAACGATGTAGTTCGGGGACAGCCGCGGGCTTCGGTTGCGGACGTTCGGAGGATGTTTCACGTGAAACACACGGAGGTGTCGCCGCCGCCGGTCGCCGCCGCTGCGGTGTTTGGCGGCGAAGTCGAGCGCGCGCACCGGTATGCACGAATCCTGGCGGGAGCCGGCGTCGAGCGCGGGCTGCTCGGCCCTCGCGAAGTCGAGCGGGTATGGGACCGGCACGTGCTGAATAGCGCGGCCGTGTCGGAACTGCTCGAACCCGAGGAACGTGTCGCCGACATCGGCAGCGGAGCCGGGTTGCCGGGGATACCGTTGGCGTTGGCTCGACCGGACGTTCGCGTGACGCTCATCGAACCGCTGCTTCGCCGCAGCGACTTCCTCCGCGAAGTGATCGACGAACTGGGTATCGACTGCAGGGTTGTCCGGGGCCGTGCCGAGGATCGAGCGGTACGCGATGAGGTGGGGGAGGCGGACGCGGTGGTGTCTCGGGCGGTGGCCTCGTTGGACAAATTGGCGAAGTGGAGCGCCCCGCTGCTGGGGCCGGAAGGTCGGATGCTGGCCATCAAAGGAGAGCGAGCCGAGGACGAGATCCGCGAGCATCGCCGTGCGATGGCAAGACTGGGCCTGACCGATGTGAAGGTGATGAAATGCGGCGCTCGTTTTGTGGATCCTCCGGTGACGGTGGTCGTAGGGTGTCAGGGGTCCCAGCAGCTTCGGCTGGGGAAGCGATCCCCGGGAGGGAAGCGCAGATGATGTCCGTTCCCGAGGGCCGGGAACCCCAGGCGGTTGCCTCCGATGTTTCACGTGAAACGTGGGAGGCCGATACGCCGATCGGGGCCGAGGCCGAGCGCGCGGCGCGGATGATGCAGGCGGCGACACAACGACAGCTCCCCAGGCCGGCGCAGCAACGGGTCTTCACCATCGCCAATCAGAAAGGCGGCGTCGGGAAAACCACGACCGCGGTCAACATCGCGGCGGCCCTGGCGCTACAAGGTTCACCCACGCTCGTGATCGATCTTGACCCGCAGGGCAATGCCAGCACTGCTCTGGGAATTGAGCATCGGCCCGGCACGCCCTCTTCTTACGAGGTGCTGATCGGAGAGATGTCCGTTGAGAGCGCGCTGCAGCGGAGCCCGCACAGCGACCGCCTCTTCTGCATCCCGGCAACCATCGACCTCGCCGGAGCCGAGATCGAATTGGTCAGCATGGTAGCTCGCGAGGGCAGGTTGCGGGCTGCGCTCGCCGAGCTCAAACACCACGACTTCGACTATGTTTTCATCGACTGCCCGCCGTCTCTGGGACTGCTGACGATCAACGCGTTGGTCGCTGCGCCGGAGGTCCTCATCCCGATCCAATGCGAGTACTACGCCCTCGAGGGGGTAGGTCAGCTGTTGCGCAACATCGAAATGGTCAAGGCCCACCTCAATCCCAAACTCGATGTGACGACCGTGGTTCTGACGATGTACGACGGGAGGACGAAGCTGGCTGATCAAGTGGCGACGGACGTGCGTGCGCATTTCGGCGACAAAGTGTTGCGGACCGTCATACCGCGCAGCGTCAAAGTCTCCGAGGCCCCGGGCTACGGGATGACGATTATCGACTATGACCCCGGCTCGCGCGGCGCGATGAGCTATCTGGATGCGAGCCGGGAGTTGGCGCAGCGAGGCGTGCCGGGACAATCGCGATGAGCGCCTACGGGACGAGTGCCTACCGGGTGACTCAGTACAGGACAAGCCCATCCGCGATGCGCATCTGCGCCAAGAGAAGAGGGAACCGATGAACAACGCGGCACGTAAGCGCAGCGGACTGGGCCGTGGCCTGGCTTCGCTGATTCCGACGGGCCCTGCCGACCCAGACACGCCGGCCACCCTGGGTCCTCGGATGGGCGCAGCGGCCGCCGATGTGGTCCTGGGGGGTCCGGCGCCGGCGACACCGGAGGCCGGTTCCGTCGGTGCGGTGTATCAGGAGATCGCACCGTCGAAGATCGATCCGAACCCGCGGCAGCCGCGCCAGGTGTTCGACGAAGAGGCACTTGCCGAACTCGTGCACTCCATCCGCGAGTTCGGATTGATGCAGCCGATCGTGGTGCGAGTGGCGCCCGGTGATGAGGGCGCCGAGTCCCCGCGCTACCAACTCGTCATGGGGGAGCGGCGGCTGCGTGCCGCGCAGCAGGCCGGGGTCGCAACGATCCCCACGATCGTTCGGGAAACCGCCGACGACAGCATGTTGCGCGATGCGCTCCTGGAGAACATCCACCGCGCGCAACTGAACCCGTTGGAAGAGGCGGCGGCTTATCAGCAGCTGCTCGAGGAGTTCGACGTCACCCACGAGGAACTCGCATCCCGTATCGGCCGCTCGCGGCCACTGATCACCAACATGATCCGCTTGCTCCGGCTTCCGATCGCCGTGCAGCGTCGGGTCGCTGCCGGAGTGCTGTCGGCGGGTCACGCGCGGGCGTTGCTGGCGCTCGAGGGCGGCGCCGAAATCCAGGAGGAACTCGCGGCGCGGATAGTCGCCGAGGGCCTGTCGGTGCGCGCCACGGAGGAGGCCGTGACTCTGGCCAACCGTGACGGAGGCGCCACACCAACTGCGCCACGCCGCAAGCCGATCCGGATGCCCGGGCTGCAAGATGTTGCCGAACAACTGTCCACGGCCTTCGATACCCGCGTCACAGTCAGCCTGGGCAAGCGAAAAGGCAAGATCGTTGTGGAGTTCGGCTCGGTGGACGATTTGCAGCGGATTGTGGACCTCATGAACACGTCGTCGCCGTGAACGGTCATACCGACGAATTACGTCACTGTGACACTGGCGGCCCCGAATGCGCTGCCCAGGCGCATCTTTGGGGGAGACCCGTTGTGGCCCAGTCGAATTCGTCGTCGGACGAAGGTGAGTGGATCTATTGCGAACGGAGCAGCGCCGGTCCGGCCCGCGCCTTCTATTCTGATAGGGCTGCCGGGCATTCTTGTGCGGCGTAGGAACTTGGGAGTGTAGTGGCCACGCGAATCACGCCCCTTCGGCTCGAGGCGTTCGAGCAGCTTCCCAAGCATGCGCGGCGTTGCGTGTACTGGGAGGTCGATCCGCCGACGGTGGGCAACGACGACCAGCTGTCGGATCCGGAGTTCGAGAAGGAAGCGTGGCTGTCCATGGTCATGCTCCAGTGGGGGTCGTGCGGACAGATCGCGGTGCAGGAGTGCCGCGATCCGGCCGAGGACAGTGACCCAGGGTTGGAGCTCACCGATGAACCCTGTCTGGGGTATGCGTTCTACGCGCCCCCCCGGGTGGTGCCCCGGGCCGGACACTTCCCGACCGGGCCGGTCAGTCCCGATGCCGTTCTGCTCACCTCCCTCGGGGTCGAGCCAGGCCCGGGCAGTGCGGAGCTGCCCGGAATGTTGATCGCCGCGGTTGTCGGCGATCTGGTCCGCCGTGGTGTTCGCGCGCTGGAAGCCTTCGGCCGATCACCTCAGGTGGCTGAACTCTCCGATCCGGCCCGGGTGCCCGCCGACGCGGCGCCGGTGATGGCGGCACTCGGTGACTGCTCCGTCGGGCGCTGCGTGCTCGCCACCGACCTGCTACTGGATGTCGGGTTCGTTGTGGTGTCCCAGCACACCTATTTTCCGCGGCTGCGGCTGGAGCTCGAGCAGGGACTTGGATGGAAGGCCGACGTCGAGGCCGCGCTGGAGCGATTGCTCCAAAGTGCGCAACTACAACAACCAGTCGGCGCGGGGGCGAACCCAGTCGGCGCAGCGGCGCACCGTTCCCAGGGCTAAGCCCGGCGGGCCTGTTCGACGGAGTGCTCGTGGGCGAGCAGCTCAGCGAAGGTGAACGTACCGGTGGGGCGGTCGTTCTTGCCCAGGAGATACAGCCGCTTGATGGCGGCGAGCATGCCCTCGGCGATGGAATCGCGAGATTCCGGCGAGACCAGCATTGCCTGGTCTCCGGCGTTGGTGACGTAGCCGATATCGACCTGAACGGTGGGCATCCGGGTGAGTCGAAGCAGGTCCCAGGTGCGGCCGTGCACGCGGCTGTCCTGCAATCCTGTGCGCGCCACCACTTCTCGTTGAATGAAGTCGGCCAGGTTGCGTCCGATGGTGGATACCGAACCATGTGCGTTTCCAAAATGGAACGAGGCGACGCCGTTGGCGGACGGGGTCGCCTGTGTTGCGCAGCGCAGACTGATCATCAGGTCGGCCCCAACGGAATTGGCGGTGGCGGCGCGTTCGGCATCGGTCGGTGCGCGGTTGGGCGGCCGGGAGAGGAACGTCTCCATCCCGATCGCGGTCATGCGGGCCTCGAGGCGACGTGCCAAGTCCCACAGGACATCTGCTTCACTGACTGGGCCGACCGGACCGTTCATGATCAGGCCGCGGTCGCAGTCGCCGCGGCCCGGATCGATAATGATCCGCTTGCCCGACAGGCGGGGTCCAGAATTGCGGACGAGCTCTTCCTCGTGGATGGCGTGCGGAGATCCGCCGGTTACCCGGGAACCAAGAAAATACAAGGAGCGCAACGTATCCGGCCCGCAGATGCCGTCGGGATACAGCCCGTACTCTCGTTGGTAGGACATCAGCGCATTGTGAGTCAGCAGACCGAAGTATCCGTCGACCAAGTTGGTGTAGAAGCCCAGATCCTGAAGCCGGGCTTGCAGGGTGGCGACGTCGTCCCCGTACATCGGCGCCCCGAACTGGTGATTGAGGGTGCGTGCGCCTAGTCGATAAGAGGCTTCCCGAAGGGCGCGGTGGGTCGCTTCGCCGACGACACCGTCCACCAGAAGGCCGCGGTGCTGCTGGAACGCCCGGACGGCATGGTCGAGTTCGCCGTCGAACATGTCTGCCGCAATCTGCTTGCCGGTGGTCAGATCCTCGTCGGGATTGTCGATCAAGCCCAAGGCGGACAGTGCGGCCCGAACCTCGGCGACCGCACCCCCGCGATCACCGCGGCGCAGACTCGACATAGCCAGCATTGTCTCAGACGAACTGGCGATTCGGGAAAACTCCAGCCAGTCGTTAAGGCGTTGAAATGCGTCGCTGGGCCGCGAAATGCTGTCTCAGCGCAGCTTTAGACCAGGTCGCTGAGTTCCCGCAACAGCGCAGCCTTGCCCTTGGCGCCCACGATTCGCTTGACCGGCGCACCATCTTTGAACAGGATCATCGTCGGTATCGACACCACCTGAAAGTCGCGGGCGGTCGCCGGATTCGCATCGACGTCGATCTTGGCGACGGTCAATGTGCCGGCCTTCTCGGCAGCGATTTCTTCAAGCACCGGGGCGACCATTTTGCATGGGCCGCACCACGTTGCCCAGAAGTCCACCAACACCGGCGTGCTGCTCGCCAGCACATCCCCGGCGAACGAATCATCGGTGACCGCTACCGTCGACCCCGCATCCGGTTTGCTCATTGCTGTGCTCCTATCAGATCGTTGTCATCGGTTGAGGAATGAGAGGTTTCGGCGAGCCAGCGCTCCGCGTCCATCGATGCGGCACAACCACTTCCAGCAGCGGTGATGGCCTGCCGGTAGGTGTGGTCAACGAGATCGCCCGCGGCGAACACGCCCGGGATCGAGGTGAAAGTGCTGCGGCCCTGCACCTTCACGTAACCCGCGGCGTCCAGTTCCACCTGGTCACGCACCAGCTCAGAGCGGGGGTCGTGGCCGATGGCGACGAAGACACCCGTCACGGCCAACACCGATTCCGCACCGGTCGCAGAGTTTCGCAGCCGGATACCGGTCACCTTGGGGTCGCCATCGATGCCGGTGACCTCGGTGTTGGTCAGGAACCGGATCTTCTCATTGGTCCGGGCCCGCTCGAGCATGATCTTGGACGCGCGGAACTCGTCGCGGCGGTGGATCAGCGTGACGCTGCGGGCGAACCGGGTCAAGAAGGTGGCCTCCTCCATCGCCGAGTCGCCACCACCGACCACGGCGATGTCCTGGTGCCGGAAGAAGAAACCGTCACAGGTGGCGCAGGTGCTGACCCCCATGCCGAGCAGGGCGGCCTCGCCGGGCACACCCAGGTGCCGGGCAGCCGCACCCATGGCCAGAATCACGGCGCGGGCCCGGTGCGTCTCATCGCCGACGGTGACGGTCTTGACCGGCCCGGCCAGGTCGACGGCGTCGACGTCCTCCATGCGTAAGTCGGCGCCGAAGCGCAGCGCCTGCTCGCGCATCTCGTCCATCAACTCCGGGCCGGTGATGCCTTCGCGGAAGCCGGGATAGTTCTCCACCTCGGTCGTGGTCATGAGCGCGCCGCCGAACTGGGTGCCTTCGAACACCAACGGTTTGAGCTGGGCGCGGGCGGCGTACACAGCCGCCGTATAGCCGGCTGGGCCTGATCCGACGACGATGACGTCATGGACGTTGGGTGATGTCATGGGAGCCTTTCTGCGTGCGGCACGAGTTCGAACGACCGCAGTTTCCTGAACAACAGAGTATGCCGAGGTGTTCCCGCTGAAGCTTCCGGCGCGTCGGAGGCTGCTGCAGTCTGGCTCAGGGCGCGGTCAGCACCGTTTCGGCGAGCAGACCGGTGTCCGCGGCGTTGCAGCTCGGCTCGACCACCACCGCGCCGATTTGGTCCGGCGTGCCGGAGGGAACCAGCAGGAGCACGCCGGGCCGGCCCGATACCTCCAGAGCGCGGCCACCGAGCACCTGGATGGTCGGGGAGTAGCCGAGACCGGTCAGGCAGGAGGCCCGCCGCCGAGGGTCGGCTAGGGGACCCAGATCTTGCTGCTCGGAGAGGGCCGCACGGAGCTCTGCATCAGACAACGGAAAATCAGCGGAAGGAAGATCAGCGGATGCGGTCCTCTCCACGGTGATCTGCGCTGCGGTGGGACCCGCCGGAAACGCCGGTCCGGGATCGCGGGTCAGGACGAGCGCACCTAGGACGACAGCCGTCGCCACCGCGCAGACTCCGATCACCAGGCCCGCCCGCTGCGCCCGCGTCAGCCGCGGCCGCGGGACGGTGTGGCCGCCCGTCGACGGCGAACCGGGATTCGGTGCGGTGCGCAATGCGGCGCTCACCCTGGCGGTGACGCTCGCCGGCACGTCCGGCAGAGCCTGCTCGGCAGCCTCAGCCCCGCCCAGCTGGGCCAGTTCGCGCCGTACCGAATGCAGCAGGGCCAGCGTGCGTGCCGCCTCAGGATCGGAGCGGGCACTCCGTCGGACCCGGGCGGCGGTGGCGTTGTCCAGCAGCCCGGCCTGTAGGTCCGCGAGCAGTTGGGGGGTGAGGTCAATGGGATCGAGATCGGGGGGTGCGGGATCGGGACTCGAGTCAGGCTGGGGGCCCGCGCCGTCGCCCATCGCTGCCTCCGCCGGTCGTCGCCGCTAGAGTCGCCCCTGAAGATGGGTTCGAGGTTATCTGACGGGGCCTACTCAGTGGTTGTGGCACCAGCCGCGATGCAGGCCAGCGACGTCGCGAGCTTGCTGCGGGCGCGCGAGCACCTGCTTTTCACCGTGCCCTCTGCCACCCCGAGGATGCGGGCGGTCTCGGCTACCGAATAGCCCTGCATGTCGACGGCGACGACCGCAGCGCGCTGCTCTACGGGAAGACGCATCAGGGCGCGCTGCACCACCATCGCGGTGTCCGCCCGCCGGGTCGGGTCGACAGCCCGGCACATCTGTTCGTCCAACTCTTCGTAGGCGTGGGATTTGTTGCGGCGCAACCGGTCCAGGCATGCATTGACGACGATGCGGTATAGCCAGCTGCTGACGGCGGAATCGTTGCGAAATGTGCGAGCAGCTCGGTGCGCGGCCAGGAGCGCGTCTTGTAGCGCATCGGCCGCGTCGTCGGGGTCCCGGCTGGTGAGTAGGGCCAGCCGGTAGAGCTGACGATGGTGGCGGTAGAACAGCTCCTCGAATGCATACCGGTCACCGCCAACGTGAGCGGTGAGCAACTCGGCATCGGTACGCAGCCGCCCGGTGTGCCCCCGTGTTCCCCCGAATATCCCCACAGGCGAACACTAAACGGCGCCGGGGGTGGCTTCGGACACCAATTTCCTCGGGGCATCCCGCCCCGCGCCGTATCAGCATGTACGGCGGGCCGCAGTTCAGGACGCGGCTTTGAGGGTGATTTCCGAGACGTCGGTTCGGCTCTCACCATCTACCGACCCGAGAGTGGAAATCCACACCAGCACGTTCGATGTCGGCGACGCGTCGTTCACCTCGATCGTGTTGGTCCCCGTCTTCAGCGGGGTGGGCTTGGTGAGGGCAGTCGTGTCGTCCAACGCGGTCGGCGTTGCGGTCGGCGAGGACCGAATCTGTACAGCGGTACCGGTGCTGTTGACATTGATGGTGACCGAGCCGAGAACGGCGGGTTTCGGCAGCTGCAGCATCAGGCCGACCCCGTTCTTGAAGGCAGGGAAGGGTTTCGCGTCGGTGTAGGTGTCGGTGGGCCAGACCGTCGTCGGGTCGCCATCGATCGCGAGCCCGGCCAGCGCGGGTGCGTCGGCCTCGCCCCCAGGCGAGAATACAGTTGCGCGAACGGGTTCGATGACCGAACCGTCCCGGATGGGAGCCGCGCTCTCTGACGTGGAGGGTGCGTTCAGGCCGAGTTCGTCGCCACCGAGACCGTCGCCGACATCGCCGAAAATCCGGCCGAGCACACTCGTCAGCAGCACCAACACCACGACGACGACCACCGCAGCCACCGCGAGTCCGATCATGAGGAACTTGCGCCGGCGTTGCTCGGCGTCGGGGTCGGATGCAGTCCGCAGCCAGCCCCCGGTGTCGGTGCCAGTGCCGGAGCCCGTACCGGATGCGGCGACCTCGACCGGCGCAAGGTGATCGGTGCGGTCGGCGATCGCCGTGGCCTGCTGCAGCAGGTTCAACAGAGTGGGTGCGCTGCGAATCCCGCCGCCCTCCTGGACGGCGTGCGATGCGGCGGCCGAGATCTGGAACGGGATGTCGCGATCGAAGGCGCGAGGCTCGATGGGCTGCCCCGCGGCATCGAGCTCGGCGGGCGCGAGTCCACTGCGCTCACCGGATTCGGGTAGCGGCCAACGATCGATGAGCAGCGCATACAGTGACGCCCCGATACCGCGAATGTCCTCCTCGGGCGTGGCGTCGGGCATCGTGGCCGGGAACGCCAGTGCCACGTCGCCTTCGATGCTGACGCGAATCCGGCTGGGATGGTCCACGGATAGGGCCACCCCATTGCGGTGCGCGGCGTCGGCGGCCGCCGCCAGCGACTGGATTGCCCGGGCACCGCCGATCGGGGAAGGTGTGGTGTCGGCGACCTCGGCCAGCGATCCGCCCCGGATCCATTCGGAGACCACCAGCCCGCCGGAGCCGGTGCTGGCGACGTCGAGCACGCGCGCCACGCCGGGCATGTCGAGGGTGCTCAGCCGCTGTGTCCGGGCCAGGATCTCCTGCACGTATCGCTCGGGCAGCGACCCGTCGGGGCCGACGAAAGTCAGCGCCACCTGGCGGTCGAGCGCCGTGTCGAGCGCCTGCCAGAACTGGAGGTGGGTTGGACCTCCGTGGAAAACCAGGAGCCGGTAGCGCCGGTTGGCGATCATCGCACCGGGGATCAACTTGACGGCTTCAGCTGAGAGCGCCGGCTCGATCGGCGGTTGCCGGGGTGCATCGAATGCCGGCGGTTCTCGTGCCGGGTCACTGCCGACATCGGCGGGTGGGCGCGCCTGCGGGGCCGCGGCGTGCGACGGCGGGCCCGGAGTGCCCGGGTGCGACGGCGGGCCCGGAGTGCCCGGGTCGGCCGGCTTCGCGTGCGCGCCGAAAGTATCTGGCACGTCGGGCTGGAAGTCGTCAGCTGACGGGCGGTTGACGCGGGTCGGGGGAGGGGTCCCGGCATTGTCTGAGCCCGTGGGGAAGCCACCGGCGGGTTTGTCGCTCACCGCAGATCCTTTCCGCCTCGAGTCGTCGGCAACCTCAGCCGAAGGTCCCCGCTGCGCCGTCGTGAAATGCGGAAGCCGACGCGACGAGGACAGATTCCGTTGATCAGCGTACGGGAGGTTGCTGTCGCCGCGTGGGCGTACGGGAGGCCGCGGTGCCGGTGTCGCGGCCGCCGCCGGGCGAGACAGGAAGCGCCGGCGGACCGCGGCGAGGGCTGCGTGCGCGTCGGGAACCCTGGCGACGAGCAACACAGCGACGATGATCGGCGCCATGACGATGCCGAGCACCGTCAGCCGCAGCAGCGAACCGACGCCACCCCACTTGCTGGTCAGGTCCTCGAGCCCGAGGAGCGTGTCGATGAGGTGGGCGGTCAGGCCCGCAACCATCGACGCGGCGATGGTCACCAGGATGGTGCGGACCACGTCAATGCCGATCAGCCGTCCTTCCGGCGGGTCGAGGCGGGCACGCAGTAGGAAGTAGCCGAGGGTTGCGCCGGCCAAGAACCCCAGCCCGTTGGCCAGGCCCAGGTAGCCGGCCACCAGATCGGGGTCGTCGGTGAGGTGCGGAGCCGCCAGCGAGGCGGCGATCTTCACCGCCGTGATCACGACGATCAGCGCGATCGGTGTCCAGGGCTCCTCGCGCGCGTAGAACACCCTCAGCTGCAGCAGCACCAGCGCGTAGGGGATCAGAGTGAACGCCGACAGGGTGATCGCCATGCCGAGATAGCCGGCGTCGACATCGCCGAAGTTGCCGTAAGCGAACAGTGCGCTGCCGATCGCCGGGCCACCGACGGTCATGATCGCCACGATCGGGATCAGCGTCACCATGGTCAACCGGGTTGCCAGGGACAGGTCGGCCAGCACCGCGGGGCCGTCGTCGGCGGCGGCATTGCGTGACAGGCGGGGCATCACGACGGTCAGCACGGTGACACCGATGATGCCGAACGGCAGTTGCAGTACCAACCAGGTGTAGTTGTAGATGGCGGGACCCGATGCCGCTGCGGCACTGGCGATCTGGTTACCCACAATCAACCCGATCTGGCTGATCAGGACGTAGAGCACCATCGCCAGTGCCATCATGCCGAACCTCTTGAGGCGAGCGTCGATTCCCCACAGCGGGCGCATGCTGATCCGCTGGGCCCGGATAGCGACGAACAACACCGCGGCCTGGGCGACTACACCCAGGGTTGTGCCGATACCGAGCACCAGCAGCTTCGCGTTGCCCATCTCGACGGGATCGATCGAAAGTTCGCCAGGAACAAGGACATACAACCCCAGGGTGAGGATCGCGATGACATTGTTGACCACCGGGGCCCACGCCGGGGGCCCGAAGATGTTGCGGGTGTTCAGGATCGCCATGAACACTGACGACAGTCCGTAGAAGATGATCTGCGGAAGCAGTAGGTAGGCGAACGCTGTGGTGAGGGGCCTGTTCACCAGCGGTTCCGAACCCAGCATCAGGTCGACCAGCAGTGGCGCCGCCAACGTCGAGGCCAGGGTTACCAGCAGTAGCAGCGCGGTGGCCAGGGTGAGCAGGCGCCGGATGAAAGCGGCACCGCCGTCGGAGTCGTCGAGTTCGGCGCGCGCGAGGACCGGCACGAAGATCGCGGTGAACGTCGCCTCGAGTACCAGCGCGGCGATGAGGTTGGGCAACTGGTTGGCTACGGTGAACGCGCTGGACAAGGCGGCGCCGAGGATCGCCGCGAGGAGCACGATGCGGGCGAAGCCGGTGAGCCTGCTGACAAGCGTGGCCGCGGCCATGCCCCACGACCGCGATACCACCGCCGAGTCCGACAATTCGGCGCGGTCGGGATTATTCACGGGCGCCGCCGGGGAGCGTCTTGGCCGGCCTGGTCATCGCCGTATGCCAGGGCCACTTCGATCGGGTCGGGGCGGTCCAGATCAGCGCGGTCGGGCTGGCCGCGGAATCGGTGCCACAACCGCCGGCCGGCCAGCAGAAACAGGACTGCGCCGGCGGATAACGTGATGAAGAAGAGCAGCTTGCCGTAGGCGTTGGAGTGCACCGACAGACGAACCGGCTCACCCAGCGGCAGGCCTTCGGCGGTGCGCAGCGTGACGTCCACCGCCACTCGCTGGGTGAAATGCACCTCGATCGGCACCTTCAGCGGCAGGAAGCCGGGCGGCAGCACGATCTCACCCATGTCGGTCACCGTCATGCCGGGGGGAGCGTCGATATCCAGCCGTACCCGGATCGGCACCGGCAGGTCATTGCGAAGTGCCAGCGGCAGCGGGCTGCGTTCGGTCGCCAACGTGTACGAGCCGCCCGGGTTGACGATGGCGACGGCCCTGAACAAGTCCTCTACGGTGCGAGCCACCGTGGTGAGCCGTTGCTGGGCCAGCCCGTTGCGGGCATTGGGCGGCACCGAAAGGCTCAGTGCGCGAAGTAGGTCCTCGCGTAGCGGTGCCGTGTACTGGCCACCGGTCTGCCCGGTGCGTTCGTCGGTGGTCAGTGCCGCCGTCAGGCCCCCGAGTCGGCCGTTCACCGCGGCTATGCCCGAGACGACCTCGTCGTCGAACCGCCCCCGGGGGTTGCCCAGTGGCCCCGACGGCAGCGACGTGGATTCGGTCACCGCGGTGGCCTCGTCGATCAGTGCGGTCAGCGGGCGCGGAACCGTAAGTCCGGCCCGGATGCTGGTAGCCAACGCGGTGAGGACGGACTGCGCGTCCAGGGCTGACAGATTCCACAGCAGGGGAGGCATCAGGATCTGGGTTCGTGGCACCGTGTCGGGCGCGAGGCTTCGCCACAGCATCGAGGCGAGCGCATTCTGGCGCCGAGCCACCTCGGTGTCCTGTTTGAGCGCGATGTCCAGAGACGGGTCGAGATAAGAGGGCGATTCGGGGGCGGCGCCCATACCGGCCAGCGCCGCCCCCACCGCGGGGTCGAAGGGGGCCGCGACAACGGTGGGTGTGTAGCGCACGGGTTCGGTGTCGGCGGTCTCGGGTACACCGCCGTCCGAGGCGCCGGACCCGGACAGCTGGGCAGCGCCGATCGCCACGGTGGGACCCTGTTGGGACAGTAACTGCACGGCAGGTCCGGTCAGCGGTCCGTCGCCGACCAGGCTGGCGCCGCGGGTCGAGGTGATGCCCAGGATCCGGTCGACGATGTTGGCGGCCCCCGTGGTGGCCGCGGCCGACAGGGTGGGGTCGGCGACCCGATGCAGGGCGTCGAGGTCGGCCTGGGCGTAGGTCGTGGGTGCCACACACATCCGTTGGGCCAGCACCTTGAGCCTGTTGAGCCAGTCGATGGCGGCCTGCTGCCCGGTACCTGGATGCGTCGGGGTACCCGGGCCCGCGTCGGAGGCGTCGTTGACGACGTAGCCTCCGGTCATCGCATTGACCGTGACGAGTAGGTCGGGGTCGACGGCCAGACACAACGCAGGTGTGATCTCACCGCCGGGATTGACCTCCGGGCTGGTCGCGAAGTCGACTGCGGTCAGCATGATGTCCAGGCGCCCTCCGGTGGCCAGCGACGTCGCGAGGTCGTCGTCGATCAGCCGGACAGGGGTCGTGCCCCCCGGGGCGCCGGCCGCCAGTCGTGGCCGGTCGGCCAGTGGCCAGAACATCGTCAACCCGACCGGGCGAGTGATGTTCGGCGGCACGACGGAGCTCAGGGCGTCGACTTCGCCGACGTCAGGAGCCTCATCGGGCGGCACACCGAGCACCGGCATCAGGAACCGAGAATCGTCGAGCCGGGCAGGTGCCCCGTAGTCGGGGGTGCCGTTCACATTGACCATGACGGGGTAGACGCCGGGACTTTCGATGTCCAGTGAAGGGCGGTCCGCGGACCGCAGCGGATAGGCCAGACGGAATGGAATGTCCTGTCCGCGAGCAATTTCGGGGGCCACAGCGATGAAATCGGCCACCGGGGTGTACTGATCGACGTCGCCGGATAGGTCGGTGCGAAGCGCGCTGGAGGAGGAGACGGCGGCGGCTCGCTCCAGCCGCACCACCACGTCGCGGACCACGCGGTCGCCGACGTTGCTGATCTTGCCGGAAACGGTGACAACGGGCTCGCTGGTCGTGGTGATGACGTCGGGGGTGACGCTGTCGATCTGAACATGCAGGAAAGGGGTGTTTCCCGGCCGACCTTCGGCCACCCCGGATCCGGCCAGCGGCAGGAGCGCCAACAGCAGGGTGGTGACGGTGGCCAGCAGCCGTACGGGCGGCCCGCTCACGGCCCCGGTCCGCAGCCGTTCGTCCGCTGGCCGGGCTGTGGTTGAGCGGCGGGGCCAGGCCTTTTCTTGCGGGTGCGCGAGTGTGTCTGTCCCCGCAATCGCGGGGCTGTTCGGGGCAGCGGGGGCAAGGCGCCGGGCCCGTCGGACTGCAGCTTGTCGATCAACTCGTCGGCAACCTCTGCGAGACGCCGTTCATCGGCGTAGGCGAGCCGCGAGGGCAGTTCGCCCAGCGGTACCCAAGCCACCTCGGTGACCTCGACGTCCTCGTCGGAGAGCTCACCGCCCAGGAACCGCATCAAGTAGTGGTGCACGGTCTTGTGCACGCGCCGGCCCTCGGTGACAAACCAATAGTCGATGCTGCCCAACGCTGCCAGCACGCTGCCCTGGATGCCGGTCTCCTCGGCGACTTCGCGGATCGCGGTCTGATCTGCGGTCTCACCCACCTCGATATGGCCCTTCGGCAGCGACCACAACATGCGTCCCCGTCGGTCGATACGGCCGATCAACGCCGCGACCTGGCTTTCCTTGGGCCCGTCGATACCGTCGATGACCAGGCCGCCCGCCGAGGTCTCATGCACGGTGCGAAGCCGGGCGGGGGGCCGTCGGGGACGTGCCTTCTGCGGTTTTGGCGCCGGAGTCGACTCGGCACTCTCCAGGCCGGACGGGGTGTGTCGGCGTTGTCCACCGGCCTGGTCGGCTCCCGCCTCGGGCGGACCGACCGCGCGTCGGCCGCGGCGCCGACCACGGCGCCGTCGGGGTTTGGGCTGCTCGCCGTCCGACACTCAAGCGATAGTAGTTGGGATGAACGGCGGCCCTCGCCGCACTCGCCGGTAGGTGACACGGCTGTGACCACTATGCTCATCGGACGTGTCCGACCCCGGTAGAGACAGCGCCCCCAGCGCTGACGTTTCTGAACTGTTGGCCGGCGCGCAAGTGTCGCTGCAGCGGCACGGCGAGGTGCTTCGGGCACTCGGCGGGCTCTTCGCCGAGGACGGGCACCAGCTGTATCTGGTGGGGGGAAGCGTCCGGGACGCCCTGCTCGGCCGCCTGGGCTCCGATCTCGATTTCACCACCGACGCCCGCCCCGATCAAATGCAGCGGCTGTTGCGCGACTGGGCGGATACCCTGTGGGACACCGGCATCGAGTTCGGCACGATCGGCGTTGGTAAGGGTGCAGAACGGTTGGAGCTGACCACTTTCCGCGCCGATTCCTATGATCAGGTGTCGCGAAATCCCGATGTCCGGTTCGGCACCGAACTGGCTGAGGATCTGGTGCGACGGGATTTCACCGTCAACGCCATGGCGGTCCGGATTTCCCCAGATGGACCTGCGGAGTTCCTCGATCCGCTGGGCGGGCTGGCCGCCCTGGATGCGGGTCTGCTGGATACGCCCGCGGCTCCGGAAGTGTCTTTCGGCGATGATCCGCTGCGAATGTTGCGCGCAGCCAGATTCGTCTCCCAGCTCGGCTTCACCCTGGCGCCGCGCGTGCGCCGCGCACTCGAGGAGATGGCGCCGCAGCTGGGCAGGATTACCGCCGAGCGCGTGGCAACCGAACTGGACAAGCTCCTGCTGGGCGCCCACCCCGTCGCCGGTGTGGACCTGATGGTCGAGACGGGTCTGGGTGAGGTGGTGCTGCCCGAGGTGGGGGCGATGCGGATGGCGATCGACGAGCATCACCAGCACAAGGACGTTTACCAGCATTCGTTGAAGGTGCTCAAGCAGGCGATCGAGCTCGAGGAGGTTGCGAGCGCGCCGGACCTGGTGCTGCGGTGGGCGGCGTTGCTGCACGACATCGGCAAGCCCGCGACGCGCAGGCACGAACCCGATGGGGGGGTCAGCTTCCATCACCACGAGGTGGTCGGCGCGAAAATGGTCCGCCAGCGGATGCGCGCCCTGAGGTATTCCAAGCAGATGGTCGACGACGTTTCGCAGCTGGTCTACCTGCATCTGCGCTTCCACGGTTACGGAGACGGTCGTTGGACGGACTCGGCGGTGCGGCGCTACGTGACCGATGCCGGCCCGCTGCTGGACCGCCTGCACAAGTTGGTGCGCGCCGACTGCACTACTCGGAACAAGCGCCGGGCGGCTCGGCTGCAGGCGAATTACGACGACTTGGAGCACCGCATTGACGCGCTCGCGGCCAAGGAGGATCTGGCCCGGGTCCGCCCCGACCTGGACGGCAACGAGATAATGCGCATCCTGGACATCCCGGCGGGTCCGCAGGTCGGCCGGGCCTGGGCTCACCTCAAGGAGCTCAGGCTGGATCGCGGCCCGCTCAGCCATGAGGATGCGGTGCAGGAGTTGCTCAAGTGGTGGAACGAGAACGCACCGCCGCGCGTCTGATCAGGTATGGAGTACTGCATCGGTGACCCTGACGGCTCGGCGACCATGTGGACGGTCGACGCGGACAGCGATCTCGACGGTGACGGGCGGCTGGAGGCGATCGGTCTCGACGTCGACGGCGACGGCCTGATCGACGACGTGCTGGCCGACCTCGACGATGACGGGGTAGCCGATCACGCAGTGCTCGACCTGGACGAGGACGGTCGGCCGGAGGCCTACTTCACCGACGACGGCACAGGGACCTGGGCTTTGAGCCTGGACCGGGGCGGCATGCGCTGGTTCGGGCTGGATGGGGTCGAGCGGACCGTGGGGCCCGCGGTCACGGTCGATCTCGACGGTGATGGCGTGCCCGCGGAGCGGCTTGCAGATATCGACCGCGATGGCCTCGCGGACCGGGCTTTCGGCGCCGGGTTGGCATGGGTGGACACTGACGGCGACGGGCGTTGGGATGTCCGGCTCGGCGACGGCGACGGCGACGGCAGGGCCGACAGCGCGGGCCGCATCTAGCGCACGTGCCTGCGGTCGCCTTCGGGCGCGAGCGCGCATGTCTGCACGCCGACGCGCCGCAAACGCCGGCGTTTTGCGCGCGGTCGCTGTCGCCCAGAGCTACCGAAGTGCCCGGAGTGCAGCCGCATCAGCCGCGTCCGGCACCCGGCTGCCCGGCGAACGCCTGCGCGATACCAAGCCAGCGGTTGGCGTCCGCGCCGACCGCGACCACAGCTAGCTCCGATCGTGGACGACGCTGCGTGACGAGCATGCAGAAGTGCTCGGCCGGGCCGGTGACCTGCTGGGCCGCATCCTCGGGCCCCCACGTCCACTCGGACCCGTCCGGCGCGGTTAGTTTCACGTGGAACGGTTCCGACGGCGGTGTCAGCCCGTTCACCGCGTAGGCGAAGTCGCGGGTGCGGACGCCGATGTGGGCGATCGACCGCAGCCGCGCGGTAGGTGCCCGCCTCACCCCGAGGGCATCGGCCACGTCCAGGCCGTGCGCCCACGTTTCCATCAACCGCGCGGTGGCCATCGATGCCGCGCTCATCGGCGGCCCGAACCACGGCAACTTCCGGCCGTCGGCCACGGTCAGCAACTCCTCGTGCAACACCGCACGGGTGGTGCGCCATCGGGCCAGCAGGTCCGTGGGACTGAGCACGACGAGTTCCTCGGCGCCGGCGTCGACGAAACCGGACGGATTCTCGGCCGCGCGGCCGAGAATCTCGGTGAAGCCAGACTGATCGGTGATGGCGGTGAGTGCGACCCGATCCGTCCACAACAGGTGTGCGATCTGGTGGGCGATCGTCCAGCCGGGCGCGGGCGTCTCGGTCGCCCAGCGCGCGGGCTCCAGGTCGCCGACCATCGCGTCGAGGTCGTCGCTTTCGGCACGCAGGTCGGTGACTATCGGGGCTGCTGCAGCCATGCCGGTCACCCTATCCGGACGGTCGAGCCGGGTGTCGTCTGCGCTGCACGGGGTGCTCATCGCCGCCCCAGCGTTGAGTGAACCGCCAAACCCAGCAGGTAGAGGCCGGAGCCGGTGAGGGCGAGTGCCGGGGCATGGCCGTCCGGGGGAATGACCGCGGCGGCTCCGGCGATCGCGGCGACGAATGTTATCCAGAACAGTGAATCCTGAACCGTGAATACGTGCCCGCGCAGCGCGTCGTCGACATCGACCTGCATCGCGGTGTCGGCGCACAGCTTCACCACCTGACCGGCCCCGCCGAGCAGGAAGCCGCAGACGACCATCACCGGTAGCAGCAGGCTGGCCCCGAAGAGCTGTACGACGGCCGCGAACGCCAGCGCGCCGTTGGGCGCCGCGTAGCGGCCCCACTTCTTGACGGCGGCAGGTGTCACGACGGTGGCAAGGAAGGAGCCGGTGCCGGTAGCGACGACGAACAGCACTGCGGTGCCCAGACCGGCGACGGCGGCGGTGTCGCTGTGCCGCACCGTGACCAGCACCAGCAGGGTGTTGATTCCGAACACCATGCGGTGGGCGGACAATCCGGCCAGGGTGGCCGCAACGGTGGGAACGGCCAGCACGGTTCGCACGCCGTGCAGCCAACCGGTGGCCACGGCGTAGGCAACCGAGCCGTGGACGGTGCGCGCGCTGGGGTCGGGCCCGAGTAGGCCCGGCGGGAAGCGCACCGACAGCCACAGCGCCAGCGCCACCGGCGCCGTCACGATGAAAATGATCGCAGCAGATGCGGAATCGTCCGCCCCGAACACCCCCCGGGGCAGCAGCATGAAGTTGGCACCCAAGAACGCGGCCGCGGCACCGGTGGCCACCGCGACCGAGTTCATCGACACCACCTGCGCGCGCGGCACCAGATGCGGCAGCGCTGCCGACAGTCCTGAGGAGACGAATCGGGTGAAGCCGTTGACGACTAACGCGCCCAACAGGATCGCCAGATCCCCCACCCCGGCCGCCAGCAAGGCGCCGACCCCGACCACCAGCGCCAGCCGCCCACCGTTCGCGCCGATCAGCACCAGTCGCCGGTCCCAGCGGTCCAGCAGCGCGCCTGCGAACGGACCCAGCAGCGAATACGGCAGGAAGAGCACCGCGAACGCACCGGCGATCGCCCACGGATCTGCGGCGCGTTCGGGGTTGAACAGGATCGCGCCGGCCAGCCCCGCCTGGAAGAGGCCGTCACCGAACTGACTGACCGCGCGCACCTCCAGCAACCGCCAGAAATCGGGCAACTCCCGCACCGAGTGCCACAGGGCGACGAGTGCGCGGGCGTCGGCCACTGGCCTCCCGTCCTGTTGCAACGTTGGAGCGCCGGATTCTTCGGCTCTTCGCATGACCGCACATCGGTGGGCGAGCGTGCCCGACCACAGTACAAATATCGGTGGCCGCCGCGCTTGTTCCCCACGTCGAGCAACGGTGATGACATGATGGTGGAGTGGCCCAGCAAGACGATCCGGAAGACTTCAGAGAGGGAGTCGCGCCAGCGGCGCACCGGGTGCGCGCGGGAACCCTGTTGCTGGCGAATACCGACCTGATGGAGCCGACGTTCCGGCGCAGTGTCATCTACGTTGTCGAGCACAATGACGGCGGCACGTTGGGTGTCGTGCTGAACCGGTCCAGTGAAACCGCCGTCTACAACGTGTTGCCGCAGTGGGCCAAGCTGGCAACCAAGCCGAAGACGATGTTCATCGGCGGTCCGGTCAAGCGGGATGCTGCGCTGTGCCTGGCAGCGCTGCGTGACGGGGTGGATCCCAGGGATGCGCCGGGTTTGCGGCATGTGCAGGGCCGCATTGCGATGGTGGACCTCGATGCGGAGGCCGACGCGGTCGCGCCGTTGGTCGAGGGCGTGCGCATCTTCGCCGGCTATTCCGGCTGGACGACAGGGCAGCTCGAAGGTGAAATCGAGCGTGCCGATTGGATCGTGCTGTCGGCGTTGCCGGCTGACGTGCTGGTGGAGCCGCGCGTCGATCTTTGGTCGCGGGTGCTGCGACGGCAGCCGATGCCTCTGCCGCTGCTAGCGACCCATCCGATCGACCTCAGCCGTAACTGATTCCTCGTCTGATCCGCAGCTCAGCGTGCAGGTCGCGCATGCGCCGCCGCAGCCCGCGGCCTCGCCGTCGGGCGGTCTGTTGCGCTGCTCGCGCAGAACAGCCGTGGCGCTCTGCCAGCACCCGGCGGCCACCGTGCCTACGGCACCGACAACACACACGGTCAGCACGACCACCGATGTCGGCGGGCTTGCTGACATCGCGACCAACCCCCCGGCGGCCAGCATGGCGCCGGCCGCCAGCTGGACGGGCGCCACCCCCCGCAAGACCCGGCGGACGTAGTCCGCGGACGGCGGACGTGTCAGCGACCACACGCCTTGTACGACGGTCGCGACGGCCGCGCCCAGACACAACACCGCGGCGACCAGCATGCGTCACAGAATACGGTGTGGGCTGCTGCTCGTCGCCAGGACGCCGAGGTGCACCGAAATGGCCCCTTACCCCGTTGCTGCCGCCTGCCCGGCCGGTGTGGCAACCGAGGGGGCCGCGGGCGCTGCCGGTGCGGCGGCGGGCGCTGCGGGCAGTGCGGGTGTGGCGGCGGGCGCTGCCGGTGTGGCGGCGGCAGGCGCCGGGAGACTGGCCGGCGCGGCGCCGGGCGGAGCCGTCGGTGATGCCGAGGGAGCGCTGACCTTGAAGCCCTGAACGATCGCCTCGGTGGCGCCGGCGGCGGGCACGACCTGGTCGACGCTGGTGGTCACGGACAGCGACACGAGGTACTGCTCGGGGCCTGAGGCGGCGATCACGTGGCGGCGCGAAGTGTTCAGCGTCAGCGCGTTCTCCCGGTAGGTGCCCTCGATCAACGACGACGGCATGCCGCCGTAGTCGGCGAGAGAAGCGTCGGTGGACCGCCACGCAGGCAGCTGCTGGCTGTCGACGAACCCGTGGCGGATGGCCTCCTTCGGATCGAACTGGCCGATCAGCTTGTAGACCACAACCTGGGCGTTCGACGAGTGCAGCCCGTTGCCGCCGACCCGATCGGCGATCACGGCGAATGCGTCAGGAACGTTGGGGTCGGGTATGTGTGCCCAGCCCGGCGGCATCGGCAACACGATGTTCAGCGCCCGGAAGCCTTGGCTGGCCTGGGGTTCGAGTGTGACACCGGCCTCGGTCAAGTATTCGGTGATCGTCCCCGAGGTCGCCGGAGTGATGGTGACCGGGGGTGGAGCAGGCACCGTGGCGGGTACCGTCCCGGTGACGCCGGCCGGTACCGCCGCCGGACCCGCGGCGGGTGCAGCTTGCTGGCCGACGGCCTGCGGAGCCGCAGCGGTGGGTGCCACGGTCACGGTCTGCGTCACTGTCGCCGGGGCCGGCAGCGGTGGCTCCGGAGCCGTCGGCTGGGCGGATGCGGTCACCCCCGCAAGGCCGAGTACCCCCGCGGCGCCGACCGCGGCGCCCCCTGCCAGAATCCGCTTGTGGCGGGCGATTTCGCTCATCCGCTGCAGTCCTCTGCGTCCCATCTCACGTCCGTACCCGACAGCTCGGGGAAGTCGCACCCGCGCCAGGCGACGAATGTATCCACGGGTGCGACGCGGTTGCCAGAGTGGGGCGCGACCTGGAACCAACCCCTGACGCATCCGCAACGGAACCGAGACCAACCCGAGGCCCCAAGAGCGGCGATCGGGGTGCTTATACCCTGGTTGCGTGACCGAAACGCCGACTGCGCATCCTGCCGCCGCCGATACCCCGCAGCATCGCTACACCGCGGAACTGGCGAGCGAGATCGAGCGGACCTGGCAGCAGCGATGGGCGGAGTGGGGGACTTTCGATGTGGCCAACCCGGTCGGCGCGCTGGCGCCCGCCGACGGGAGCCCGCTTCCCGCCGACAAGATGTTCGTCCAGGACATGTTCCCGTATCCGTCCGGCGAAGGTCTGCACGTCGGCCACCCGCTGGGGTACATCGCAACCGACGTGTATGCCCGTTACTACCGGATGATCGGACGTAATGTTCTGCACGCCTTAGGATTCGATGCCTTCGGTCTGCCCGCCGAACAGTATGCGATCCAAACCGGAACACATCCGCGCACCCGTACCGAAGCCAATATCGTCAACTTCCGCCGTCAGCTCGCGCGGCTGGGCCTCGGCCACGACTCGCGGCGCAGCTTCTCCACCACCGACGTGGACTACTACAAGTGGACCCAGTGGATCTTCTTGCAGATCTTCAATGCGTGGTTCGACCCCGCCCTGGGTAGAGCCCGTCCGATCGCCGAGCTGATCGCCGAATTCGATACGGGGACGCGACCGATCGGCGACGGCCGCCGATGGTCGGAGCTCGATGCCGCCGAACGGGCGGATCTGGTCGACCAGCACAGGCTGGTCTATCGCGCAGATTCGGTGGTGAATTGGTGCCCGGGCCTGGGTACCGTGCTGGCGAACGAGGAAGTCACCGCTGACGGCCGCAGTGAGCGCGGCAACTTTCCGGTTTTTCGGAAACGTTTGCGGCAGTGGATGATGCGGATCACCGCCTACGCCGACCGGTTGCTGGAGGATCTGGACCTTCTGGACTGGCCGGAAAAGGTCAAGACCATGCAGCGAAACTGGATCGGCCGCTCGACTGGCGCAACGGTGTTTTTCGCAGTCGATTCGGTAGCCTGCGCGGCGGATATCGAGGTCTTCACGACCAGGCCCGACACGCTATTCGGCGCAACGTATCTGGTTTTGGCTCCGGAACATGAACTGGTAGACCAGCTCACCGGTGACGCTTGGCCGCCCGACGTCGATTCGCGGTGGAAGTTCGGGTCGGCGACGCCGGCTGATGCGGTGGCCGCGTACCGCCGCGCGGTAGCTGCCAAGTCCGATATGGAGCGCCGGGAGAACCGCTCCAAGACCGGCGTATTCCTCGGCACGTGGGCGACGAATCCCGCTGATGGGCAGAAGATCCCGGTGTTTATCGCCGATTACGTGTTGGCCGGTTACGGCACCGGTGCGATCATGGCGGTACCCGGTGGCGATCAGCGTGACTGGGATTTTGCCACGGAGTTCGGCCTGCCGATTGTGGAAGTTGTTGCTGGTGGGGATATTTCACAGCAGGCGTACATCGGAGACGGTGTTCTGGTGAACTCGGGGCACCTCAACGGAATGGATGTGTCCGCTGCCAAGAAGGCGATGACCGAGCGGCTGACCGAGGATGGCCGAGGCTATGAACGTGTCGAATACAAGCTGCGGGACTGGCTTTTCGCCCGGCAGCGGTACTGGGGCGAGCCGTTCCCGGTGGTGTACGACGCAGCCGGCCGCAGTCACGGTCTGCCCCAGGCGCTGCTGCCCGTCGAACTGCCCGATGCGCCGGATTACTCGCCGGTGCTCTTCGATCCCGAGGACGCCGACAGCGAGCCGTCACCACCGCTGGCCAAAGTCACCGACTGGGTCAACGTCGAGCTGGATCTGGGTGATGGTCTCCAGCCCTACACCCGGGACACGAATGTCATGCCGCAGTGGGCGGGTAGCTCCTGGTATGAGCTGCGCTACACCGACCCG
>JAHZIT010000055.1 GCA_022601275.1 Actinomycetes bacterium
AGATCGAGTCGAAGACGATGTCCAAGTTGCGGCACCCCAGCCGGTCTCAGGTGCTGCGCGACTACCTGGACTGAGCGACACTCCCGATTCCTGCTCTGACCTGGGAGTTCGCCGGCTTCTCGCGGCCGCGAGCCGATGGGTGGGTTAGTTCTGCCGAATAGTTAAGTTCTGCCGACGAGTCGTCGGTGAGCCGATGACTTCATGCCTTCGGCATGCCTGCGGCGGAGGACACCTATAGCGGCGAAGGCGCAGTGGTTGCTGTTGGCGCCGGGGGCGCCGGTGCCGGGGCCTGCGCTGGTTCCGGAACCTGAGCCTGCGGTGGTTCCTCAGCCGCCGGAGCCTGAACTTGCGCTGGTACCGGGGCCGCCGGAGCCTGAGCCTGGGCCGGTTCCTCAGCCGCCGGAGCTTGGACTTGCGCTGGTTCCAGAGCCGCCGGAGCCTGAGCCTGCGCTGGATCCTCAGCCGCCCCCGGCAGTTGAGCCAACGCTGGTTCCGGAGCTGCCACCAAGGACGTCGCGCATGGTGTGGTCAGATCCATGTCGGTGACATACGGACGTCCTGCCTCGTCCAGACAGGCTTGATAGCACCTTTGGTGCTTGAGCCCGAAGGCTTCGGCGGTCTCGCAGTGGTTGAAGCTGCCGTCGGCCAAAGCGGCCTGGTCGCAGTACCCGCCGCTGAAGCCGGCGAACGAGGTGACCTGGCACTCCCCCGGAACGGCATCTGCCGAAGGAGTGGTCGGGGCCAAGAAAAAACAACCGGCGACAGCCGGGATGGCGCCGATCAGTATCCGCTTCCGCATCGCTAACTCCGGTGACTCCTGTGGTTTGTGATATTTCTGTTACGCCTGTGCAAGGGAGCATAGGACCAAGTTTCCGTCCGCATTGCGGATTTGACCGATCCTGTCCCGCCGGGCCGCCGCAGCCGTCGGTCGCCGGAGTGCGGCGCAGGACCGCAGCCGCTGCGAGTGGGCTCCAGCGTCGGACCCGGCGCCAATCTCGGAACAGTTCATCGCACGCCAGGCCGAAACACACCGTGGCGGTCTGGCAGGTACGCAGTAGCGCTTACCACCGCCGCTACCGGCAGGGGCCCGTACAAATGCGGGAACACCATGCCGTCGGGATCGCCGGGGACTCCAGGCTCCCACCGCACCGGGGATGAGAGCCGCGCGGAGTCCAGGCGCAGCAACATCATGTCGGTCCGCCCCGCGTACAACCGGTTTGCGGGCAAATGAACCTGTTCTTGACTCGACAGATGCACGAAGCCCACCGCGCGGAGAGAATCGGGCCGGTACTCCCGGGAATGTCGGGCGTCCCGCCACTGGGCCGCGGTGCACAGATGGACGAGTACCGGCGTGCCAGGAGTGTGAGTATTACTCATTGCGTCGGCCCCCAAACGTCACAACACACCCACCAGTGAGACACGACACACCCCAAACCCCCGGGGAACAAGGCCGGAACCCCAAGCGTCTGACAGAGTAGATGTACGTCGCTACACCTATGGAGGTGCCATGACCGCAACGCTCACCAGTCCCGAATTGACCTTGGCTGACCGCTGCGACCGTTGTGGCGCCGCGGCACGGGTGCGAGCCAAGCTTCCATCGGGCGCTGAACTGCTGTTCTGCCAGCATCATGCCAACGAGCACGAAGCGAAAGTGGTCGAGTTGGCGGCCGTCCTCGAAGTAAGCCAGTTGGAGCCTTAGTCGCCAATCAGTAATGCTGGACTGGTCATGAGCGACCAGTCAGTGCGGACACCGGAGCGGCCGCGGCCGTCGCGCCACCACATTCGGCACATCACCGGACGGACGTTGGCCAAGAGTTGGGACGACTCGATCTTCGCGGAGTCCGCCCAAGCCGCTTTCTGGTGCGCGCTGTCGCTGCCGCCGCTGCTGCTGGGAATGTTGGGCAGCTTGGCCTACGTCGCTCCCCTCTTCGGGCCGGACACCTTGCCAGTGATCCAAGACCAACTGGTCAGCACCGCCGCGCGGTTCTTCTCCCCCAACGTGGTCACCGAGATCATCGAGCCCACGGTTCTGGACATCGTCAAGGGCGCCCGCGGCGAAGTGGTATCGCTGGGATTCGTGATCTCGCTGTGGGCAGGTTCGTCGGCCGTCTCGGCGTTCGTCGACTCGATCACCGAGGCCCACAGCCAGACACCTTTGCGCCACCCGGTGCGCCAGCGGTTCTTCTCTCTTGGCCTGTATGTGGTCATGTTGGTCGGCGCCATCGCTACCGCACCCTTCCTGGCCCTAGGGCCGCGCAAGGTCGCTGACTTCATCCCCGACAGTTGGGACCAAGTGCTGCGGTTCGGCTACTACCCGGTGCTCTTTGTGGCATTGGTGCTGGGCGTGAACGTGCTGTATCGCGTGTCCCTGCCCAAACCTCTGCCCTCGCATCGGCTGCTGTACGGGTCGGTTCTGGCCGCGGTGGTGTTCTTGGTCGCCACGGGGGGACTACGGGTCTATCTGACGTGGATCACCAGTACGGGCTACACCTACGGCGCGCTCGCGACACCTATCGCTTTCCTGCTGTTCGCATTCTTCCTCGGCTTCGCGATCATGCTCGGCGCCGAATTGAACGCAGCCATTCAGGAAGAATGGCCTGCACCGGACACTCATGCCAAGCGCTTCCGATGGTGGCTGGAATCAAAAGCCGAATCGCTGAACGGCGGAAACAGCGTGCCCTTCGCCGGCTCCTCGGATGCCCTCGATGCGCCTGACCAAATTGTCGAACCGCCCGACACCGCCGCCGCCGGCAACCGCGATGCCGCTACTTCTTGAGCTGCTGATAGATCTTTTTGCAGTCGGGACACACCGGCGAACCCGGCTTGGCCGACCGTGTCACCGGGAACACCTCCCCGCACAACGCAACGACGTGGGTGCCCATCACCGCACTCTCGGCGATCTTGTCCTTCTTGACGTAGTGGAAGAATTTCGGGGTGTCGTCGCCAGTCCCGTCATCGGCGCGTTCGTCGGTATCGGGCCGCTCGATCGTCTGGGTTTCCATCGCTCCATTCTGCCTCGCAATAGTTCGGTAAGAAACGTGGCGGTCACACCCGGGTGTAGATGTGGAACAGTGGAGACATGAAACAAGGCCAAGAGCTGAGTTTCGATGACGACGGTCGGCCGGTGTTGATCACCGGCGCTGCCCCCGCCTACGAAGAACAGCACCGCCAACGGGTACGCAAGTACCTCACGCTCATGTCGTTCCGCATCCCCGCACTCGTCCTGGCCGCGGTGGCCTACGGAATCTGGCACAACGGTCTGATCTCGCTGGCGATCGTCGTGCTGTCGATTCCGTTGCCGTGGATGGCTGTACTGATCGCTAACGACCGACCGCCCCGACGTGCCGAGGAACCCCGCCGCTTCCAGTCGAGGCGGCAGATTCCGCTGTTCCCGACCGCTGAGCGTCCCGCAATCAACGGCATGGGCCACGGAGCGCCCGGGCAGGGCGACGGCGCGGATGCGCCCTACGACGCGAACACCGCGCCCGGTTTCGGCGGCGATGTTCCGCGCTGAGAATCTTCTGGCTCACTTCTCAGCACATTCTCAGGTGCACCTCCGATAATCGCAGGTCAGAACGTGTGAACCGACGCAACTGCGGGAACTCTTTCCCGCCCCAGGGCGTTGTAAGTCATGAAAGTTCGACCCACTCAGGAGGCCGTAATGGCAAATGCCACCAGCAGTCGCGTTGACCACAGTCTGGACGCTCAGAGTCCAGCCGCAGACCTGGTGCGCGTTTATTTGAACGGTATCGGCAAGACCGCGTTGCTCAACGCAGCCGATGAGGTCGACCTCGCCAAGCGAATCGAGGCCGGACTCTACGCGCGGCATTTGCTCGACACCCGCAAGCGCCTGGGCGAAACCCGCAAACGCAACCTCGCGGCCGTCGTGCGCGACGGTGAGTCAGCACGGCGCCATCTGCTCGAGGCCAACCTGCGCTTGGTGGTATCGCTGGCCAAGCGCTACACCGGGCGCGGCATGCCGTTGCTCGATCTGATCCAAGAGGGCAACCTGGGCCTGATCCGCGCGATGGAGAAATTCGACTACGCCAAGGGCTTCAAATTCTCCACTTACGCCACCTGGTGGATCCGTCAAGCGATCACTCGCGGAATGGCTGACCAGAGCCGCACCATCCGGCTCCCGGTCCATCTCGTCGAGCAGGTCAACAAGCTCGCCCGCATCAAGCGTGAGATGCACCAAAACCTCGGCCGTGACGCCACGGACGAGGAACTCGCTGAGGAGTCCGGAATACCCGCGGAGAAGATCGCCGACCTGCTCTCGCACAGTCGCGATCCGGTGAGCCTGGACATGCCGGTGGGCACTGACGAAGAAGCGCCGCTCGGCGACTTCATCGAAGACTCGGAGGCCATGTCGGCAGAGAACGCGGTGATCTCCGAGCTGCTGCACACCGACATTCGCTACGTGCTGACCACCCTTGACGAGCGCGAACAGCAGGTCATCCGGCTGCGGTTCGGTCTGGACGATGGCCAGCCCCGCACGCTGGACCAAATCGGAAAGCTGTTCGGGCTCTCCCGCGAACGCGTGCGCCAGATCGAGCGCGAGGTCATGTCAAAACTGCGCAACGGCGAACGTGCCGACCGGCTACGTTCCTACGCCAGCTGAGCAGATTTCGCTTCGGAGAGCCCGCCGGATTTCGGCGGGCTCTCCGTCGTCGGTTTGGAGCGGACTGACCGCTGGATGCAGCGCCGCTGTTCAGAAGGGTCGACCGGTAGACTCTGCTCCGACGGAGGATGTGCGAATGAACGATCTTGTCGATACCACCGAGATGTATCTGCGAACCATTTACGACCTTGAGGAAGAGGGCGTCGTACCACTGCGGGCGCGGATTGCAGAGCGGCTGGATCAGAGTGGCCCCACCGTAAGCCAGACCGTGTCGCGGATGGAGCGAGATGGGCTCTTGCACGTCGCTGGCGATCGGCACTTGGAGCTCACCGACAAAGGTCGGTCACTAGCCGTCTCGGTGATGCGCAAGCACCGGTTGGCAGAGCGACTCCTAGTCGACGTCATCGGGCTGCCGTGGGAAGAGGTGCACGCCGAGGCGTGTCGCTGGGAGCACGTGATGAGCGAGGATGTCGAGCGACGGCTTGTCCAGGTTCTCAACAACCCCACCACTTCCCCGTTCGGAAACCCGATACCCGGCCTGTCCGAACTCGGCGTCGGCGACCATCTCAGCGACGCAACCGTCGAGCTGGTGCGTCTGACCGAGTTGCCCGCAGGGATGCCGGTGGCAGTAGTGGTGCGCCAGTTGACCGAACACGTGCAGGGCGATGCCAACCTGATCGCGCGGCTCAAAGACGCCGGCGTGGTACCCAGCGCTCGGGTAACGGTCGAGGTGAACAACCATGGCGGCGTCATGATCGTCATCCCCGGCCACGAACAGGTCGAGCTGCCCCACGAGATGGCCCACACCGTAAAAGTCGAGAAGGTTTGACCCCGGGCTGCGCCCGGAACCGAAGTTGATCCGCTACCCCGCTCGGCGACCGAACCGTCGGCTCGGCGGTAGCCGAATACCAAGCTGCTCGGCAAGGCGGTAGCCGGTGCTGGCCAACTCGCGGATTTGTTCTGGCCGCATCCCCGACTGCAGCGCCTTGTCGAGCATCGTCGCCATCCGATGCCTTGGCATGCCTCTCAATGCAGCGTCAAGCGATATGCCCGCAAGCGGTCCATCCCCCCGCGCATATGCCGAAAATGCAAGCAGCACAAGCGCTTCCACTCGCCAAGGTTCTGGGAGCCGGCGGGCCAAGTCGGCCCACAGCGATTCGGCCGATCCCGCGTGGTCGCCGACGGCCAGCGCATACAGGGTGTCGCGCACCCGCGGATCGGTCAGTGCCAGTGCCAATCGTGCCAATTGGCCGTCGGCGAGCGGACGCCCCCTACCAAGCTGCTCAGCGCAGGCGAAGGCGTGCTCGACGTCGCTTCGAGCCTGCGAATCGGGCCGATCAGGATCGAGCTGACCGCACTGCTCGATCACCCGGGCCAACTCGGCGCTGCGCTCGGAATCGGCGGGCTCGACTACTGCGACAAGCTCGGAACGACGGGCGTACAGGCGGCGACCGTCCAGCACCGCGGCCGCCGCGATAGGCGACGCCGCGGGGTCCTCGACCACA
This sequence comes from Actinomycetes bacterium, assembly GCA_022601275.1. Classification (GTDB taxonomy): domain Bacteria; phylum Actinomycetota; class Actinomycetes; order Mycobacteriales; family Mycobacteriaceae; genus Mycobacterium. The sequence goes on from JAHZIT010000055.1 coordinate 6,127, forward strand.
CCCGAGCTGCCACATCCATCTGCGCAGTACCACCGGCCGCCGGCAGCGACCTTGTCGACCACGTGCACGGCGAACAACTCGACATCCCTCCTCGCGAGCTCGACAGCCAATTGGTGCGCCAGGTCGCGGTACTCCTCGGCGCACATCTGGCACGCGGCGCCCTGGTCATCGACGATCACCGCGATCGCGATCTCGGCTCTGGATGCGGCGGCCATCTCCGCGAGGTGACCCAACGAGTCAACGGCCTGCTCGCTGCCGAGATCAGCACGCATGACGGCGCCCATCTCTCCGTGCGCGGCGGTTACGAGCACCAGCGATTCCTCGGGCACGAAGCCAAGGACAGCCGGGAGCGCAGCAATCAGAACGCCGGGCCGGTCGAGCGGGGAATCGGGGCGATGTGTTTTTGACATACCGCAAACCTGACAACAGCTGCCGACGAACAATCGCAGACGCTGCTCCCCCGGGCCCGAACCGTGGATGAAATCGCACTTGGGGATGACCGTCCCGTAGATAATCGCCCATCGGGATGCGAGATTGGGGCAACCGGCGTAGACCTTGAGTGCATGGGTTCCACGCAGGAATACGACCTAGTCGTCATCGGGTCCGGCCCGGGCGGGCAGAAGGCGGCCATCGCCGCAGCCAAGCTCGACAAATCCGTCGCCGTCATCGAACGGGGACTCATGCTGGGCGGCGTATGTGTCAATACCGGAACCATTCCGTCGAAGACGCTGCGCGAAGCCGTCGTTTATCTCACCGGCATGAACCAGCGCGAACTCTACGGTGCGAGCTACCGCGTCAAAGACAAGATCACCCCCTCGGACCTTCTCGCCCGCACGCGGCATGTCATCGGCAAGGAGATCGACGTGGTGCGATCGCAGCTGATGCGCAACCGCATCGAGCTCTATGTGGGGCATGCCCGGTTCATCGACGCACACACCATCCACGTCGACGAACCCAACCGCGCCGAACGCGTCACCGTCAGCGGCCGCAACATCGTCGTCGCAACGGGCACCAAGCCGGCCCGACCCGTCGGCGTCGAATTCGACGAGAGCCGGGTGCTGGACTCCGACGGCATCCTCGATCTCAAATCGATCCCAGGATCGATGGTCGTCGTCGGCGCGGGTGTCATCGGGATCGAGTACGCCTCGATGTTCGCGGCACTGGGCACCAAGGTCACCGTCGTCGAGAAGCGCGACAGAATGTTGGAATTCTGCGACCCCGAGGTCATCGAGGCCCTGAAGTTCCATCTGCGCGACCTAGCCGTCACGTTCCGGTTCGGCGAGGAGGTCACCGCCGTGGACATCGGGTCCGCGGGCACCCTGACCACATTGGCCAGCGGCAAGCAGATTCCCGCCGAGACAGTCATGTATTCAGCCGGCCGGCAGGGCCAGACCGACCACCTCGACCTCGCGAACGCAGGTCTGGAGGCCGACCACCGCGGCCGAATCTTCGTCGACGACAACTACCAGACCAAGGTCGACCACATCTATGCCGTCGGCGACGTCATCGGTTTCCCGGCGCTGGCGGCCACCTCCATGGATCAAGGCAGGTTGGCCGCGTATCACGCATTTGGGGAGCCCTGCAAGGGTATGACCGATCTGCAACCCATCGGCATCTACTCGATACCCGAGGTGTCCTACGTCGGCGCAACCGAAGTAGAGCTGACCAGGGAGTCGGTGCCCTACGAGGTCGGAGTGTCCCGATACCGCGAGCTGGCGCGCGGCCAAATCGCCGGCGACTCCTACGGCATGCTCAAGCTTCTCGTATCGACGGAGGACCTGCGGATACTCGGCGTCCACATCTTCGGCACCAATGCCACCGAGATGGTGCATATCGGTCAAGCCGTGATGGGCTGTGACGGCACCGTCGAATACCTGGTGGACGTCGTATTCAATTACCCGACGTTCTCCGAGGCGTACAAGGTCGCGGCGCTGGAGGTGATGAACAAGCTGCGCGCACTCAAACAGTTCCGATCCTGAGTCCATCCGAGCTCGCGCATCAGCCCCCGGGTGCGAGACAATAATGGTTCACGCTGCCGTCGGCATCGCCGTCGTAGCGCACCGCCAGCCGTCGCGGCGGACGGCGAGAAGGAGGCGAAAGATGGCTGACAGCGAAGATGATGCAGGTCAGCAATACCAACCTGAGCACACCGGCATGTACGAGCTGGAGTTCCCCGCCCCGCAGCTCTCCTCCGCTGATGGCCGCGGCCCGGTGCTGATCCATGCACTCGAGGGCTTCTCGGACGCCGGCCGGTCGATCAAGCTGGCCGCCGATCACCTCAAGAACACCCTCGACATGGAGCTGGTGGCGTCTTTCGCGATCGACGAGCTACTCGACTACCGGTCCCGACGACCGTTGATGACGTTCAAAACCGATCACTTCACCCAATACGACAATCCGGAATTGAACCTGTACGCGTTGCACGACAGCGTCGGGACACCGTTTCTGCTGCTCGCCGGCCTGGAACCCGACCTGCGATGGGAGCGTTTCATCACCGCAGTACGACTGCTGGCCGAGTCGCTCGGGGTGCGCCGGGTCATCGGCCTGGGCGCCATTCCGATGGCTGTCCCTCATACCCGGCCGATGACGTTGACCGCGCACTCGAATGACAAGGAGCTCATCGCCGAACACCAGCCCTGGGTCGGAGAGGTTCAGGTTCCGGGCAGTGTGTCCAATCTTCTTGAGTTCCGGATGGCCCAACACGGCTATGAAGTCGTCGGGTTCACCGCCCATATCCCGCACTATCTGGCGCAGACCGATTACCCGTCCGCAGCCGAGATGCTGCTGTCGGAGGTCGCGAGGAGCGGTTCGCTGAAGATCCCGACCGCCGCGCTCAGCGAGGCCGCCGCCGAGGTCCAGGAAAAGGTCAACGAGCAGGTGGCAGCCAGCGAAGAGGTCGCTCAGGTGGTGGAAGCGCTGGAGCGCCAGTACGATGCATTCGTTGCCGCACAGGAGAACCGGTCACTTCTGGCACGTGACGAGGATCTGCCCAGCGGTGAGGAACTCGGCGCCGAGTTCCAGCGATTCCTTGCCCAACAGGACGGTGAGAAAGACGGGGACAATCCCCCTGCAAGTCCCTGACTAACGCGTAGTTGCTACCCAACCCGACGACGAAGTGGGCAACATGACCGTGATCATGGAGTTGGCGACATGACCGAACGCAAACCGAATCTGCGCTCCGTGCGGGAGCTCACTCCCACGCTGGAGTATCGAACTATCCACGGCTACCGGCGGGCGTTTCGGGTGGCCGGCTCAGGTCCGGCGATCCTGCTGATCCACGGCATCGGGGACAACTCCACCACCTGGGACACCGTGCAGACCAAGCTCGCACAACGATTCACCGTCATCGCGCCCGACCTGCTCGGCCACGGCAAGTCCGACAAACCACGCGCCGACTACTCGGTCGCTGCCTACGCCAACGGCATGCGCGATCTGCTCAGCGTCCTGGAGATCGACAGTGTCACCGTGATCGGCCATTCACTGGGCGGCGGCGTGGCGATGCAGTTCGCCTACCAGTTCCCACAACTGGTGAACCGGATGATCCTCGTCGGGGCCGGCGGCGTCACCAAAGAAGTGAACGTAGCGCTGCGGATGGCGTCACTGCCCATGGGCAGCGAGGCGTTGGCCCTGCTGCGTATTCCGCTGGTGCTGCCGGCATTGCAGGTCATCGGGCGGATGGGTGGCGCATTGTTGGGATCCACCGGCGTGGGCCGCGACATCCCCAACATGTTGCGCATCCTGGCCGATCTGCCTGAACCGACCGCTTCTTCGGCGTTTGCGCGAACCCTGCGGGCTGTGGTCGATTGGCGCGGCCAGGTGGTGACCATGCTCGACCGATGCTATTTGACGCAGTCTGTTCCCGTGCAACTGGTTTGGGGTGGCAGCGATTCGGTGATCCCGGTGAGTCACGCCGAGATGGCACACGCGGCGATGCCCGGTTCGCAACTGCATATCTTCGACGGCTCAGGGCATTTCCCGTTCCACGACGACCCTGACCGCTTCGTCGAGATCGTGCAGAGATTCATCGAGTCCACCGAACCCGCCGTGCACGACCAGGATTACCTGCGGAACCTACTGAGGACGGGCATCAGAGAAGGGGCGATCGCGGGCCCGGTCGACACCCGGGTAGCGGTACTCGACGCCATGGGCGCAGACGAACGCAGCGCAACCTGACTCCCTGATGCACTTACGACGTAATCCACTTACGACGTAGCATTTGCTCATGGCCATCGACGTGACTGTGCTGCGCATCTTCACCGACCAGGACGGCAGATTCGGCAACCCACTGGGCGTGGTGGACTCGGCCAAGGTGGAACCAGCGGACCGGCAGCGCATAGCCGCGGCATTGGGTTACAGCGAAACCGTATTCGTCACTCTGCCCGAGTCAGGTGTGCACACCGCCCACGCCCATATCCATACGCCCACCACCGAACTCCCCTTCGCCGGACATCCGACGGTGGGCGCATCGTGGTGGCTTATGCAACAAGGGAAACCGGTAAATACGTTGCAGGTGCCCGCCGGCATCGTCAAGGTGGGCTGTGCCGGGGACCTGACATCCATCACGGCACGCGCAGAGTGGGCGCCCGACTTTTCGATGCACCAGCTCGCCACGATCGACGAGGTGTCGGACGCAGACCCCGACGACTTCGCCGACGATGCCGAGCACTACCTCTGGGCCTGGCTGGATGAGCCTGCGGGCAAAATAAGATCCAGGGTGTTCGCGGCAAATCTGGGGGTACGCGAAGACGAAGCCACAGGTGCGGCAGCCCTGCGCATCACCGAGCATCTCAGCCGCGACCTGACCATCTTGCAGGGGCAAGGTTCGATCATCGAAACCAGGTGGAGTGCTGACGGTTGGGCGCAGGTTGCCGGACGGGTCGTCGACGGCGGAGCCCGTCAGATCGACTGAGCAGGCTCCCCCTGCGCCGGTACTGCACGGTGCGCCCGTAGCGCCTCAATTTCACGCTCGAAGTCCTCGGCCGACGAGAATGACCGGTAGACCGAAGCGAAACGCAGATACGCTACCTCGTCCAGTTCGCGCAGCGGCCCGAGGATCGCCAGGCCAACCTCGTTACTGGGGACTTCCGCAGAGCCGGTCGCGCGGACCGCATCCTCGACTTTCTGGGCCAACAGATTGAGCGCATCGTCGTCCACCTGACGGCCCTGACAGGACCGGCGCACCCCTTTTATGACCTTCTCCCGACTGAACGGCTCGGTGACGCCGCTGCGCTTGACCACCGCCAGCACCGCCGTCTCCACGGTCGTGAACCGCCGCCCACACTCAGGGCACGACCTGCGCCGACGAATCGCTTGCCCTTCGTCGGTCTCGCGGGAATCAACCACCCGAGAGTCGGGATTACGGCAGAACGGACAGTGCATCACCGCTCCTTCGCCGCACCCAGAGACAACCGCTTCGGACGCCTCCGAGCCTACCTGCGCGACGCGCGGCCGGCCCAGCCCCAGGCCTCTTTGCCCGTATCCCGCATCAGGATTCCTTAGAGTGCTTGAGCAGCAAAGCGTTTCGATTCGGTACTGCATGATCAGCTGACCGGTGCGATGAGTCTCTGTCCGGCATCGAGCGCTGCGGATTCGAGTTCGTTCAGCTCCCGGATCCGCTCGACGACGACGCCGACCGGCGCCTCGGGAGCCACCCGTTGCGCAACCTTCTGAAGCGATTCACCAGCCTCCACCTGCACTACCGCCAGACGACCTGGAATCTCGGCCTGACTACCGACCACGCCGCCGAATTGAGCCACCAGACCGAGCCACAGCGTGATCGCGCCGGCGATCAGCGCCAACACCACGGTGGTCGCGGGCGTCACCGGCCGCGGGCGATGCGATGCCCGCGAGACCAGCACCCCCGTCCCGGTGTGGCGCAGCGGCGCCCCAGCAGGCCGCGAAAGGCGCGGCCTGCGCGGCGCGGCACTCGGCCGCAGGCGCGGCACCTCGACCGCAGTGGCCCGCGCCTCGCGCCCCAACTCAGAGTCGAGTACCTCGCGCCCGAACTCGGGTTCGAAAAACTCGGGGTCGAAAAACTCCGGGTCGAAAAACTCCGGGTCGAAAAACTCGGAGTCGAATTCGGTTCGGCCCGCTCGAGTGTGGAGGATTGTCATCTGCCTGCCCTTTCGGTTTCGGGGGGTTTCGCTCTTGTGTTCGAATGCTAGTCGATCATGTGTTCGATGAATAGAACATGTGATCGAAGTGTTGCGAACGATCGAAAAGCTATAGCAAGCCCCCGACATCGAGCTGGCGCGCAATGCCGACGAGGCGTGCGCCGTGCCCCATCGGGCCGCAGCCGGCCGGACGGCATCGGCGACACGCGTCGAACACATGTTTGATTCCCGGGGCGGTCCGGGCTACATTCGGATTCATGGACGAGGACAGCAGCGGTGGCACTACTGGCGCCGACGGAACGGCCGGCCGCGATTCGGGCCTCACGCAGCGCCAGCGGTCAATTCTTGATGTCATCCGCGCCTCGGTGACCACTCGCGGGTATCCGCCGAGCATCAGAGAGATCGGGGATGCGGTCGGGCTGACGTCTACCTCGTCAGTCGCTCACCAACTGCGCACACTCGAGCGCAAAGGCTATCTACGTCGCGACGCCAACCGTCCCCGCGCTGTCGACGTGCGAAGCCCTCACGACGGTGGCGCACCCATCGTCACCACCGAAGTGTCGGGTTCCGATGCATTGCCGGAACCGACTTATGTCCCGGTTCTCGGCCGGATCGCGGCCGGAGGGCCCATTTTGGCCGAGGAGGCTGTCGAGGACGTCTTCCCGCTGCCACGTGAACTGATCGGTGAGGGGTCGGTTTTCCTACTCAAAGTGGTTGGCGACTCAATGGTTGACGCCGCGATCTGTGACGGCGACTGGGTTGCCGTCAGACAGCAGAGCGTCGCCGACAACGGCGATATCGTCGCGGCGATGATCGACGGCGAGGCCACCGTCAAAACTTTCAAGCGCACGCGTGGTCAGGTGTGGCTGATGCCGCATAACCCGGCTTTCGATCCCATCCCCGGCAACGACGCGGCCGTGCTGGGCAAGGTCGTCACGGTCATCCGCAAGGTCTAACCCGGGCTGGATCCAACTCGGGCCCACCGCGGCTACTCGCCTGGGGCGAAACCGTTTGTGCGGGCCATTTCCTCACTGGCGAACCAGATCTCAACAGGCGCGTCATAATAATCAGCGCTGTCAGGGGTCCAGTACAGACCTGATTGGGTGTCTGCCTTGATCGGATAGCCTTCGGGAATTTCACCTGGGTCCTCGAGCGGCAGACGCAGGGCGGTACTCGAGGGTATTGATTCGTCGACGTCGATTTTCGCGTGACGGCCGGTGTCGATACCCGAATCCTGCTGGAACGCGACATCCTGCTCGAATGCGACCGGCGGCTCGTGGTCGCTCACGACGACCGAATCTGCCTCGGCGGCAACCTCGGCGGCTGTGGGCACTCGCGTCGGCGCGGTGTCTACGGCGTCCGGGTCTTCCTGCACCACGAATTCCCGGAACTCGTCGTCGGTTTCGTGCGACCCCGGCGTTTGCACCGGCGCGCCCCAGAAGCTCAGCGGTCCCGAGGGGAAATCGTCGGAGGTAGCCGGTGCGGCCGGGCCGGCTGAACTCAACGAGCCGAGCCGCTCGCGGGTATAGCGGTCGCCGAACAATGCGTCCTCGCCACGGCCGTCCTCACCAAGTTGGTTACCGACAGACGACGCAGGTTCAAAGTCTCGATCGCCATCGATCAAAGCGCCACTGTTCTGGCCGAACGGGTCGTCATCGCCCCCACGGCGGCGATTTCGCATACCGGCGACCGCAATCAGAGCCGCCAACAGCAGCACCGGCACCACGGCAATGAGCCACCACCATGTCCACTGGAACCCGGCGCCCTTGTCGGTGTCCGGTACCGGCGGCAGTTCTTGTTCGGGCACCTCCAGGCCGGCCAGCTGCGAAGCCAGACCCGCTGGTTCGGTGCTGAACTTCTTGGTGGTTGCGTTCCATGAGATGTTTCCGCCGCTGAAACGCTGAGTGAGGACATCGCCGTTCTGGGTCTGGTCGGCCTTGGGCACGCCGATCTCGCCGGTAGCACCGCCGAGCTTTTCCCACGCGGCATTCATCGGGCCGCGAACGATCACCGCGCCGTGGTCGGGCGTCCAGAAGATCACCGGCTTGTCTGGAGCAGCGAAGGTGCTTATCCGGCTCGCCGGCGCCACTCCTCCGTCCGCCTCGCTGCTGATCGGAAAGCCGAGGTCACCTTCGGGCCCGCCCACGCTCTCGTATTTGGCCAGTACCTGCCCCGTCACCACGTTCGCGCCGGTGTCCGGACTGTAGAAAATCTTGCCGTTGACGAAGTCCTGGCCGAGACCGTCCGCCCCGATCTGGTAGGGGTCACCCTCGGCGGCGCCCAACGGGCCCAGCGGACCCCCGGCCGCCCGCCGAGCGGCGTTGATCGCGGAAATCGGGTCATCTAAGACCTTGAGGTCTGTCAGCTGTTCGGCCAGGTCTGGCGGGTCGGTGGTGAACGTCTTGGCACGCGAATCGTAGGACAACTCACCATCGGTGAACTTCTGCGAGACGACGGCACCGTCGTAGGTCGCATCCTCGGCCGGCACTCCCAGCACCCCGGACGACCCGCCCAACTCGTCCCAAGCCGCGTTGATTGGCCCTCGGACCACCCTCGCACCCGTCGCGTTGGTCCAGAAGATCACCGGGTTGTCCGGCGCGCTGAATGTGCTGTTGCGGCTGCCCGAGGCGCGGCCGGGCCCCTCATCGATGGTTGGAAAACCCAGGTCGCTGTCGGCTGGACCGCCCAGCGATTCGTACTTGTCCAGAATCGCGCCCTGCATCAGGTGTGCCCCGGTCGCGGGGGTGAAGAATATCTTGCCGGAAGCGAAGTTCTGAGCGAAGCCCGCACCAGCCGGGTAGACGTCGCCCGAGGTGGGCCCCAATGGGCCAGAATCGCCACCGCTGGCCTCCCAGGCCGCGGTAATGGCATCGTCGGCGTCAGACTCGGGTGACGCCGAGCCTATCGGCGCCAGGAGGAGCGCCATGGCGATCCCCAGCAGCCCGATAGTCGTGCGACCAACCACACGTGTGCGCAGCATCGGCTGCCGGATCATTAATCCTCCCCGCGGTCGGCGACAAGTTGCTTTCGACAAGTCCCCTCGAAACGAAGCTTCGAAAATTCCTGCGAAAGTACCGCGTCCGCCCACCTTGCGTCACTTGAAGCCATTTACCAAGGAACCTCGCCGATTGATACGGAAAGATTATCTGGCGAACCTCGAAGTTGCCGCTGGCCTATAGGCCGAGACTGCGGCCGATGATCTCCTTCATGATCTCCGATGTTCCCCCATAGATGGTCTGCACCCGGGCATCGAGATAGGCACGTGCCACCGAATATTCGCGCATGTACCCGTAGCCGCCGTGCAATTGCAGGCAGCGGTCGATCAAGTGGACCTGCTTTTCGGTCGAATACCATTTGGCCATGGCAGCCTGCTCAACGGTCAGCCGATCTTCGAGGTGCAACCGGATGTACTCGTCGACCATCATGCGCACCACCGTGGCTTCGGTGGCCAATTCGGCCATTAAGAAGCGGCTGTTCTGGAAGCTCCCGATCGGCTTGCCAAATGCCTTGCGGTCCTTGGCGTACTCGAGGGTCTGCTGCAGCACCCCCTCCATCGCGGCGGCTGCCATGATCGCGATGGAGATCCGCTCCTGTGGCAGGTTCTCCATCAGATAGACGAAGCCCTGACCCTCTTCGCCGAGCAAATTCTCGGCCGGCACCTTGACATCGGTGAAAGACAATTCGGCGGTGTCCTGAGCATCCAAACCAACCTTGTCGAGATGGCGGCCGCGCTCGAACCCCTCCATGCCGCGTTCAACCACCAGCAACGAAAATCCCAGCGCGCCTTTGTCAGGATCGGTCCTGGCCACCACGATCACCAGGTCGGAGTGAATGCCATTGGTGATGAACGTCTTCGAGCCGTTGAGGATGTAGTGGTCACCGTCCTTGACCGCCCTCGTCTTGATGCCCTGCACGTCGCTACCGGTGCCCGGCTCGGTCATAGCGAGCGTGGTGATCAGCTCGCCGGTGCAGAATTTCGGCAGCCAGCGCTGCTTCTGCTCCTCGGTGGTGAGCCTGATCAGATACGGCGCGGCGACGTCGTTGTGCAGGCTGAAACCCAATCCGCTGAACCGGCCCGCGGTCACCTCTTCGGTGACGATGGTGTTGTACCGAAAGTCCGAAACGCCCCCGCCGCCGTACTCCTCGGGCACCGCCATGCCCAGGAAGCCCTGCTTACCGGCCTCCAGCCACACGCCGCGATCGACGATCTTGTTCTTCTCCCACTCATCGTGAAACGGAGCGACGTGCCGTTCCAGGAAAGCGCGAAAGGAATCCCGGAACAGTTCATGCTCGGGTTCGAACAGAGTGCGCTCGTAGGCAATGACCGACGGGGCTGCGGACTTGGTCGCTGTATTGGACTTGGTCGCTGTATTGGAGGCAGAGCCCATGGGAATCCTTCTGTGGTTGATAAGGGCTATCAACACCAACCTACCGGTCAACCCAATGGTTGGTCGGGGCGGGCTCCGCCGAGCACCTCGAGCGCCTGCGGGCGCCTTCTCTCCTCTTAGGACGGCGTGTGGGCGCGCCGCCGCGCGCCAGCGCCGCGGGAGCCACGCCGCCTGTTGCCCCCCGCGCCGCGGTTGCTGCCGCCGCCGCGCCGGTGGTCGGAACCGCGGTCCCGCGCCTTTCCGGCGGTTTTCGCTGCCGGGGACTTTGCTTTCGGTGTCGGGGCAATCACTTTGGGCGCCGCACGCAACGGTGCTATCTCGCCGACCAGTGCGTGCACCGGGGCCGAATCGGCGGTGACCTCCTGGGGGCGTGCGGTGATTCCTGCGCGACGCAGCAGTTGCTGGGTGTCCCTGCGCTGTTCGGGCAGCACGACGGTGACCACGTCGCCGTCACTGCCGGCCCTCGCGGTACGACCCGAACGGTGCAGGTAGGCCTTATGCTCCATCGGCGGATCCACGTGGACCACCAGTTCGACCCCGTCGACGTGTACACCCCGGGCGGCGATGTCGGTCGCCACCAGCACCCGCGCTGTGCCGCTGGTGAAGGCCGCCAGGTTGCGGTCACGGGCGGGTTGGGAGAGGTTCCCGTGCAGATCAACCGATGGCACACCCGCTTCGGTGAGCTGCTTGGCGAGCTTGCGGGCCTGGTGCTTTGTCCGCATGAAGAGGATCCGGCGTCCGGTCCCCGAGGCCAGTCGGTGCACCACCTCCCTCTTCTGCTGCACTCCTCCCACGTGGAACACGTGATGGGTCATCGCCGCAGGCGCCTCGGTCACCTCGTCGACCGAGTGCAGCACCGGCTCGTGCAGGAAACGCCGGACCAGCTTGTCGACGCCGTTGTCCAGAGTGGCCGAAAACAGCAGCCGCTGGCCTCCGGCAGGTGTTGCCGCCAGGATTCGGGTGACGCCGGGCAGGAAACCCAAATCGGCCATATGGTCGGCCTCGTCGAGCACCGTCGTGGTGACGTGGTCGAGGTGGACCAGCTTCTGCCGCATCAGGTCTTCGAGCCGACCGGGGCAGGCCACCACAATGTCGACCCCGGAGCGCAGCGCACTGACCTGTTTGCTCTGCGACACGCCGCCGAAGATCGTGGTGACGCGGAGCCCGGAGGCCGCGGCGAGTGGTTGCAGCACGGCGGTGATCTGGGTGGCGAGTTCGCGTGTGGGGGCCAAGACCAGACCCGATGGGCAGCCTGATTGCCTACGTCCGCCGGCCAACGCCGCAACCAACGGTATCGAGAACGCGAGTGTCTTTCCGCTGCCGGTCTTTCCCCGGCCGAGCACATCGCGACCGGCGAGTGCGTCGTGCAGGGTGGCGGACTGGATCGGGAATGGTTCGGTGATGCCGCTCTCGGTCAGTGAGCGCACCAGTGGTGCGGGCACGCCGAGGTCAGCGAAAGATTGCCTGGTCATGTCTTGTGTGCCTTTCCGGCCTGTTGGGGCAGCGTGTGCCCGGCAACCGCGACGGAATCCGTTCAGCGGGAGTGCGCACACAGTGGCGATTTTCGCCGTCGTGAGTGATGGTTCTGGTGAGTGATGGTTCTGGTGAGCCGTAGTTGTGGGTCGTCGTACTGGTGAGGGTCGTTTATGGATCCGACGATCGGCGGTCTGTACTCAACCACGTCGGGTACTCAACGCAACCGGCTCTGGGCCCCATGCTAGCGCACCGGGCCGCGAACGCCCTATCGGCCGCAGTCAAAAAGTCGCGAACTCACTCAGACCAACAGCCAAAGAGATCGGGACGCGTGCCTTGAACCTGGTGCCAGATGCGGTGTGCTCCAAAGCATCGACCCGGCCGTCGGCGTGGATGCGATGAACGAGATCACCTCGGCTGTAAGGGATTGTGACATCGATCACGGTGTCGCGCGGCGGGATCAATTCGGACATGCGTGACTGCAGACGATCCAGTCCGTCACCGGTGCGAGCAGAGACAAACACCGCGTCGGGGAGTGCGCGGCGCAATTTTGCCAGCGCCAAGTCCCCAGCTGCGTCGATTTTGTTGACTACCAGCAATTCCGGGGCCGCCCGACCGTCATGTTGAGCCACCACTTCGTTGGTGACCTCCCTCACCGCTTTGATCTGTGCGAGCGGGTTGGCATCGGAACCGTCGACGACGTGCAGAAGCAGATCAGCGTCGACGACCTCCTCGAGAGTAGAACGGAACGCCTCGACGAGCTGGGTCGGCAGATGTCGCACGAAGCCCACGGTGTCGGTCAGTACGAACTCCCGCCCGTCAGCGAATTCGCCACGGCGCGTTGTCGGTTCGAGGGTGGCGAACAATGCATTCTCGATCAGTACACCGGCCCCGGTCAGTGCGTTCAGCAGACTGGACTTGCCAGCGTTCGTATAGCCGACGATCGCCACGGCTGGCAGGTCACTGCCCTTCCTGCGGCTGCGTTGTGTATCACGGACCTGCTTCATCGCACGAATTTCTCGGCGCAGCTTAGACATTCGCTCACGGATGCGGCGGCGGTCGGTCTCGATCTTCGTCTCACCCGGGCCTCGCGTGCCCACCCCGCCACCACTACCGCCCGCGCCGCCGCCCTGCCGCGACATCGACTCGCCCCAGCCGCGCAACCGCGGCAGCATGTACTCCATCTGGGCATAGGCCACCTGCGCCTTGCCCTCCCGGCTGGTGGCGTGTTGGGCGAAGATGTCGAGAATCAGCGCGGTGCGGTCGATGACCTTGACCTTGACCGCCTTTTCCAGTGCGTTCAGCTGCGCGGGACTCAGCTCGCCGTCGCAGATGACGGTGTCGGCGCCGGTAGCCACCACCACCTCGCGCAGCTCCGCGGCCTTGCCCGAACCGATGTAGGTCGACGGGTCGGGCTTGTCGCGGCGTTGAGTGAGCCCTTCAAGTACCTGCGAGCCCGCCGTCTCGGCCAGCGCGGCCAGCTCGGCCATGCTGGCGTCGGCATCTGCCGCGCTGCCGTCGGTCCATACACCGACCAGCACGACGCGCTCCAGCCGCAGTTGGCGGTATTCGACTTCGGAGACGTCGGCGAGTTCGGTGGAAAGACCGGCCACCCGGCGCAGCGCAGCCCGGTCTTCGAGGGCGAGTTCGCCCGCGCTCGGAATGTTGGGTCCCTTACTCGAGATGCTGGGTTCCGACATTTGCCTGGAGTTCATGTGTCTGGAGATTTTGCCCTGTGAGGTGCCTTCGCGCATCTGATTTAGCCCTCCGCATCACTGCGCCCGCCACCACTCGTCGGACAGTTCGCCGTGGGCGACCAGGACCGAGGGGCCTCGCAGGTAGCTCGCGGCCTCGGTGATGGTCACCGCGACTTCACCACCGGGAATTCGCACCCGCAGGACGCCGGAGGAAGCCCCCTCGTGCAGCAACCCGGCACACGCGGCGGCCACCGTTCCCGTTCCGCAAGAACGCGTTTCTCCCACTCCCCGTTCATGCACGCGCATGGTGACGGCACCGTCGACCGGGGCGGTCAACACCTCCACATTGACCCCCTCGGGAAACTGAGCTGTGTCGAATTTCACAGGCGCGGCGACATCCAGGGCGGCAAGGTCGGCCTCCGTCAACGAGGCATCGACACAAGCGAGGTGCGGATTGCCGACGTCAACGGCGACGCCTTGAAAACGACGACCACCGACCAGCGCCGAACCGCTCCCCACAGCATTGACCTTGCCCATTTCGACGGTGACGTCCGCCCGGAGCCCGTCGGCGGTGTGCAGCTCGACAGGTCGTGGACCCGCCGGCGAGCCCACGACGAATTGGCGCCGACGTTCCAGCCCCTCAGACCACAGGTAGTGGGCGAACACCCGGACGCCGTTGCCACACATCTGCGCCAACGACCCGTCGGCATTGCGATAGTCCATGAACCAGTCGTCGGCGGTAACGCCTTCAGGAAGCTCTTCGAGCACCCCTCTGTCCCGCGCCGAACCGGCGACGGTCACGCGTAACAACCCGTCCGCGCCAAGCCCGCGCCTGCGGTCGCAGAGCGCAGCGACCGCGGCCGGCTTCAGGTCGACCGCAGCGGGAATGTCGAGCAAAAGCACGAAGTCATTCTCGGTCCCGTGCCCCTTGGCGAACTTCACCTGCTCAGGATACGTCTCGCCACAACCGCAATGCTTGGTCCACGTTTCCAGAGGCGGCGCCGTCGAGCCAGGCGATGCGGCGGTCGCGGCGGAACCACGATCGCTGTCTGCGCACGTAGCGGCGGGTACCGATGAATGTCGGCTCGCGTGCGGCTGAGCCGTCTCCGCCCGCGTCCAGATCGGCGACCACTTGCGAATATCCCAGCGCACGCACCGCGGTGACGCCGTCACGCAGACCACGGTCCATCAACGATACGACTTCATCGATCAGTCCCTGGGCGAACATGTTGTCCGTGCGTCGAGCGAGTCTTTCATCGAGAAGTGCTGTTTCCCAGTCTAATCCGATGATTGCGGCGTTCCAGCGCGGCACTCCGATGCGAGGGGCCGACGCCGCGAACGGCTGCCCGGTCAGCTCTACCACCTCCAGCGCTCGCACGATGCGACGGCCGTCGGTAGGAAGGATCGATCTCGCCGCAGCTGCGTCGGCGTCGGAGAGTTCCCGATGCAGATCGGCGACCCCAACCTCGGCGAGGCGCCGTTCCCACTTGGCGCGCACCGCTGGATCGGTGGCCGGGAACGACCACTGGTCCAGCAGTGACTGGACGTACAGCATCGAGCCGCCGACCACCAGCGGCAAAGCTCCGCGCGCCGATATCGCCTCGATATCGGCGGTCGCAGCCTGCTGGTAGCGGGCGACGGTTGCCGTCTCGGTGACGTCGAGGACGTCGAGCTGGTGGTGCGCGATGCCGCGGCGCTCGGCGACCGCCAGTTTCGCGGTGCCGATGTCCATGCCGCGGTAGAGCTGCATCGCGTCGGCGTTGACCACCTCGACGGCGATCTGTCCGCCGAGCTTTTCGGCGACGGCCAGCGCCAGCTCTGACTTGCCTGATCCGGTCGGTCCGACGATCGCCAACGGCCGCATGGATGTCACGGACGCCAGACGCCGACGAAGTAGCCGACACCGTAGGGCGCGCCCCGGTAGAGCTCGGTAGCCGACGGCGGCGCGGTTTCGGTCAACCCACCCAGCACCTGGTAGGCGACCCGGCCCACGCTGTCCTCAGCCAGGCGGGTCACCGCCGCCCGGTCCCCGGCTGCGAGCGCATCGTCCAGGGCGGCCTGGCGCCCAAGCGAATCCGGGTCATAGCCGCCTGGCGCGGGTGGACTGAGCGTGTTGGCGCCGTCCGCCACGATCAGCACGCCGACGGCTTCCTCAGCAGCATCGATCTCCGCGCGAAGCTGCCGGCCGAACGCGAGGGTCGCCGCTGGGCCATGGTCGTCTCGGTAGGCACGAACTTCGGCAGCGGCCCCGGGTTGCGCGATGCCGCGAAGCCACCCCGTGACCAGCGTGCACAAAGGCAACCGCGCAAGGGGACGGCCGGCGGCGCGGTGCTCCGCGAACCGGCCGGACAGTCCGACCACGACGTCGGCACCGTAGCCCGCGAAGGTGCCTACCGAGTCGGGGCCGTCGACACTGTCGGTCTCCGCGACGCCGACGCCGATCCAGCGCGGCGGCAGTACAGCCACCGCTGACAGCGCGGCGGCCCTCAGGCCCGCGGTTTCGGTGGCAGCCGCGGCAGCGAGTTCGGGGACCATCACCGGCGCCGACGGCACGATTGCGATAGCGCTCAGCACGACACCAAACTAGCTCTCAACTCTCAGAGTGCTCTCCCCTTTGACGTGGGTCCCACGAAAACCGGCGCACTCACGCAGGTGTGCGGGTGACGGCCTGGCCCCGCGCCAGCGCCGCGGTTGCCACGACCATCACCGTGACCGCCATGACGATGGTGAACCAGCCGGCCGCGCCGGGCCGGAGCGTCTCACCGAGAGCCACGACGCCAAGCGTGCCCGCGATCATCGGCTCGGTAACGGTCATCGCCGGAAGAGAAGCGGTCAACGCACCTGCGCCGAAGGATGCCTGCTGCATCACCGTGGCCCCGACCGCAACCAGGGCCCAGGCGTAGAGCTCCGGGGTGCGTAGCAGCTCCACCACACCGTCCAAGCTGGACACGTCGAGGCGGACAACCACAGCCTTGGTCAGCACCGCGAACACCCCCCAGAGGGTGCCGGACACCACCGCGAGCAGCACCGCGCTGGTCGGCCCAGACCACAACTTGGCCCCCAGCAGGCACAAAGCCAGGAGGGGTCCAAGGATGGCGGTCACCCAGATCCACGTCTCCAGCGAGGCGCGTGACTGACCGGCGGTCGGGTTGCCGATGGTCACGATGACGATCACCGCTCCGGCGAGCAACGCGGCCCACATCCATTCCCATCCCGTGACCCGCCGATGGGACTGACGGGCGCTGATCGGCAACGCGAACAGCAGCGAGGTGACCAGCACCGCCTGGACCAACAGCACAGAGCCCAAGCCCAGCGCCGCGGCCTGCAGCGCAAACCCAGCGGCGGCCACGCCGCTGCCCAGCCACCATCGACGGTCACGCAACAGACTCAGGAACAGCGTGAGGTGGCCGGCCGGCTCATCGGCGACCTCATGAGCGGAGCGCTGGTGGATGACGGCGGAGCGCTGGTGAATAACATTGCCGACTGCGATGAAGAACGCAGCCGCGAGGGCCAGCAGCGCGGCGATATCCGCTTTCGCCATCAACCACCTCCCAGGCCTGGAGCCCCGAGCCTAAATAATCCCGCTACAAAGGCGTGGGCGCAGCGCCCGGCGACCTGCTTCAATGACAGCTACAACGTTCGTCAGCCTCGGGCAGCGTCCGAACAGCTTTCAGCGTTGAGTCAGCTACCAGGCGCCGCGTTGCGCGGCAGGTGCGCGGGTATCCGCGCGGAGGGCATGAGGAAACGGATATGGCGATCACCGAACCAGGCGGTTCCCAAGACTCCCAACAACCCGCCGCGACGCCGCCCCCGGGTCCGGCACGTCCAGGGCCGGGCTCGATACGACCGGGGCCCGGCTCGATACGACCAGGGCCCGGCTCGATACGACCGGGGCCCGGCTCGGCACGGCCAGGACCGGGTTCCCCTGCTACAGCGGCGACAGCCGGCGCCGTCCCGACCAATGATCCCCGCCGTTTCGGACGCGTCGACTCCGACGGCACCGTCTGGCTGGTCACCTCGTCCGGTGAGCGCAAGATCGGATCGTGGCAGGCCGGCGACACCGAGGCCGCTTACCAGCATTTCGGTCGACGCTTCGACGACTTGCACACCGAGGTGATGCTCCTCGAGCAGCGACTTGCCTCGGGGGCAGGCGATGCCCGCAAGATCCGCGCGGCCGCGGGCACGCTCGCCGAGAACCTGCCCGCCGCGCACGTGCTGGGTGACATCGACGCCTTGGCGGCTCGTCTCCAGACGATCGTCGTGCAGGCTGACAGTGCCTCTGCCGCCGAGAAGGCCAAGCGCGACGAGGCCCGCGCCGCGCAGACCAGGCGCAAGGAAGCCCTCGCTGCCGAAGCTGAGGAACTGGCGAACAGCTCCGCGCAGTGGAAGGCCGCCGGGGACCGGTTGCGCGCCATCCTCGATGAGTGGAAGACGATCACCGGCCTGGACCGCAAGACCGACGATGCGTTGTGGAAGCGCTACTCAGCGGCTCGCGAGACGTTCAACAGGCGCCGAGGTTCACACTTCGCCGATTTGGACCGGGAGCGCGTCGGCGCCAAGCAGGCCAAAGAAGCGCTGTGCGTCCGCGCCGAGGAACTGTCTGATTCGACCGACTGGGGTCCCACCGCGGCCAAGTTCCGCAATCTGCTGACCGAGTGGAAAGCCGCGGGTCGCGCCGCCAAGGACGTCGACGACACGCTGTGGCATCGGTTCAAGTCCGCACAGGACAAGTTCTTCTCCGCCCGGAATGCGGCCAATGCTGAACGGGACGCCGAGTTTCGCGCCAATGCCGAGGCCAAGGCGGCACTTCTCGCCGAGGCCGAGGAGCTCGACACCGTCGACATAAACTCCGCGCGTGCGGCATTGCGCGCCATTGGCGACAAGTGGGACGCGATTGGCAAGGTTCCTCGCGATCGCGGCGCAGACCTGGAGCGACGACTGCGCGCGGTAGAGAAGAAGATCCGCGACACTCCCAGAGGCGGAGTGGATCCGGAGGCGAAGGCGCGGGCAGACCAGTTCCGAGACCGTGCCGAACAATTCGAACGCCAAGCCGAGAAGGCGGCGCGCGCCGGCCGGACCAAGGACGCTGAGCAGGCGCGGGCCAGCGCCGAACAGTGGCGTCAGTGGGCCGACACCGCCGTTGATGCGCTCAGAAAGAAGCGCTAGGCGGTCAGGATTTCGTCGGCCCCGTCTCCTCGTCGCCGCCGAAACTGTCGAGCACACCCCGTTGCTGGCCCTCGGCGGAAGAGCGCCGACGATCCTCTTCAGTCGCCAACTGCAGCGCGGTGCGGGTGAGCACCACCCGGGCCCAGTTGTAGGCGAGCATGACCACGGCCAGCCACCCTAGGACCAGCCCGATTCCTGGGCCGGGGTACTGCTCGGGAGCGGTCTGTCGCGACCACACCGCAAGCACCCCCAGGAACGACGCCACGCTCGAGCCTGCCAGGGCGATCCAGGCCAGTGCCCAGCGACGAGTCACCAACGCCAGCATCGAGAACCCGATGCAGAAGACGAGCACGAACCAGGTGAACACCCGCGACGGCAGAGTGGTCCCGTTGCTGACCGCAGCATCAGAACCAACCAGCACATCAAGTCCCCTGGCGCCGCCGGTGTGCGGCAGCACGAAGGTCACCAACAGGACGAACACCAAGATCGCGATGGTCAAAGCCCTGGTGCCGGGCTCTATCTCACCCGCCACCCGCCGCTCGGCGTCTTCGAGTTCACCCTTGAAGTCCTCGAACTCCTGCCCACCACCAGATTCTGAGCTCATCGTGCACACCCGCTGGTCGTGAGCTGGGCGGACGGTTCAGGGCTGGGCACACCGAATGCAGGCATCCCCAACCCGACACCGGTGCGGGGCTTTTCTCCTGCGGCGTGGGCATCGCCCGCGCGCGTGCGGCGGTGTTCGATCACGCCGCCGTCGGCGATGAGGTGATGAGGCGCGGCGCCGGTGACGACGGCGACGACGATGTCGCCGGGCCGGACCGGATCAACGCCCCCGCGGGCGAGGTCCCCGGGAGCGAAGTGCACCAACCGGCCGTCTCGCGCCCGACCGGACATCCGGGCGGTGCTGGCGTCTTTCCGCCCTTCTCCGGTAGCGACCAGCAATTCGACGGCGCGGCCGATCTGGGCGGTGTTTTCCTCCAGCGAGATTCGCTCCTGGAGTTCTATCAACCGCTGATAGCGCTCGGAAACGACGTCTTTGGGCACCTGATCATCTAACTCTGCGGCCGGAGTGCCGGGCCGCTTGGAGTACTGGAACGTGAACGCGCTGCCGAATCGGGCGGCGGCAACAACGTCAAGGGTGGCCTGGAAATCCTCCTCGGTCTCACCGGGGAACCCAACGATCAAGTCGGTCGTGATCGCGGCGTCCGGGATCGCAGCACGCACCCGTTCGATGATGCCGAGATAGCGGTCGGCGCGGTAGGACCGCCGCATCGCACGCAGAATGCGGTCCGAACCCGACTGCAACGGCATGTGCAACGTCGGGCACACGTTGGGGGTCTCGGCCATCGCCTCGATCACGTCGTCGGTGAACTCGGCGGGGTGCGGCGAGGTGAATCGCACGCGTTCCAGCCCCTCGATGCGCCCGCAGGCCCGCAGCAACTTGGCGAATGCGGTCCGATCGCGAGATTGCCCAGGATCGGCGAAGGACACCCCGTAGGCATTGACGTTCTGCCCCAGCAGGGTGATCTCCAGAACCCCCTGGTCCACCAAGGACTGGACCTCGGCAAGGACGTCGCCGGGCCGGCGGTCCACTTCCTTGCCCCGTAGCGCGGGCACGATGCAGAACGTGCAGGTGTTGTTGCAACCCACAGAGATGGAAACCCATGCCGCATAGGAAGACTCACGGCTGGCCGGGAGTGCTGAGGGAAATTCCTGCAATGCCTCCGCGATCTCCACCTGCGCTGCCCGGTTGTGGCGGGCCCGGTCGAGAAGCGCCGGCAGCGAACCGATGTTGTGGGTGCCGAACACGACATCAACCCAGGGCGCCTTGCGCAGCACTGTGTCCCGGTCCTTTTGCGCCAGGCATCCACCGACTGCGATCTGCATGTGCGGATCGGCCTGTTTGCGGGGCGCGAGGTGACTGAGATTGCCGTACAGCTTGTTGTCCGCGTTCTCCCGCACCGCACAGGTGTTGAACACGACCACGTCGGCGTCGCGGCCCTCGTCGGCCCGCCGGTAGCCCGCCGCCTCGAGCAGTCCGGCCAGCCTCTCCGAGTCGTGCACGTTCATCTGGCAGCCGTAGGTCCTGACCTGGTAAGTGCGATCGGCGCAAGGAACAGGTGTCGCCCCCGCCGTCTGCTGCGTCACCATGGAAGTCACGGCCACCATCCTACGGAGGGACCCGGCTGCACCTAAACACGCGGCACACGCGGGCCCGTAGGGGTGATCTGCGCAGATTGTCGAGTACCGGGCGCATTCTGCGTTCCCTGGGTATGGTCAGCACCCATGGAGAGCGCTCCGGCGGTGCCGATGATCTCGGTGAAGTCAGTCGACAAGCATTTCGGCGACCTCCATGTCCTCAAGGACATCAACCTCGACGTCGGCAAGGGGCAGGTTGTCGTCGTTCTGGGACCCTCGGGCTCGGGCAAGTCGACCTTGTGCCGGACCATCAATCGCCTGGAGACCATCGATTCGGGCTCCATCGCGATTGACGGAGAGGTGCTGCCCGAGGAGGGGCGCAAGTTGGCGCAACTGCGTTCCGATGTCGGCATGGTGTTCCAGTCCTTCAACCTGTTCGCGCATAAGACAATTGTCGAGAACGTGATGCTGGCCCCGATGAAGGTCCGCAAGGTGTCCAAGGCCGCGGCACGCGAGAAGGCGATGAGCCTGCTGGAGCGGGTGGGCGTGGCCAACCAGGCAGACAAATACCCGGCCCAATTGTCGGGCGGTCAGCAGCAGCGAGTGGCCATTGCACGATCGCTGGCGATGAACCCGAAAGTGATGCTGTTCGACGAGCCGACCAGCGCGCTGGATCCCGAGATGATCAACGAGGTGCTCTCGGTGATGGCGGCGCTGGCTGCCGAGGGCATGACGATGGTCGTCGTCACCCACGAGATGGGGTTCGCGCGGCGGGCCGCCAACCGCGTGGTGTTCATGTCAGACGGCGCCATCCTCGAGGACGCCGAGCCCGTGCAGTTCTTCGACAATCCTCAGACCGACCGCGCCAAGGACTTCCTGGGCAAGATCCTCGATCACTGAAACAGTCCATCGATCACCAGTCACACCGGCGAAAGGAAACGCCCCCGAATGTCACCAAGAATGTCACCGAAAATGTCACCGAAGACCTTCTCGAGGCGCGTCATCAGCGCTGTCGCGTTGGCTGTCGCGCTGCCCCTTGCAGCCACCGCGTGTGGCGGAGGCGGCGGTGGAGGTGATGGCGACACGATCGTCATCGGCACCAAGTTCGATCAGCCCGGGCTCGCAATGCAGAACCCCGACGGAACCATGAGCGGCTTCGACGTCGACGTGGCAACATACGTCGCCGGCGAACTCGGCTACGAACCCGACAAGATCGAGTGGAAGGAATCGCCGTCGGCGCAGCGTGAGAACCTGATCCAGAACGGTCAGGTGAAGTTCATCTCTGCGACGTACTCGATCACCGACTCGCGCGAGGAGAAGGTCGACTTCGCCGGACCGTACCTGATCACCGGGCAAAGCCTGTTGGTGCGCTCGGACAGCAACGACATCACCGGAGCGGCCTCGCTGGAGAACAACAAGATCCTGTGCTCGGTGTCTGGTTCGACCCCGGCCCAGAAGATCAAAGACGAGTACCCGGGCGTCCAGCTGCAGCAGTACGACACCTACTCGGCATGCGTCGAGGCACTCAAGAACGGCGCGGTAGACGCCGTCACGACAGACGAGGTCATCCTCGCCGGGTACGCGGCGCAAACCCCGGGGGCATTCAAGATCGTCGGTGAGCCGTTCTCCGAGGAGCGCTACGGTATCGGCCTCAAGAAGGGCGACAGCGAGCTACGCGCCAAGATCAACGACGCGCTCAAGAAGATGGAAGACAGCGGAGCGTGGAAAGAGGCATTCGACAAGAACCTGGGTCCCGCGGGCATTACCGCGCCACAACCGCCGCCGATCGACAAGTAAGCGGTTAGGACCAGCCGCCAGTGGAGGTTTTCACCGAGTACCGCGAGCAGATCTTCGCCGCTTTTTGGACGACGATCCAGCTCACGGTGTTTTCGGCGATCGGCGCACTCGTACTGGGCACGCTGCTGGCCGCGATGCGGCTGGCACCGGTGCCGATGCTCAACTGGATCGGGACCAGCTACGTCAACATCGTGCGTAACACTCCGCTGACGCTGATCATCCTGTTCTGCTCGTTCGGCCTGGCGCAGACCCTGGGCATCACGCTGGCCAGCCGGCAGTCGCCGACTTTCATCGCGGACAGCACCTTCCGGCTGGCCATGCTCGGGTTGACCGTGTACACCGCGGCATTCGTGTGTGAGACCGTCCGCTCAGGGGTGAACACGGTGCCGCTGGGGCAGGTGGAAGCCGCCAGATCGCTCGGCCTGACGTTCGGACAGAACCTCCGGATAGTGCTTCTGCCGCAGGCGTTTCGCGCCGTCTTCATACCACTGGGTTCGGTGTTGATAGCGCTGACCAAGAACACCACGATCGCCTCGGCGATCGGGGTGGCCGAGGCAGCACTGTTGATGAAGGAGATGATCGAGAACACCGCGGCAGTGTTGGTTGTCGGCAGTATTTTTGCGCTCGGATTCCTCATCCTGACGCTGCCGCTGGGGCTGTTCTTCGGCTGGCTGGGCAAGCGAATGGCGGTGGCACGCTGATGAGTGGAGCCTCCGTACTCTTCGACGCACCGGGTCCGCGGGCGCGGATTCGCAATCACGTCATCAGCGCCATCACCGTCGTCGTCGTCGTGTTGGTGGCCTGGGTGATCTACACCCAGCTGGAGGCCAAGGGCCAGCTGACCGCGGCGAAGTGGGAGCCTTTCCTCACCTCGAATCTGTGGACCACCTACGTCCTTCCGGGTGTCGAGGGCACACTCACGGCTGCGGCGGTGTCGATCGTGTTGGCGCTGGTGCTGGGCTTGCTGCTGGGTGTCGGCCGACTCTCGACACACAGAGGGATCCGCTGGGCGTCATCGGTGATCGTCGAGTTCTTCCGAGCGGTGCCGGTGCTGATCATGATGATCTTCGCCTATTTTCTGTATGCGTTCTATGACGTCTTCCCCTCCAAGTACCTGGCATTGGCCGGCGTCATCACTGGCCTGACGCTCTACAACGGCGCCGTCATCGCCGAGATCGTTCGAGCCGGCGTGCATGCGTTGCCCCGGGGGCAGAGCGAGGCGGCATCGGCGCTGGGGCTGAGCTCGGGGCAGACGATGCGTTCGATTCTGCTTCCCCAGGCGATAACATCCATGCTCCCGGTGCTGATCTCCCAGCTGGTGGTGGCGCTGAAAGACACAGCGATCGGGTACCAGATCACCTTCGTCGAAATGGTGCGCCAAGGCACGGCGGTCGGCGCGACCTACGGCAATTACATCCCAGCGTTGATCGTCATCGCGCTACTGATGATCAGCGTCAACTTTGCGCTCTCATCGTTCGCGACGTGGCTGGAAAGACGAATGCGAAAGTCGCGGCGCGGGGCTGCCCCACTGGAGCCCGAGGGGGTTGAACAGGAGGGCGCTCCCGGCGCCAAAACCGTATGAGCCTCGCGACGTACTCCTGGCCAACCTGATATGACCCACCGCCTGAACGCACTCACAATTCTGCCCGAGTCGGCGCTGCGCGACATGGTCGACCTCATGGTGCGTCTCATCGAGGCCTGCGGTGCCGTCGTCATCATGATCGGGGCGATCGTCGCGATCGTGAAGTTCGCCGTGGCCCTGACCCGGCGCAACATCAATCAGTTCTCCGCGGTTCGGTTGTCACTGGCCCGATTCCTGGTGCTGGGCTTGGAGTTTCAGCTTGCCGCCGACGTGCTGCGAACCGCGATCTCACCATCGTTCGAAGAGATCGGCAAGCTGGCGGCAATCGCGGCAATCCGCACAGTGCTCAACTACTTCCTCAACCGTGAGATCGCCCAGGAGCAGCGCGAGATCGAGCTGGCCCGTTCATCTTCCCCGCCCCCGCGCCCAAACTCTGGACCTCCTCCGACTCGACCTCCTCCTACTCAATGAACCTCGCCCGATGAATTTCGTCGTCACCGCGTCGTGGTACGTGGCTCTCGCCGGATTGGCGCTCGGTGTCGCCGCTCTGGCTGTGTTCCGCCAGCCGTTGCTCGCGCTGCGCGTGACGATGGATCTGTTCGTCACCGCGGGTTTGCTCCGGCTGAGCGTCGACCTTTCATGGGCGGCGATCGCCGGCACCGTGGCGATGATCGCGGTGCGTCGCTTGGTCAGGCGGACCCTGGCCGCGGACTTCAACGCTGCACTGCACAGAGCACACGCTTAGACGCCCTAGACCTTCCGACGTTCCCTTTCGTTCGCCAGCTCCCCTGTCACGACATCCAGAGCCATGGTCTGGCCGTAACCACGACGAGCCAGCATCCCGACGAGTCGGCGCGTCACCTTGTTCTGCGCGTCCCGATCAGAAGGATCGCCGAGCTTCTCGCGACGCAGCTTGTCTCGTACCAGTTGCTCGGCACGCGTCCGCTCGGCTCCTGCGTCGATGCCGGCCAGCGCGGCGGCAATCACCTCGTTGTCAACACCCTTAGTGCGTAATTCAGCAGCCAGCGCCCGTTTTCCTTTCCCGGCGTTGATCTGCCGTGACCGTACCCACTGTTCGGCGAAATCCTCGTCATCGACCAGACCGACCTGCGCCAATCGGTCGAGCACGTCGATGCTGATTTCGTCGGGATAGCCCCGCTTGGCAAGTCGCCCCTGCAACTCCGCGCGGGTCCGCGCTCGCACGGTGAGCAGGCGCAGGCACAGTGCGCGCGCCTGCTCCGCGCGTTGGGCCGGCTCCTCGGTCGGCTCCTCGGGCAGCTCCGAGGGGCTAGAAGTCGACGGGAGTGGGGAGGACATCGTCGGCCAACTCGTCGGTCACCACGGCGCCGATACCGAGTTTCTCTTTGATCTTCTTCTCGACCTCGGCTGCGATCTCAGGATTCTCGATCATGAATTTACGGGCGTTCTCCTTGCCCTGGCCCAATTGCTCACCTTCGTAGGTGAACCAGGAACCGGACTTGCGAATGAAACCCTGTTCGACGCCCATATCGATGAGCGAACCCTCCTTGGAGATGCCCTTGCCGTAGAGGATGTCGAATTCGGCCTGCTTGAACGGCGGGCTGACCTTGTTCTTGACCACCTTGACCCGGGTACGGTTGCCCACCGCGTCGGTGCCGTCCTTGAGCGTCTCGATACGCCGCACATCCAGACGCACGGAGGCGTAGAACTTCAAAGCCTTTCCACCCGTGGTGGTTTCGGGTGAGTTGTGCACCATGACACCATCGACGAAATAGTTGTGATTCCCCTCTACCTCGATGTCGAAACGATTCATCGACTGCGTATGCGGCTTGACGTGAACATCAAGAACTCGCGCAGGTACCAACCTCTGACTGGGCTCCACGAACTGCGGCTCCACCACACCACGCCCACGGAATCGCGGGAGCAGCTTGTGATCCATCGACGGTGCCATATACGGCGCCACTACCTCCTGGAAGGCAGCCGACGCAGCGGTCGAGAATGTCAGAACTGCCTTACCCGCCGTACCCGCCGAGCGCAGGCGCACGTCGAGGCCGTGAGCGTCACGCAGGTAGTCGCACAGCCGAACTCGCGAGCCCTCGGTCATAGCTTCCACACAGATCTCAATGCGTCCGCTACCGCCCCGGGTGCGCTGCTGCAGCCCCTTGGACCGCACAGTGAAACCGCCGTCGTCCATGTACCAAACAGCCAATGCCAGCGGGGTCAGCGCTTTGAGATAGTCCTCTGACAGGAACTTCTTGCCGTCACCTAGGTAAACCGCACGACGCAACTCACCGAGTTCGGGCAGTGGCGTAAAGTCCACGAACCGCGACCCCTTGTCGTTCTCGCGGACCGAATGCTTGATATTGCCCAGCAGATCCACCTTCCACTGCAAGTAGTCCATCTGCTTGGCGCCATGCCCCATGCGAAACCGGACACCATTGCGGTCCCGGCGATTTGGCGACAGGTTCCCGTCACCCATGAGCGAACCCAGGATTATCTGGAACTGCTGCTCACTGAGTAGGTGCGGCTCGGCAGCCATGACGCGGTCACCGGCGATGATGTCGCCAGCTTCGGTCCAACCGGACGGTGTCCTGATCAGGTGGTTCGGAGTCGCCGCGAACTGGGATTTGCCATTGCCTCCGGACTTCGCGACGGTGAACTGCAGAAACTGTTCGGCCGGTCCGTTGTTGAACCAGTTCACGACCTTACGCGGTACGACCTGGTCACTAACCGGGTCGTATGACAGCACCTCGACATCCATCTTTTTGTTGACGATCTTTCCGATCTTTTCCGTCGTACCGTCGGCCAACTGCACTCGGGTGCTGTAGTTGAAACATCCGAACATCACACCGATTTTTTCGCGGAGCTGGTTGATGAAGATCGCGGTGGTTCCCGAGTTGCTCAGCGCACCAGTGATCTTGCGGAGCGCCTGACTCATCAGACGGGCCTGCAGGCCGACGTGGCTGTCGCCCATCTCGCCCTCGATCTCCGCCCGCGGAACCAACGCAGCCACCGAGTCGACGACCAGGATATCCAGCGCACCGGACCGGATCAGCATGTCGGCGATCTCCAGCGCCTGCTCACCGGTGTCCGGCTGGGATACCAGCAGGGAGTCGGTATCCACACCCAGCATCTTGGCGTATTCGGGATCCAGCGCATGCTCGGCATCGATGAACGCGGCGATACCACCAGCGGCCTGCGCGTTGGCGACGGCATGTAGCGCGACAGTGGTCTTACCCGAGGACTCCGGTCCGTAGATCTCGACAACCCGGCCCCGCGGCAGTCCACCGATGCCCAGCGCTACATCGAGGGCGATCGACCCCGTCGGGATGACCGATATCGGCTGGCGCACCTCGTCACCGAGTCGCATCACCGAGCCCTTGCCGTGGCTCTTCTCGATTTGAGCGAGAGCCAACTCCAGAGCCTTCTCGCGGTCCGGCACTTTCGCCATGGTGATACCTCTTCCGGTAGTCGTTGTTGACCGGTTCTCGGTCGGTTGCCGTGAGGTTAAATCAGGGCACCGACATGTCCTCGACAAGAGCGATGGGTCGTACGCCCCCCACAGTAGACGAACAGATGTTCGATTCAAGTGGACACGCCGTCCGGCTACGTTCAGAGCATGACGACGCCACAGGACATCCGGATTCCGATGAACGGTGGACAGCTTGCCGCCTACGTCTACCGGCCAGCCTCGTCCGATCAGGACGTCCCCTGCATAGTCATGGCGCACGGCTTCACCGCTACCCGCGACGACGGGTTGCCCGCCTACGCCGAGGCGTTCCGGGACGCCGGCTATGCCGTGGTCCTGTTCGACTACCGACACTTCGGCGCCTCGACCGGTCAGCCCCGCCAACTGCTCGACATCGGCAGGCAGCGCGAGGACTACCACACCGTCGTCGCATGGGCCCGCCGTCTCGACGGCGTGGACCCCGAACAGATCGTGCTGTGGGGTTCGTCCTTCAGCGGCGGCCATGTGTTGGCCGTCGCCGCAGCCGATCCGCGGGTCGCGGCGGTGATCTCACAGGCTCCCTTCACCGATGCCGTCGCAGCACTGCTTGCCGTGCCGCTCAAGATCCTTCCCAGCATGACGCTCGCCGGCCTGCGCGACCAGATCGGCGCGTGGCGCGGCCACCCGCCCCGCCTGCTGCCGGCCATCGGCGAACCCGGCACCGTTGCCGCGATGACCTCGCCTGGAGCCAAGCGAGGCTTTGAGGCGATGCTTGCTCCGGATTCTCTGTGGCGCAACGAATTCACGGCTCGTTTGATGCTGCGCTTCGCATTCGAACGGCCCGGCCGCAAGGCCGCGCAGTTGCACATGCCGCTACTGCTGTGCGTCTGCGAAGGCGACACCACTACGCCGCCAGGTCCGACGATCAGAGCAGCGCATCGAGCACCCCGAGGCGAACTTCGCCGCTACCCCTACGGCCATTTCGACATCTATAACGACCCGCAGGTCAAGACCGACCAGATCGACTTCCTGCGGCGGGTGCTCGCCAAGGTAACCGCGTAACCGCGTGTGGACGCGCCTGGGCCGCGGTCCTATCGTGGGGGCATCCGGCCACGGAACGGACAGGTATGCACGAGATGGCTATCACACAGAGTGTTGTCGAGTCGGTGTGCGAGCACGCCGCTGGTCGCCGCGTGCACAGCGTCAGACTCGAAGTCGGCGCACTGTGCGCGATCGTGCCGGCTGCGATGGAGTTCTGTTTCGGCCTGGCGACCGAAGGGACCGTTGCAGATGGTGCACAGCTCGACGTCGACATCCGGCCCGGCTCGGCACGGTGCCGAAGTTGCGCTGCTCGTTTTGAAATGACCGACCCGCTCCTGCTGTGCCGGTGCGGGAGCGCCGATGTCGAGGTGCTCGAGGGTCGGGACCTGAAAATCATGTCCATGGAAGTGAGCTGAGGATGTGCGCAACCTGTGGCTGCGGCGGTGAAGGCGCAATCATCACGCCGGCCGACGACAACCACAATCGCGACCACCCGCACGACCAGGACCACCCGCACGACCAACCGCACGACCACCCGCACCGGAGCATTCACACCGAAACCATCACCCTCGAGCAGAAGGTCCTCGCCAAGAACGACCTGATCGCCGAGGAGAACCGGGGGTGGCTGGCCGAGCGCAACATCCTGGCGCTCAACATGACAAGTTCGCCCGGCGCAGGCAAGACAGCTCTCCTCGAACGCACCATCCGCGAACTCAGCGGCCGGCGGCCGATCGCCGTGATCGAGGGAGATCAGGAGACGCTGCTCGACGCCAATCGCATCCGGGCCGCCGGTGCCCGCGCCGTGCAGATCAACACCGGGGCCGGCTGTCACCTGGACGCCGACATGGTGCGCCGGGCACTCGCTACCCTCGACCCCGAGCCCGGCTCGCTGTTGTTCATCGAGAACGTCGGTAATCTCGTCTGCCCGGCCATGTTCGATCTCGGCGAGCACAGCAAAGTCGTGGTGATCTCGGTGACCGAGGGTACCGACAAGCCGCTGAAGTACCCCCACATGTTCGCCGCCGCAGGGCTTGTCGTCATAAACAAGATGGATCTACTGCCCTACGTGGACTTCGATGTCGACACGTGCGCAGACTATGCACGATCGCTGAACGCGGGCATCAAGATACTGCCGTTATCGGCAACCCGGGGCGACGGCATCCCCGATTGGTGCACCTGGGTCGCACGGCTGGCCGACCCATCCCGCAACGGACATGTCACCTGAGCGAGGATCCGCCATGACCGGCCGGTGCCGGCGTCGGATCTGCGTGCACGGTGTGGTCCAGGGCGTCGGCTTCCGGCCGTTTGTGTATACCACCGCCGCCGCAGCCGGCCTGTCCGGTTGTGTGCGCAACGACAGTTCCGGCGCCATCATCGAGGTCGAGGGCAAGCCCGACGACGTCGACCGGTTCCTCACCCTGCTTCGTGACGCCCCGCCCCCGCTCGCGGTCATCGAAGCGATTGTGGTGGAAGAGGTTCCGACACGCGGCGGCACCGGCTTCAGCATTGAGGACACGTCCCATTCGGACGGCGGGCGCACCCTGGCCTCCCCCGACGTAGCCATGTGCGCCGATTGCGCAGCCGAGCAACGCGATCCGGCCAACCGCCGGTACCGGCACGCATTCGTCAACTGCACGAACTGCGGCCCGCGCTTCACGATCATCACCGCACTGCCGTATGACCGCTCTGCAACCACCATGGCGGCCTTTCCGCTGTGTGAAGACTGCGCGGGCGAATACGCCGACCCAACCGATCGTCGGTTCCATGCCCAACCGGTGTGCTGCCCACAGTGCGGCCCGACCATCGCCTACCGCGATAGCGCTGGACACACTGCAAGGGGCCATGAGGGCTTGGGGCAGGCCCGGAAGCTGTTGCGCGACGGCGGCATCCTGGCGGTCAAAGGGCTCGGGGGCTACCACCTGGCATGTGACGCCGCCAACGCCGACGCGGTGTCCGAACTACGCCGCCGCAAACGGCGCGGCGACAAACCGTTCGCGGTGATGGTCCCGGATCTGCAAGTGGCGGGCACGCTGTGCGAACTCGATGAATGCTCAGAACGCCTGCTGTCAGGCCCGCAACGACCGATCGTGCTGATGGAGCGCGCGTCCTCGGCCCCGGTCGCTGCTTCGGTGGCGCCGCGCAACCCGGACCTCGGCGTGATCCTGGCCTACACCCCGTTGCACTCTCTGCTGTTCGGACTCCCGGGTGACGAACCCGGACCCCCGGTGCTGGTGATGACATCGGGCAACCTGGGCGGCGAGCCGATCTGCTACCGCGACGACGAAGCAACAGAACGTCTTTCGCACCTCACCGACGGCTGGCTACTGCATGACCGGCCGATCTTGGTGCCTTGCGACGACTCCGTGGTGCGAGCGCTGGCAGGCACCGAACTACCTATCCGCCGGTCCCGCGGCTACGCGCCGCTGCCCGTCGCCCTGCCGACGGCTGTTCCGCCGA
Organism: Actinomycetes bacterium; assembly: GCA_022601275.1. Classification (GTDB taxonomy): domain Bacteria; phylum Actinomycetota; class Actinomycetes; order Mycobacteriales; family Mycobacteriaceae; genus Mycobacterium. The sequence continues at coordinate 37,407 of JAHZIT010000055.1, forward strand.
CGCTGGCAGTCGGCGCCGACGTGAAGAACGCCATGGCCGTCGCCGAGGGCCGATATGCCTGGCTGAGCCAGCACATCGGCGACATGGACGACCTGGCAACCCTGTCCGCGTTCGACTCCGCGTCGAGCCACCTCGGCGCACTGACGGGTGTGCACCCTGAAATCTTGATAACCGATGCTCATCCGGGGTACCGCTCGACCTCGTGGGCGCACCGCAACTCCCAGGGTCGGCCGGTCTGCCCGGTTCAACACCACCACGCGCACATCGCTGCGGTGATGGCCGAACACGGCTTGAGCGGGTCCGAGCCGGTGCTCGGTTTTGCCTTCGACGGCACCGGGTACGGTCCCGACGGCGCGGTGTGGGGCGGTGAGGTGCTGCTCGCCGACTACAAGGGTTTCCGCCGGATGGCACACCTGAAGTACGTGCCGCTGCCGGGCGGCGACGTCAGTGTGCTCCGGCCCTACCGAATGGCCATGGCGCACCTGTGGGCTGCGGGGCTGCCCTGGTTTGACGACCTGCCGCCGGTTCACACCTGCCCGGCGGCAGAACGCGGGGTATTGCTGCATCAGCTTGAGACCGGGCTGGGCTGTATTCCCACCTCCAGCATGGGACGGCTGTTCGACGCCGTATCCGCGCTGGCCGGTGTCCGCCAGGTGGTCGACTACGAAGCGCAGGCGGCGATCGAGTTGGAGGGCTTGTCCCGCGGGACCGACCCCGGGAGCCGGCGATACCGGTTCCAAATCGACTTCGCGGTCGCGACACCGGCACTGATCGATCCCGCGCCCCTGCTCAGCGCGGTCCTCGAGGATGTGCGCACCGGTGTGCCGGCAGACGTGATCGGTGCCCGATTCCACAGCGCGGTGACCCGGTTGGTGGTCGATCTCGCCGCCGGGTGCGCCCCGGATAGCAGCACGATCGCTCTGTCCGGTGGCGTGTTCCAGAACGCGCTGCTGGTGCGACACTCGTTGACAGCGCTGAACGACAAAGGTTTCACGGTCATTACCCATCGCCACGTGCCGCCTAACGATGGCGGTATCGCACTGGGTCAACTCATGGTCGGGAACGCGGGATACTAGGACACAGGAACTGAGCCAACAGGGACTAAAACACAGAAACTGAGACAACAGGAACTCGCCACAACAGGAACTCGCCACAACAGGAACTCGGAATACTGGGACGACAGAAAGGACTGGTCATGTGTCTGGCGGTACCGGGGAAGATTCTGCGCATGGAGGATCGAGACGGCACGCTGATGTCCGTCGTTGACTTCGGAGGGGTGCAGAAGGACGTCTGCCTGCAGTTCCTACCCGACGCCCGAGTAGGCGAATACGTGGTGGTGCACGTCGGTTTCGCGATTCAGCGTCTGGACGAGGAGTCGGCGATCCAGACATTGGCGGAGTTCGAGCGCCTCGGGGCGCTCGAGGAGGAGTTCGGCGACGGGTTCGAATTGGCCGCCCGGCAGGCGGGTATGACCAACCCTGAGACGGCCGACACCACCACCGGTAGTCGTCAGGTGCCGCAGTGAAGTACCTGGACGAGTTCAGTGATCCTGAACTTGCGGGTAAGTTGATCGATCAGATTCGATCCGCCACCAGCCGACGCTGGGCCATCATGGAAGTCTGTGGCGGACAGACTCACTCGATCATCCGGCACGGTATCGACCAGCTACTCCCCGACGAGATTCAGATGATCCATGGGCCGGGGTGCCCGGTGTGTGTGACGCCGTTGGAGATCATCGACAAGGCGCTGGAGATCGCTTCCCGGCCCGACGTCATCTTCTGCTCATTCGGTGACATGCTGCGGGTTCCGGGCAGCGCCAAGGATTTGTTCCGGATCAAGGGCGAAGGCGGCGACGTGCGGGTGGTTTACTCCCCCCTCGATGCCCTCACCGTCGCCAAGGCCAATCCGGACAAACAGGTGGTGTTCTTCGGGATCGGTTTCGAGACCACCGCCCCGGCCAACGCGATGACTGTGCACCAGGCGAAGCAGCTCGACATCAAGAACTTCTCCCTGTTGGTGTCGCACGTGCTCGTGCCGCCGGCCATCGCCGCGATCATGGAGTCCCCCACCTGCCGGGTGCAGGCCGTGCTGGCCGCCGGCCATGTCTGCGCTGTGATGGGTACCGATGAGTATCCGCCGCTCTGCGACAAGTACGACATCCCGATCGTGGTGACCGGTTTCGAGCCGCTGGACATCCTCGAAGGCATCCGGCGCACCGTGCTGCAACTGGAATCCGGCCGCCACGAGTTGGAGAACGCGTACCCCAGGGCGGTGCGCCAAGAAGGCAACGCCCCCGCCAAAGCGATGCTGCTGGACGTGTTCGAGGTAACAGACCGGGCCTGGCGCGGAATCGGGATGATCCCCTCGAGCGGCTGGCGGTTGGCCGACAAGTACCGCGACTACGACGCGGAGCATCGCTTCGCCGTGACCGACATCCATACCGAGGAGTCGGCGGTGTGCCGTTCCGGCGAGGTGTTGCAGGGCTTGATCAAACCCCATGAGTGCGCGGCGTTCGGCACGTTGTGCACACCGCGTAATCCTCTGGGCGCCACCATGGTCTCCTCCGAGGGTGCGTGTGCCGCCCACTATCTGTACCGGCGGCTGGACGTGACACATGTCTGAAGTGGCTCCCACCGGAACCGGTTCGAATGACACATCAGCGAGCATCGACACCGAAGCCTGGGTTTGTCCGGCGCCGCTGCGTGACGCGCCCAACGTCGTGATGGGACACGGCGGCGGGGGGGCCATGTCCGCCGAGCTCGTGGAGAGCTTGTTCCTGCCCGCATTCGGCCCGGCCGCCGAAACCGGGATGGGCGATTCTGCAGTGCTGAAATTGGGCACCGAGAGGTTGGCCTTCTCGACCGACTCCTACGTGGTCAAGCCACTGTTCTTCCCCGGCGGCAGCATCGGCGATCTGGCCGTCAACGGAACGGTCAACGATCTGGCCATGGCTGGTGCGCAGCCGATTGCGCTGTCGACCGCCTTCATCCTCGAGGAGGGCACCGCGCTGACCGAAGTCGCGCGGATCGCGCGGGCCGTCGGCACTGCGGCAGTGGCGGCCGGTGTAAGCCTGGCCACCGGTGACACCAAGGTCGTCGAGTCGGGGCACGGCGACGGGGTGTACATCAACACCGCAGGCATCGGCATCGTGGACAAGCGTGCGGACATCCGTCCGCAGCGCACCCGGCCCGGCGATGTCGTGATCGTCAGTGGTGACATCGGTGTGCACGGGGTGGCGGTGATGAGTTGCCGAGAGGGCCTCGAGTTCGCCACAGACGTCACCAGCGACAGCGCACCCCTGCATGGACTCGTCGCCGAGATGATCGACACCGGGGCAGACATCCATACGCTGCGCGACCCCACCAGGGGCGGTGTCGGCGCAACCCTGAATGAGATCGCCAAGGCCGCGGGCGTCGGAATCACGCTCAACGAAAGATCTTTGCCTATTCCCGGCGCCGTCCGCGATGCCTGCGGGCTGCTGGGACTCGACCCGCTCTACGTCGCCAACGAAGGCAAGCTCATCGCCTTCGTTGCTGCCCAGGACGCCGACAGCGTGCTCGCTGCGATGCACGCCCACCCCTACGGTAGACGTGCTTCGGTGATCGGCAGGTGCGTCACCGAACACCCGGGGATGGTCGTAGCGCTCACCGCGCTGGGCGGCACCCGGGTGGTGGATCTGCCTATCGGCGAACAACTTCCACGCATCTGCTGATCACTGATGGACAGCCGCGGCCCTTCGCGGGGTTCGCCCATCACCCAACTGACTGCGCCGGGTCGACGCCACACTCGTTTGGTTTGAGCGCGATCGCTTACCGGGTACCGAAGGTGATGGCGTTCAGCCGATGTCGCGACGGCGGAAGCCGGCGAAAGCGACGGCAGTGACCGCGACGAAGACCGCTGCCACACCAGCGAGGCCGGTCCAGTCGGGCGCCGACACGGTGACGTCAGGGACGTGGTGCAGTGGGCTGATCGACAAAGCCCATTCGGGCAGTTTGAATGTCGGCCCGAGGATGGTCAGTGCGAAGGCGACGATGATGGCCAACCAGCCAACGAGACGGACTGCCGGTTGAACCCCAATGGCGGCAGCGGCGATCGCGACCAGGACCCACACCGCGGGGATGGTGGCCGCGGCCTGCGCGACGACGCTCGGGATCGAGACCCCGGTATCCGAATTGGCGGCGATCAGACCTAACATCGTTCCACCGACCAGGAGGTAGATCGCCGGGGCGAGATAGGCGACCAAAATGTTGCTGGCTAGATATGTCGGCCTGCGTACCGCACCGGCCAGCAAGGGTTCGACGCGAAAGTTTTTCTCCTCGAACGCTATCCGATTGACAGTCTGCACCCCGGAGACAGCGGCGATGAGGCCGACCAACTCCAGAATCGTGACGATGAATGCGAACGTCAAATTCGGGGCGCCGCCCGGCTGGCCCGCCAGTACGCCGCGCAGAGAGGTGTTGGAAGCCAGCAACTCGGTGATGGCGGTGGACAGGTATCCGAAAACGACGCCGAGACCGGCGAAGGCAACCAGCCAAGTGATCAGGGAGCCCCGATTGAGGCGAACCGCCAGACCCCACACGTTGGCAACGCGGCCACCGCGAGCCGGTCCGGGCCGGGGCGCGATGATGCCTGCGCCGTAGTCACGTCTGCCGTCGAGGACGAACCCGAACGCGATCAAGACGACTGCCAGGGCCAGGGCCAGCAGCAGCGGCCAGGGATTGATGTCGGCGGCGGGGCGTACCTGCTCCAACCAGCCCAGTGGCGTCGTCCAGACCGCCCACCCAGCAGCATCGATGGAATCGATGGATCCCCTCACCACGAAGAACATCCCCAACAAGCCGATCGCAATGCTGCTGGCGGAGCGGGCATCGGAGCCCAGTTGGACGGTCACCGCGGCCACCCCGGCGAACATCAAGCCCGAGGCGGCGAAAGTTGACGACAGCAACAATGTGGGCAGCGCCGCGCCACCCACGGCGACGGTGAGCACAAAGCACACCACCCCCAGGGCCAGAGAAGCGATGACGGCCAGCAGGACGGCGACGGTCAGGCGAGCCTGTCGGCCCAACACACCCGAGGCCAGGAGTTCAGCTTGTCCAGAATCCTCGTCAGCGCGGCTATTGGCGACCACGACGAGGATCGCCATCAGCGCTGCGAAGAAAGCACCCAGGGCTCCGGAACGCCACGCATTGAAACCGTCATTGGTCATCAAGTCACGAGCCGGGCCGAAGATCAGGGACAGCGCCGGATTCGACGTCAGCGCCGCCGACAGCTGCCGACGTTCGTCGATATCGGGAAAAATCAGCCGGTAGGCCAGGATCGATGACACCGAGAGAGCCGACACGCCCATTACCCACGGGGCGATGGCGCGAGCGTTTTGTTTGAGCGAAACAGGCAGGAGCACGGCTACACCCGTGAAGGCGGTCATGAAAGTTCGCTCACCTCTGGGCCCATATCGCTCACTGCGTCAGCGCTCGTGTACTGCTGGAGGAAGAGCTCTTCGAGCGAGGGCGGGGTTACTGTCAGCGCGGCGAGTCCGTACCGAAGTAGTTGCGCCACAGCGGCGCCGACATTAGCGGCCTCGGCTGAGCCGGTGAAGTGCGCGTCCTCGAGGTGCGCACTGCAGAAGCCGTCGAGGTGACTCACGGTCGGAGGCGGGTTTTCGAGCGTGGCGGTGATCGTGCTGCGAGTCTGGCCGCGAAGGTCGTCGAGGGTGCCGTTCTGCACGATGCGGCCCTGACGAATAATGCTGACCTGGTCGGCGAGGACTTCAACCTCGCTCA